>JANQKT010000087.1 GCA_028280965.1 Phycisphaeraceae bacterium
CGGCCGAGCAGCTGCGGCCGTACATCGCCGCATCGTCCGACCCCGACTACTGGACCCGCCACATCGTCACGATCCAGCGGAACACGATGATCACCGCCGCCGCGACCGCCGTGGGCATCAACATGACGTTCCTGCTGCCCTACTCGATGCTCCGCAAGGGCTGGGACAAGGCCTTCCGCGGGCTGGCGACCTTCGACCTCGCGACCGGCCTGTTCGTCCCGTTCCTGCTGGCCACGAGCTGTGTGGTCATCGCCGCGGCCTCGCAGTTTCATGCCCAGTACGACCCGGGCCTGGTCGGCGAAGGCGGGCCGACCGCGATCACTGAGAAGCTGCAGAAAGACTACGACAAGAACCTCGGCGCGTTCACTGGCTCCGCACCCAGCGGCAGCCCGGACGGCGCCGCTCCCCGCGCGGAAGACTCGGTCAACCTCGCCGACCGCCAGCTCGCCGTCATGACGATCAAGTCCGACTCGGGGGCGCTGGCGATCTCGCTGGAGAACGTCACCGGCAACAAGACCGTCGCGCAGTACGTCTTCGGTATCGGTGTTGTCGGCATGGCGATCTCCACCATCATCATCCTCATGCTGATTAATGGATTCACCTTCACCGAAGCACTCGGCGCACAGAACGCCGGGGTCATGCACCGCGTCGGCTCGTACATGCCCGCCTTCACCGGCGCGCTGGGTTTCCTGCTGATCTGGGGGCCCATCCCCGAATCGCGCTTCTGGTTCGCGATCCCCACCAGCCGGATCGGCATGATGCTGCTGCCCATCGCCTACATCACCTTCTTCATGATGATGAACAACAGGAAGCTGATGGGCGAGAGCATCATGACCGGCGGCAAGAAGGCCGCGGTCAACATCGTCATGGTCGCCGCCATCTTCGTCGCCACCTTCGGCTCGGCCCTGGCGATCTGGGAGACCAAGATGAACATCCCCGGCACCGAGCAGTCGGTCCGGCCGTTCCTGATCGGCGGGGCGATCGCCTTCATCGCCCTCGCCGTGATCGTCCAGGCCACGCGAACAAGCAGCAGCAAAGCCTGACCGTGTCGCGGGCGACGCGCAGCGTCCCGTTCAAACCCCCGGTCAAACTGCCGCGGGACGCTTCGCGTCGCCCGCGACACGAGACACAGATCAGGCCTTCGCCGCGCGCGCCTCGCGCCGGCGCATCGACTCGCGTAGGATGCGCTTGCGCATCCGCAGGGCCTTGGGCGTGACCTCGACCAGCTCGTCTTCTTCGATGTACTCGAGCATCGCTTCGAGCGACAGCTCGCGCGCGGGCTTGACGCGGGTCTGGTCGTCCGCGCTCGCGGCGCGGACGTTGGTGTGCTTCTTGTTGATCGCGACGTTGGTGACGATGTCGTTGTCCTTGTTGTGCTCGCCGACGATCTGGCCCTCGTAGACCTGGTCGCCGGGCTTCACAAAAAAGAACCCGCGGTCGTAGAGCCGGTCCAGCGAGTACGCGGTCACCTGCCCCGGGTCGCTCGCCACCATCACGCCGACCGGCCGGGTCGGCACCTCGCCGCGCATCGGCTCGTAGCGCAAGAGGTTGTGGTGCATGACGGCGCGCCCCTGCGTCGCGGTGAGCATGCGCGTGCGCAGGCCGATCAGCCCGCGCGCCGGGATCGTGAACTCCATGTGGATGTAGTCGCCCGCGCCGGCCTTGGGGTCCATGCTGACGATCTCGGCCTTGCGGTTCATGACCAGCGCCATGACGTCGTTCTGGCACTCGCTCGGGCAATCGACGACGAGCTGCTCGATCGGCTCGCACAGCTTGCCCGCGTGGTCTTCGCCCTCCGCTGGGCGTTTCAAAATGACCTCGGGCTTGCCGACCTGCACCTCGTAGCCCTCGCGGCGCATCGTTTCGAGCAGCACGCCCAGGTGCATGAGCCCCCGGCCGGACACCTTGAAGGCCTCGCCGCCCTCGTCGCGCTCGACACGCAGCGCGACGTTGGACTGCAGCTCGCGGACCAGCCTGTCGTAGACCTGCCGCGAAGTCACAAAGTCGCCGTCCTGCCCGCAGAAGGGCGAGTCATTGACGCGGAAGGTCATGGTCAGCGTCGGCTCATCGATCGCGACCGCGGGCAGCGCCTCGGGCCGGTCCGGACAAGCGATCGTGTCGCCGATGTCGATCGGCTCAAGCCCGGTGACGGCGCAGATATCGCCCGCGGCGACCTCGTTGGCTTCGACACGCGTCAGGCCGTCGAAGTGCTCAAGCTTGGCGACCTTCTGCATCGAGCCCTCGCCCGCGCGGTTGATGACCGTGACCTTCTGCCCCGCGGTGATCCGCCCGGCGGTGACGCGCCCGACCGCGATCCGGCCGACGTACTCGCTGTAGACGATCGTCGTGACCATCATCTGCAGCGGCGCCGCGAGCGCATCCTTGCGGGACTTAAACCCCGCCGCCGCGCCGCGGCTCGAGCCCTCCGCGTACGGCGCGGGCACGTGCCTGAGGATCGCGTCGTACAGGTCGAACAGGTTGCCCGGCTGGTCTTCTGCGCCAACTCTGGATTCGTCGTTGGTCGCCCAGCCTTCTTTGGCGCTGGCGTAAACAACCGGGAAGTCCAGCGCATCGTCCGGCGCATCCAGCGAGCCGAGCAGGTCGAAGACCTCGTTGACCACGTCGTCCGGCCGGGCGTTGGGCTTGTCGATTTTGTTCACGACGACGACCGGCTTGAGCCCGATCGCCAGCGCCTTTTCAAGGACGAACCGCGTCTGCGGCATCGGGCCCTCGAACGAGTCGACGACCAGCAGGCAGCCATCCGCCATGTTCAGCACGCGCTCGACCTCCCCGCCGAAGTCCGCGTGGCCGGGCGTGTCGATCAGGTTGATGCGGTAGTCGGCGCCGTCGGAGTGGCGGTAGGTGATCGCGCAGTTCTTGGCGGTGATGGTGATCCCGCGCTCGCGCTCGAGGTCGCCGGTGTCCATGATCAGGTTGTGCTGCCCGCCGGCGAGCTTGTTCAGGTCCTCGGTGCGGAACATGCCGGACTGGTAGAGCAGCTGGTCGGTGAGCGTCGTCTTGCCGTGGTCCACGTGGGCAATGACAGCAACATTCCGCAGGGGCGAGTCGGGCATGGTTGGGCAATTCCGGGGGCAAAGGTGGCGTCGGACGACGCGGGCAGGGGCAAGCGGGGCATTGTACACGCCCCGCCGAACCGCTATCGCTTCGGTGCTTGCCGCCGGTTTATAATTCGGCTGTGTGGCTCACCGGCGATGACATCGAATACGCGTTCTTCTACGCGTGCATGCTGGCCCCGGTGGCGGCGTTTGTTGCCGTCCTGATCATCTCGCTCATGCGGGTGGTCCGGCAGGACCGTCGGCATCAGCAAACGCAGTGCCCCGACTGCGGGTACCGCCTGCAGGGCTTGCCGCCGGGCACGATCCACTGCCCCGAATGCGGGTACGTGCTATGGCGGGGCCGGTGAGCGGCGGCGGGTTTACTCGTTGTCGTCGGCCGGCGTCTGCGCCGAGTCGTCGCGGAACAGCGGCTTGATCCGGATACCCTCGATGACGATCGGCGCGCCCCAGCACCGGTCTACGGCGGGGTCGTCGAACAACGCGCTGGGGTTCGGCGTCAGGACGAGTTTGGCGGGCTTGTCCCAGTCCCTGACCCGGTGTGCGATCCCTTCGAGCTCCCACTCCGTGTCGCTGTCCGGTGTGTTGTTGTACGTCAGGTTGCCCATGAGGACCCGTACGTCGCCGACGTGCAGCACCGTGCTCATCGCCAGCGGGATATCGATGCCGCCCACCCCGCTGAGCTTGATGAACGCCTTGAGGTGGCGTGACGCCTCGCTGCCGCGCGAGAAGCGGTCGACCCGGCCCGACTCGTAGCGCGCGACCGCGTGATCGACGACGAAGTTCGCCGGGCCGGGCTGATACGCGGTGTCGGTGGTCGGCGTGACCGGCGGGTTTCGTCTGTCATAGATCACCAGCTCGGCGTCCACGGCCTGCGTCCACTGCACCATCGCTTTGGGCCAGTCTTTGCGACGCGTCTCGCGCGGGTTGAACCCGATCAGGTCCGCCTCGTCAAACAGGCCGACCTCGAACTTGAATACCGCTTTGTGTTTCCCGACACCCAGATCGCGGACCATCAGATCGACCCGCGACTGATCAAAATACATCCGGTCGTTGATCTCAAGCTCTTGATCCCCGGCCATGATTGGGTGCAATGACCAGACCATCCGCCAGGGCAGGTCCGAGTATTTTTGAAAACGGATGTCCGGGCCGAACTCGATTTCCACATCAGTCTCGGTTTGGTAGTGCTGAACCCGCTCGATGCGGATCTCCGGGGTCTTCCCGTAGCACAACTCGTTGATCGCGCGCATCCGGTCTTCGTCGATCAGGCCGGCGTGGTAGCACGCGGCGAGGAAGCCCTTCTGTTCGCGCAGGCTCAGGCCGAACCGGCGGTCCGGCTGCATGCCCTTCATGTGCTCGCGGAGCATGTCCAATGCGGCGACCGCGTGGGCGTCTACCAGCGTGCCCTGCTGCAGACGCTTGACCAGTTCGTTCCAGCCCGAGGACGAGTCAGGGTGCGCGCGCGTCCACTGCATGACGACATCGGTCGTCTGCTTCGGCAGTTCCTTGGCCTTGAGCGCACTGACCGGCGGCGGGGCCGGGGGCATGGCCGGGGCCCGCGCCGCGCGCTCATAGCCGTACAGGCCGGCGAGGACCATGCCGGGCGACAGCAGGACAAAGACGCCCAGGCCGACCAGCGACCACCTCGGCCGGTGCCGGACGTAGCCGATCGCACGCTTGCGCTTGAGGTCGGCGCCGCACTCCGGGCAAGCCGGCGTCTCTTCCGGCACCCGGCCGCGCAGGTCGTATCTGCACTTGCGGCAGAACGGCGAGGCCCAGGCGTGCCGGCCACGCAGCCCGACCCACACCAGCGTGAGCGTTGCGATCAGCACCGGCACCGCGAGCATGACCATGCCCTGCCAATCCGTCAGCGCGTTGCTGGTCATATCAGGGCCCCGTGGTGAGTGGTGTCGCAACCGAGCCCGATTTTAGTTGCCCCTCGCGCCCGGCACCAAGCACTTTGTTCGTTCTATCCCAATCACCTACCATATCCGCCCTCGGCCTCCGGAAGACCCCCCGGAATCACCCGGGGCCAACACTGAAAACCATTACGGATCGCGAGAGACGAGATAGACCCTATGAGCACCACCCCTCTGAAAGGCAACGCCGTCATCGGACAGTCCGGCGGGCCGACCGCCGTCATCAACCAGTCGCTCGTCGGCGTTGTCGAAGGCCTCAACGCCTCGGCGAACTTCGACGGCCAGATCTTCGGCGCCCGCCACGCCGTGGACGGCATGATGTCCGGCGACTTCATCGACCTCACCGGCTGGGACCAGGCCCGCCTGGACCGCCTGGCCGGGACGCCCTCGTCCGGGCTCGGCTCGTCGCGGCACAAGCCCAAGCAGGACGATGTCCGCGCGATGACGCGCTATTTTGAGGAGCACGGCATACGCTACTTCTTCTACATCGGCGGCAACGACTCGTCGGACACCTGCCGGATCGTCAGCGAGGTCGCCCAGGAGGACGGGTACGAGATGCACTCGTTCCACGTGCCCAAGACCGTGGACAACGACCTGGTCCTCAACGACCACACCCCCGGCTGGGGCTCGGCGGCGAAGTTTGTCGCACAAGCCTTCATGGGCGACGACCTGGATAACCAGGCACTGCCGGGCGTGAAGATCAACGTCGTCATGGGCCGGCACGCGGGCTTCTTGACCGCGGCGTCGGTGCTCGGGCGACGGCCGGGCAGCAACGACGGGCCGCACCTGGTGTACGTGCCCGAGGCGGACTTCGACGCGGACAAGTTTGTCGCCGACGTCGCGAAGGTCTACGACCGCATCGGCCGGTGCGTTGTCGCGGTTTCCGAAGGCATCCACGACAAGGACGGCACGCCGATGGCGGCGAAGCTCGCGGAGATGCAGGGCCACCGCGTCGAGCGCGACGCGCACGGCAACGTCCAGCTCTCCGGCTCGGGCGCACTCGCGGACTTCCTCGCCCAGGCGGTCAAGGACTACATGGGCCGTCGGACGCGCGTCCGAGCCGACACCTACGGCTACCTTCAGCGGTCGTTCAGCGGCGTGGTCAGCGACAACGACGCCGCCGAGGCCCGCGCCGCTGGTCGCAAGGCCGCGGAGCTGGCGACCCAGGGCGTGCGCTCGGGCTCGATCGCCATCCAGCGCGTGCCCGGCGATAACTACCGGATCGAGTACAACCGCATCGAGCTCAGTGACGTCGCCGCGAAGACCCGCCACCTGCCCGACGAGTGGATCGTGAACGGCAACGACATCAGCGACAAGTTCGTCGAGTACGCCACCCCGATCGTCGGTGACCTGCCGGTGGTCGAGCGCATCGACGGCTGGTAAACAACCCAAAACCGCCGATGGCATCGGCGGTCTTCCCAATAGAAAATCAAGGAATAAATGTGGGCAACCCCTTGAT
Organism: Phycisphaeraceae bacterium; assembly: GCA_028280965.1. Classification (GTDB taxonomy): domain Bacteria; phylum Planctomycetota; class Phycisphaerae; order Phycisphaerales; family Phycisphaeraceae; genus JAHQVV01. Next base: position 6,453 of record JANQKT010000087.1, read on the forward strand.
ATCTAGCACGCCTTAACGTTCTTCTCACAATGTTCGTCGCGCCAAGACAGTTCTGACGCACCCCCAAACGGCAACCGCCCGCATCGCTGCGGGCGGAGACAACAAGCCTGGCCTTTCTATATCCCCCGCGCGTACTGCCCGTGCAACACCGCCACCCCCACAACGCCTGCAAGCCCACACACGACCGCGCGTCAGCCACATCACACGGTTTTCTGCACCAGATGTGTGCCCTAGCGAATTGACTTATCCCCTTTTCATCCCTTCATTCCTCCTCACGCCCTAATCAAAAAACCCGGGTGCCTACGATAAATGGCACCCGGGCGAAGGAGGTCGGTCAACAAGCCACTGGATCGATCGTCCTTTGAAGCTGCCGGGAACTCGGCCTGGCTTGGCCTGGCGCGGGTATCTAACTGGCTCGGAGAATTCGAGATTTTGGCATTGTCCTATCGACGCCGACGGAACAGGGCGACCCCACCGAGGGCGAGTAGCGCCAGGGAGCCGGGCTCGGGGATCGGCCCGACGGTCAGTGACACGCTGTCAAGCCCGGCATAGTCGGTGGCGTTATCGAATTCGACACCGATCTGGCTACCGACATGGGCGAGGTGGTCGTTGGAATTGACTACAAGGGTGACGCCGTCGGTCTGCTCGTCGGCTAAGAAACCAGAGTCAAGCGTGGTGCGTGTGGCCCCGCCGTCGGTGGTCGCGAAGATCGAGTAGGTCAGGTCCCAGTCTGCAGACACATCACGGGCATCAAACACCAGGGTGAACAGTTCGTCGGCGGCGATGGTGTGCGAGGTTGCCTGCCAGACACTGGAGTCGCCGGCGAACAGGAACGAATAGTAGGTGCCATCCGTCGGGCGGGAACCGTGCTCTTCGACCCCGGAGTCGACGGGGACCGAGTCCGAGCTCCAGCCGGGGATCAGGGTCCAGTCGTTCTGGATTTTGCCGGCGCCCGGGTCCTCGAAACTGCCGTTGGCCAGCAGTTCCGCGTGCCCCTGCGAGGCGAGGCCCAAGGCCGCTACCGCTACCACAACCGGCGTCAGATTTTTCATACTTGCAAGCATCATCAAATCTCCTGTTTTCAAGGTGAAGAAAGAGTTGATCCAACACGGATCAAACGGAAAGGACAGAATGGGTTCAGAAGAAAATGTCGCCGGACAAGACCCGGAGTTGGCGTCGGCCAGGGTCGGACTCTTGGCCCAGCTCGCCCTCCTTGCGCCACTCGCTGTGGCCGTCCAGGTAGCTGACGTTGGCACCGCCCGGCCCGCCGTTGGTGTAGGCGGGCGTCACTTGTAAACCATCGATGTGGTTGGACCAGTTGTTGCTCGGGGCCGAATCGAAATCCCCTGCCCACGCGTTGGCGATGTCGGCGACGACGACGTCATACGCCGGGTTGTCGTCTAGCGTGAGCGCGAACGCCAGTTGGCCGGGTTCGACCTCGCCGCCTTGCGACGTGCTGAGGCCGGACACTTCGCCCGCATACCACGCGTAGTTCGGGGCGTTGACGAACGCGTTGTTCGGGATCGCATCGACCGCCATCACGGCTCGGCCGGCGAAAAAGTTGTAGCCGATGTGGATCTGGGCATTATCATTGTTGCCGTTCCAGTCCGACTGCTCGTCCGCGTACAGGTCGCGGTTGGAGGGGCAGTAGAAGTAATCCTCGGGCATCCCTCGGTCCTTCATGTCTTCAAATGCGGCCTTCTTCCCGGACCAAGGCACCGGGGACTGGTCGGCGACCCGTGGGTACCAGCGCTTGCCATTGTTTGACGCGAAGTTGGTTGTGTCGGGAATCCGTTGCTTGTAATCCTGCGCCAGGATGGTGATGGTTTGGGAAAAACTGCGTGTGTGCGTGCTGCACTGCAGGAGCACCATCTGCTCCCGGGCTTTGCCGAGCACCGGCAACAGGATGGCGATCAGCAGGGCGATGATCGAGATCACGACCAGCAGTTCAATCAGGGTAAAAGCTCTTGTTTTCATCTCGCGTTCTCACTTAAAGACAAAGTAGAAAGGTCGTGGCGGCACATGAACCGCCGGAAGATGGGCTAGGGAGTCCTGCCCGCGTTAGATCCGGCCAGGGTCTGGATATCTTCCGCACTCAGCGTGCGGTTCAACAGGGCGACGTGGCAGAGGCCGCCCTTGAATGCGTTCATGAGGTTCAGTTCGGTGTCGGGCCAGTCGAAACCCGTAGCGCCACCAAGAATCAGTGTCGGGTAGCCCGGCTCAAACCGCAGGTCCAAAGACGTTACGTCTACCAACTTGCCATCGATGTAAAGGCGGCAGGAGCCCTTGCCGTACGTCGCGCAGATGTGCACCCACTGGTTAGTCGTTAGAGGCTCGGCTGACCGCGCCACATGAGTCGTCGGGTTGGCGTCGTCGAGTTCGGGGTTCAAATCGGGGGGTTGAAAGCTGTAGTGCTCGACTTGGCCCGAGCCCAGAATACGGAGCTGGCTTGAAAAATAGCTTCCGCGCTCTTGCTCGCTGGTGGTCAAGGCAAAGAGGTTCTGCGGACCTGAACCGGTAGCCCGCACCCACATGACGATGCTGTACTCGTTGTCTTTCCACAGGTCGCGCTGAAAGCCCGTCGCGACAAAGTAGGTGTCGTCCCCGGCCAGGCGGATGGCGTTGGCCTGGGCGGACGCCGTGGTCAGCGGGCCCGGGGTGAGGCCCAGCCCCCTGCCCTGCAGTTCCAGGTTGCGGGATGGGCCGCCGACAAGCGAGGGATAGACGCCGCTTGGCTCGATCTCGGTCAGTGGCCAGTAGGCGACCGGGCCGAGCGCGAGGATGTCGCGGGTGTGCTTGAGTGATGGGGAATCGACGTCTTCGATACGCCGGACAAAAGCGATGCGCCCCGGCATCATGTCCCTGACGACCATCGCAGGATCGTCGAGGTCCAACGACTGTCCCTTCGTTAGCGTACGCATCGGCTGGTGAGCATCATCTCGCCCCTCTGGCTTGACCGCGACCTCGCCTTCAAACACATGGACCATGTTCTCTGCGCCCGGCGCGGCTTGCACCCCAAAGCTGGTCCCCAGATCGATTATCCGCGCTTGGTCGGTCTGCACGACAAAGCCACGGCTTGCAGGGGTTTCGCAGGTGCCGACGAGCCTGCCCCGATGAAGGCGCAGGGCGTTGTCGCTTCCAGTCAGCTCGATCGTGCACGGCGCCTCGAGCAGCGCAACGGCCCCACGCCCGGTCGTGATCTCGGCGAAGCCGCGCGTCAACGTCAGACGTTGCGACGGCCAGAGTTTGCTGCCGACCGGGAGTTCCTTTGGGGCATTGTCCAGGCGCCATGCCGCGTTGAGTTCGTCGGTGACCTGGGCGACGGGCAAGGTGGGTGGCTCGGCCTCGGACGCGAAGTGATCGGCGCCCGGCCCCGCCGGATCGGCGCCCGGCCCGATGAGGTTTACCAGCAGCACCACCGCGAGCGCAACAGCCGCCGCGACCCCGCCATAGATCGCTAGCCTCGGGATCACGTACTGACGGACAACGGCAGCCGCCTCGTCGGGCGGGTGCTGCAACCGCCGCTGACGCTCCGCTTCCCGCCGGCGCTGCTCTTCGGTGATGTCCACGAGCCTGGCCGAGTCCTCGACGTCGTCGAGCCCGGCGATCAGGCTCCACGAAAACTCATCACCCATCGGCCCGGCCGGCACAATGGCGCCCGACTCCCACTCGAGCATGGCGTGCAGTTCGACGTAGTGCTTGTAGAACCGCTGGGCTTCGGGGTGGTCGCGGAGGATCTCGCACAAACGCGCCCGCTGATCCTGGGACAGCGAGCTCTCGGTCATGGTGGCCAGGAGCGGTTCGAGTTCCTGCATGTAGTCGCCGGCCTGGTTCATGACCCGGCCTCCGACAATTCCCGTTCGATACAGTGCATCAACGCCACGCGGATGCGGTGCAGCACCTTGGCGATCGCGTTAGCGCTCTTGTTCAGCCGGACGGCTATCTCCTTCACCGCCAGGCCGTCGCTGTAGCGGATCCGCACGAGGTTGCGGTGGTTCGGGGTGAGCTTCTCGAGACAGCGGCCCAACGCGTCGTGGCGCGCGTCGAACTGCTCGCCCCCGGCAAAGACGTCGGCCATATCCGTCACCAGTTCGTCATCGAAAACCAGCCGGTCGCGGGCGATCCGCTGGCGGTAGGCCTTCACCTGGAAACGGGCGATCTGGAACGCCCAGGCAATAAAGTTCGTGCCCTGCCGGAACTCGTCGGCCTTGCGCCAGATGACGAGGTTTGCCTCCTGCAGCACATCCCGGGCCTGCTCGCGGTCGCCGGTCAACGAGAGGATGTACGCGTACAGCCGGCTCTGGCACGCGGTGATCTGCGTGACGAATTCGTCGGAATAGTGTGGGACAGGCTTGCTCAACGGATGATTCCAGCATGACAGGCACCAGAGCGCTGGCTCGGCACTCCTTACTGGGCATATAACGCAAACCAACTAATGATGTCGTGTGAGGAGAAATTTTTCCGGGTCGCCGCGCGGGTGGGTCGGGGCCCGGCTACGCAGGCGGATCGACGCGAACAAGAGGCTATGACACGGCCAACGAACGCGCCCGCCGCGTCCCCGAGCGGTGGATCACACACATTCATCAACCGCTTCAATTACGACAGAAGCCCACGCTTTCAAGGCGTGGGCTTCATCGTTTGTCGTTTGTGATGCAGGCGCGATCGTTATGCTGATCCGACCGGCTCGAAGCCGTCGCAGCCGGACAGGGCCGTCACCTTGAGGTGGATGTCTTCATTGCGGCCACACTCATCGACGTAGTCAACCGGTGCCTGCTTGCTTGTTCGGATCTGCACGAGCTGCTCGCTCGCCGGGTGGTGCTCACCGAAATGGGTGCACATGCCGCACTGGCCTTCGTGGATCATCTGCATGGTTGGCCCTTTCTATAGATCGGGTGATCGGATGGAGTCTGTGGCGCGGGCGTCGGGTATCCCGCCCACCACACGATTATCTGGTTGATGCGGAGGGATTTCTACAGCAAGTCGGCGGATTTCCAGAATCGATAATGTGTTGCATTTACAGCAATATCAGCCGCCGCCGGGCATGTCATGCTGATGGCGTGTGGTCCGGTAACGGGCTTGCAGCCGCTCGGCTCCTACGCGTGACGGGGTGCCTGCGGTTCGCGTGTTGCCCGGACGATTGCAGACAAAAAAACCCGCGCCGGGCAGGCGCGGGTTCATTCGTTGGGGATTGTGTTTGTGTGTCTATTTGTTCCGCCCCAGCAGGAAAAGGCCCGGCCCGATCAGGAACAGGACCGCCCCGCCGCCGAGCATTAGCACGCCCTTGCCCGAGCTGGGCTTGCGGTTGTGTTCGAGGATGAGGACCTTATCGGGGTTGATGTTGGGGTAGGTCGACTTGAGGAGCTTGAGCTCTTCACCGCTCAGCTTGTCGATCTTGTTGATGATCAGGCCCTGCAACTCGGTTTCGGTGTAGAACGCCTCGAACTCCCTGTCGTTGTTGACTTCGTCGGTGATGATGACCATGCCGATGCCGGCGGGCATGCCCATCGCGTCGATGAAGCCGAAGTCGGGGTTGGTGGGGTTGGCCGCCAGCGCCGCGTCTTCTTTCTCGTAGTACTCGATCGCCCAGGGATCGTTTTCGGCGATCGCCGGGGTCCAGATCTTCAGGTAGTGGCCCGGGTTGTTCTCCTTCTCTTCGTAGACAAAGTTGTCCATGATGAACAGGTCGGTCACCTTGACGTGCGCGTTGTCGCCGTGCCCGTTGGCGAACAGGTCGGACGCGGCGATGGTCTGCGGCTCGGCGTCGGCGACGGATGAGAGCTGCATCTCGCGGAAGCCGATGAACATCAGGAAGCCGCCGCCGACCATGAGTGCGATGACAATACGGATCATGGGGTTGCTCCGGGTTCGGGTTCGATCAGGCCGGTGAGGATGGTGGGACGGGATCACTCCCCACGTAAGAAGATACCCATGCGTTGTACCGTTAGTCACGACCGGGGGCAAGCGCAGGCGGCAGTGTTCGCCGGGGGCCGGGGCGGGCGGGCGTACACGGCCGGGGCGCTGGGCCTGCTCTATTCGGTGTTTTGAGACGCAGCCGTTCCGCCGTCGAGCTTGAACGCGTAGGCGAAAACGGCCGGGTTGAAGTACTCGCGGAAGAGCTTGATCTTGCCGCCCTCGACGTGGAACAGGCCGATGTAGCGCTGGTCGTAGGTGCGCCCGGTCGGGACGATCTCGCAGACGCCGTGGAACTCGGCGATGACGACCTGCGGGTCCTGGGTCGGGTAGAAGACCAGCGACCTGGTGAAGCTCGCTTCGCCGGCGTTGGTCGGCCAGCCGCTGTAGTGCTTGATCAGGTTGTCCCGGCCGGCCACGCGTTGCGGGAAGCCTTCGGGCGCGTAGGGCATGTCCTGGACCGCGTCCTCCGCCCAGACGCTGTTGACCCGGTCCATGTCTTTCTGCTCGAGGCCTTCAAGGAAATCGATCACGGCCTGCCGGGTTTGTTGCCGGGCGAGGTAGGCGTTGGGGCTGGCCTGTGCACGCCCCATGGCCGGGCCGAAGACATCCCGGCTGCCGGTCTCGCTTGCGAGGTTGAGTGTTATCGCGGTGATCCGCCAGCCCTCGCCGCCTTTGGCAAAGCGGTAGTCGTACGAGCCGTTGACCTCCCAGTACGCGTCGCCGATCCAGTGGCCGGCGACGACCTGCGCGGTGCCCGCGGCCTCCGCGCCGTTGATTCTTACCTGGATGCGCGAGAGCGCGTGGCGGGTGCGGTCAAAACCGGGCAGGACGCCCGCCCATTGGGTCATCAGCACCTGGGGGCTCATCAGCTCGGCGGGCTGCCCGGTAAGCGATGAATAATCGACCATAACCTCGGGCGCAAACAGCTTCTCCAGGCCCGTGAAGTCGCCCCGGTCGGCCAGCGTGCCGACGCTCTCGATGACCGTCTTCAGCGCGGCGGTGTCGATCTTTCCCTCGGCGTTGCCTGCGCGATCCAGCGTCTGCGCGAAGTGCTCGGCGACGTTGTCGCTGGCTGTCGTAACAGCTTCGTTGTTGTCGTAGAAGTCGAACTGGCTGACACCGTCCAGCCAGTGTGCGTGTTTGCTGCCCTTCAGCTCCGCGGCGAAGGCCCTGATGCCCTGCGGGATCGCCGCCGCTTCGGAGTGCACCATCAGCACCGGCACGTTGTCGAGCGCTTCGGCGGACTTGATCGCGTCGAAGGTCAGCCAGGGCTCCCAGGACGCGACGTTGAACTGGTTGACGTACTCGGGGATCAGCCCGCGGTCTTTCTCGGTGTAGTAGGGCGCGTTGAACATGACCGCCGACTCGTCGGTCGTGCTCGCGGCGGGCAGCATGGTGGGCTGGCCCGTTTCGTTGTAGTGCTGCTCCGCTTGGCGTGAGGCGGCGATGAGGTTCTGGACGCCATCCTTCCCGCCGTAGACCTGCTCGACGATGGCCGCGTCGTGCATCCAGGGCGCGACCAGCGCGAGCGAGCGGATGTGCTCGGACTGCCCGGCGGCGAAGGCCATGTAGCCCGCGCTCGCGCAGATCCCCAGCCCGCCGATTCGCTCGGGGTCCACCTCCGCCCGGGTAGCCAGGAACGCCGCGGCGGCGAGGATGTCCTCGGTCTTGTGCGTGGGGTGCTCGACCTGCCGGGGCCCGCCCTCGGACTGCCCCCAGCCGCGGAAGTCGAAGGCGAGCGCCGCGTACCCGCGGTCGGCGAGTTCCGAGGCGTATCGGCCGGGCATCTGTTCTTTAACGGTCGTCCAGGCGCCGGTCACGATCACCGCGGGCAGCCGGTCACCGTCCTGGTAGTGGTCGGGCAGGTAGAGATCGCCGACGAGGCGGTCGCCGCCGCTCTCAAACACCACGCGGTGCGAGGCCGCGGCCTGGGCGGTGTTGGCGGTGAGCAGGGTCGTTGCAGCGATCGAAAGGAGTTTGCTTGTCATGGTGTTGCTCCGTGGTTGATGTTGCGGGCCTCTTACGCGATGCAACCACGGTATGACGGTGGTCCAACGATTCCTTGTCGAAACCGGGGCGGTCCTTGCACAATCGCACTTTGTTGGAGCAACGGTCAATCAAGCGTGCTGTTGCTTGAACTCCCCTCCCTTGAGGGAGGGGTTGGGGGAGGGTGTCGAAGCATCTTGTTCTTGCTTGGAGTGCAGATAATTCGCCACCCCCTCCCGGCCTTCCCCTCGGAGGCGGAGGGGTTTCAAGCCGCCAAGTACAAGTGATAGAAGATCAAAAGCCGCGTTTCAGCCCCCCGCCGCCTCGCGGTAGGCCTTGGGGCTCTGGCCGGTGACCCGCCGAAAGGTCCGGGTGAAGTGCGGCTGGTCCGAGAAGCCGCAGGCCAGCGCGATGTCGATCAGCGGGCGCGTCGGGTCGGCGAGCATGCACCGGGCCTGCTCGACGCGGTAGCCGAGGACGAACTGGTGCGGGCTGACGCCGATCGTCTCCTTAAACAGCCGGGAGAAGTGCGAGGCGCTCAGCGCCGCCTGCTCGGCGAGCTCCTCGACCGCGATCGGCCCGGCGTAGTGCTCGGCGACGTAATCCAGCACGCGCTTGTAGTGTTCAGCGGCGAACCGTTGCGAAAACTCGTGCGCCTCGCTCCGCTCCCGCCCGTACTTGCGGACCAGCTTGACGAGAAACACACGAGCCAGCGACTCGTACATCACCTCCGAGCCCGGCCGGCCTTCACGCAGCTCATCGAGCAGCAGCCGCGCCGCGTGCGCCAGGTCCGCGTCCTCGAACTGCGGCAGGTCCAGCAGTTGTTGCTGGGAGAGCAGGATGCCCAGCTCGTTTTGCGTGAAGCGCTCGAGCTTGGTGGGGTCGATAGTCACGACGATGCATTCCGACGTCGCGTGCCACCTCCAGCCCGACTCGACGCCGGCGGGCGTGACGACGATCTCGTTCTGCCGAAAGACGAAGTCGCGGTGCTCACCAGCGCGCCAGTTCTCGACGCGGTGCGGCTCGTCTTTCAGGTTGATCAGGACGTGGTGCTCGTCGAACACCCGGGCCGGCATCGCGTCCGGCTCGGCTTGGAAGTACGACAGCGACATCAGGTCGGCTGCGCGTGGCCGGACGACGTCATCGCTCCGGACCAGCGGGCTTGTCGGGTAGACGTCCTGGTAACGATTGGCCATGGGTTGGGTCCGGGCATTGCCTGCCGCTGTCTCGCCCACCGGTCATCCCCAACTATGTTAGGAACCGATGGTTGAGTGGAAGTGCCTGGGCATGCACGAGTGCGTGCGGTGAACGGGCCGCATGGCAACGGGCTATAATTGGCCCTTTAGCCCATATCGGGTACAAATTTGTCGTATCAGAACCCCGCGGGGCGTAGCTCAGCTTGGTAGAGCGCCTGCTTTGGGAGCAGGAAGTCGTCGGTTCAAATCCGGCCGCCCCGATTGTCTCAAACCACTGTCAGGGTCGCAATTCAGCGACAACCCGCCGGCGTTGGCGGTGCTGACCGGAACTCGGGCCCCGCGCGGTAATTACCGCGCAGCGAGTAACGGAGCACCGCATGGCACCCCAAACACGAGTTCCCCGTCTTCGTCATCACAAAGCCTCCGGCCGCGCGGTTGTCACGCTGAGTGATCGCGCGACCGGCAAACGCCGTGATTTCTACCTGGGCGATTATGGTGCGCGCCAGAAACCCATGCGGCCTACGCCGAACTGCTCGCCGCATGGCAGGCACGAGGCCGGACGCTCGAACTCGTGAAGACCAACGCCGTTCAGGATCGTCCTGCCGCTGGCTGTGTCGCGGAGTTGGTCCGAGACTATGCCAGAACATCGACACCAAAGGCGGTATCAGCGTCAAGCACAAGGACTGTATCAAACGGGCTCTATGTATCGCTCGGCAGACGTGTGAGGCGTTAACTGTATCCGAGTTTAAACCGCTCGCCTTACAAGACGTGCGACAAGCTATCTCGCAATCCGGTTCGGTGAGAGTGACGACAGGCGGTGGACACGATCTGTGGTCAACCGCCGAATCAGGCACGTAGTCGAATGTTTAAGTGGGCCGTCGCCGCTGACGGCGCCGGAAAACGCGAGGTCGAATAACCTCGCCCCGCGCCGAGGTGACGATCAGGTAGGCCAACACGCTCGTCAACACGATCTGAGGGAAACGCTTCATGGCAGTCTTCTCCTGGCGTTGTCTTCTCGACGCTGCCGCATTGTAAGCAGCAAGCCGCCCAGGCCCAGCAGGGCAAGGCTGGCTGGCTCGGGGACGGCCGCGAAGGTTATTGTTGTGTCGAAGGCGTCGTCGACGAACAGTTCGCCCAGGTCGGTGTCGATGGGCGAGCCCTGTTCGTCGATGACCGAGAAGCCGGCAGTCGAGACCGTGCCCAGCGGGGTGGACAGGTCGTACGTAGCGAACGCCGGGTTGCTGAAGAACAGCAGGTCGATGCCGAAGTCGTCGTTGCCGACGCCCAGCACGTCGTTGACGTTGTTGACCCACACGATGGTCGGCGTTGTCGCCTGCGCGCTCGTCCCGCCGTTGATGCCGGGGAAATCGAACGTGGCCAGGTCGCTGGGGATGCTGAACCCGGTGGGATCGGTTGTGATGTTGTCGGTGTCGGCCTCGATGGTGAGGACGAACGGCTCGTCCGCGAGGTCGAACACGGTTTCGAACGTCCCGGGGTCCCTCATGAAGCCGCTCATCGTGCCGGTGAAGGTGTAGGTGATGGGTGCGGCCGACACGGCGGGGGTCACGGCGAGCGCCGCCGAGGCGCAGGATGTCAGGAACAAGCGGTTCACGGGGTTTCTCCTAAGGGGTGTCTAAAAAATAAGGGATGTCTAAAAAACTGGGGTCATTTCGAGGCACGCGAGCGCCTCATCAGGAGCATCGATCCGCTTAAGCCGAGCAGCGCCAGCGCGCTCGGCTCGGGGACGACGGTGGCGGTCAGGGCGGTGCCCCCGAAGCCCGGGTCGTTGTAGTCGATGAGGAACTCGACGCCCTCGAAGACGATGGTCTGGTTGTCGCCGACGTTGTCGAAGACCTGCGTCGTGACGGCGCCGCTGAGGTTGGCTCCGAGGGTGTCGTAGTCGACGAGCACGAAGGTGTCGCCGATTTCGAACAGCGCCGTGTCGTCGAGGTCCAGGACGAGTTCGCGGACGCCGGAGCGGAAGGTGAAGTCGGTGACGTCTATCAGGCCGTTCTTCGGGTCGCCGTTGGTGTCTTCGGTGAGCTCGAAGGTGACGACGGCGTCGCCCGGCGTGATGCTGGTGTTGGCGGCGGTGTTGGTGACGACGAAACGGGTCGCGGTGATCAGCGCGTCGGCGCCGACGGTCAGCGGGCCTGTGCCGTTGTAGCCGATGAACAGGCCGTCGCCGATGTTGAGGGCGCCGTCGAGCACGTTGAGCTCGCCCGTCGAGTCGTCGCCGAGCGCGACGAAGACGTCGTCGAAGACGTTCACGGTTGCGCCGCCGGTGATGTTCAGCACGCCGTTGCCGCCGCTGCCGAGCATCAGGTCGCCGGCGCCGTTGCCCGTCGATTCGCCGGTGACGGCCTGGACGATGTTGAGGGTCGAGCCGACGCCGTCGACGTTGATGACACCGCTGGCGCCATTGTTGGTGCTGTCGTTGCCGACGTCGGTGCGGCCCAGGGTGACGACGCCGCCCGAGAGGATGTTCAGCTCGCCCTGGGCGGTGTCTTCCTGCGTGCCGACGAAGGTCCGGAACGGCGCGGTGCCGTTATCGAGGAACTCGAGGGTCGCGCCGCCGGTGACGTTGACCACGCCCTTGGTCCCCGAGTCGCTGCCGATGAAGAAGCGGTTGTCGGGGGTCGGCGGGACGATCTGAAACGTGGCGTTGTCTTGGATGTTGAGCGTGGCGGCGGTCGGCCCGTTGAGGAAGATCGAGTCGCCGGCCTGGAAGAGCGTGCCGGCACCGGTGACGAGGACGAAGTTGTCGCCGCGGATGCTGAAGTCGTCGACGACCGAGACGAACGCGCCGTCGGCGGCGACGAGCTGGGCGGTGCTGTTGTCGTCGACGCCGACCCGGAGGAAGAGGGTCTCGAGGCTCGAGCCCGCGCCATCGATGAGGACGTTGCCGTTGCCGGTGGCCTCGACACCGATCTGGAGGCTTTGGTCGTTGGTGGACGTGCCGGTCGAGAAGGAGCTGCCGAAGAGAATGGTCAGGGAGCCGATGCCGGTGATGCCGACGTCCAGGCCCTGGCCGCCGACGGGCGGGCTAGGGTCGACGTCGCCGGTCGCGTCGACAATCGCGAGGGCCGGGTTGGCGGCCAAGGCCGCGACGACCAACGGCAGGCCCGCTAAGCCGACGCGGGCCGGCAGCGGCTTCAGAAAAAGGCTGTGATCGGTGGTGGTGCCCATGTCTTTTCTCCTGGCTGTGCATGAACGGGTCGGTGGCTGGTCCCGGTCGCGACGTCGCGCGACGACAAGCGGGGCGGCCGGGCTACCTCTTTGGTGTGGCCCCGCTGAGAGCCCGGCGCGTTGCTGGTGATCGATCGCATGGAAGCGAGGTCAATCGATCGCACGAGCAAGGGGACCGATGCAACGCCCCCCGCCTTTAGCTCGCCGTGGCTTGAGCGGGTTGGACAGATCGAGATGAAAACACCGCGAAGTGGTTAGGCCGTCGCCCGAAGGGTTTGCGCCGCTTGCCGGGCACGACTTGGCGCTGCGTCGATCCGCGCGGTCACGATCGCACGCGTTGCTATGGCGAGACGTCTTGCGCCAGTTCGTGGCTATTCATCAGGTACCCGGCGGTCGCGTCCCATACCCAGATGCCACCGCTGTGGATCGAAGCCGCCAGACGCATGCCTCCGGGCGACCAGGCGAGGTCGGTGATCGGGCGATGGAGTTCCAGGCTTAAGGGTGACTCCCCGATCTCCCAGTCCCAGATATGGACCGTCGTGTCGTCGCCGGCGCTAGCGATGCGCGAGCCATCAGGGTGCCAGGCGACAAGCGGCGCAGTCTTGGACGACGTCTGAAAGTGCGCCACGCGCATTTGTCTGTCACGATCCCAGACCGAGATACTCCCGTCGGTGTTGCCGGTCGCCAGGCGCTTCGACGACGCGTGCCATGTGGACGTGACGGGCTCAGGGTTGATACCCGTGGGTTGCCAGCCACCCGGGTCGGCCGTCTGAACCGCTATCTTGAGGGGCCCGCTTCGTACTGTGCCCTTCAGCGCATCGAGGAACAGCAGCTGGCCGTCCGCGACTGGCCCACCGATGGCTGAGCCGTCTGCGCTCCATCGGAGCGACGACCACCCCACCGGTTTCTTATTGAGCAACCGCCTCTTTGCCGGCAACCCGAAACGCCTCATCTCGATCGAGCCATCCGCAAAGCCAACCACAAAGGAGTGCGTGACGTTGCACCAGTCCAGTGACGTGATAGCCGTTTCGTAATCCATCACCCCATTGAGTCGGCCGGTGGCCAAATCGAAAAGCCACAGGAAACCGTCCTCGCCGGCAAACATGATCTGCAAACCATTCGGGTCCCAGCAGAGCGCGGTAATCCGGGTCTTGGTATCCGACACATTGACCAGGCGTGCCCCGCCGGGCACTTCCCAAACCCGGACCACCTGGTCTTCGCCTCTTGTCGCGAGCCATCGGCTGTCCCGGTGCCAGTCCATGCCGGTCACGGTACCGCGGTGACCGCTGAAAACAGCCGGCCGCTCGTCTAGACCCTCCATCCGCCACAGGTACACGTCCGGCCCGTCTGAGATGCCCGCAAGGTAACGCCCGTCGGGGCTGACCGAGATTTTTCGCAGGCCCGGTACGGTCAGCCTTGCCAGCGAAGTGATACCGATCGATGAGAGGTCAGATAAATCCCAGGCTTTGATCTCGTTGTCACTTGTCAGGCCAACCACTCGCTCATCGCTTAGCCACCCGCCCAAGCTGACGACCGCCTTCTCGGGCAACTCAGCAAGCTGCCGGCCCGACCGCGGGTTCCAGACCTTGATTTGTCCATCCTCGGAGCGTGTTAAGAGTTGTCCCCCATCCCGGCGCCAGAGGTACGCCAAGTGCTTGGTGCCGGGGTCATTCAGTGCACGAACCGTGGCGAAGTGCGAACCTTGGTGGAGCAAAGTGCCATCGCCCACGCGATTGGATATCGCGACCATGTGGCCGCTGGGCGAGAATGAAACGGCTTGAACGGGCCTGCCCTTGCCTTCGAGTCGCCGTGGTTCGAGGTAGACCTCCGCGAAGAGGTAGTACCACTCCCACCCCCTCATATCGCTCTGCCCCGAGGAAGGTATCAGGGCCCTCAACATGCCGTGGGAAGCCAGCGAGGCGCGATCGGTGTTAGCGACCGCCGCTGCAAGGCGGGTGCTGTAGGAATATGCGAGAGAACGGTTCTCGAGCGCGGCCCGCTCCGCCGCCCGACGCTGCTCTTCGGTAGCTAACCTCTGCTGCTCTGTGGCCAACTGCTGCTGCTCGGCGTGGGCGCGTGCCTGATCCGCGGCCTGCCGGTAGCGCGTTTGCTGTAGCGCGATCAGCGGCCCGCCGACGCCGAGCGTCAGGACAAACAGAGCCGTGATCAACGCGAGTAACGCGTGTGTCGGCCGCCGCCGGGCCCATTTCCACAGGCGCCCCGGCGCCGAGGCCGGACGCGCCGCGATCGGGCGATGATCCAGCCACGCCTCGAGGTCTTCCGCCAACGCGAGCGAGGAGTCATAACGCGCGGCGGGACGCTTCTCCAGGCATTTGAGCACGATCGTCTCTAAGTCGCGGTCGACCGAATCGTTTTGGGCTCGGGGAGAACGCGGTGGTGCAGACTTAACCATCTCCAACACTTTGAGCAGTGAGTCGTGACGGAACGGCTGATGCCCGGTCAACATCTGGTACAGGATCACGCCGAGGCTGTAGACATCGGTCGATGTCGTGACCGGGCCGACCCTGGGGTCGGCCTGTTCGGGGGCCATGTAGTGCGGGGTGCCCATGATCCCGCCGGTGATCGTCAGCGTCTGATGCTGCTCCAGGCGGTAGGCCAGCCCGAAGTCGCTGATATGCGGCTCTCCATCTCTATCCAGCAGGATATTGTCCGGCTTCAGATCACGGTGGATGATCCCGCCTCGGTGCGCGGCGTGCACCGTCCGGCAGATCTTAACCATGAGACGAGCCGCTTTACGCGGGGGCAATGAACGGTCCCCAATCAAACCAGTCAGCGTGCCGCCTTGCATCAACGGCATGCTGAAATAGTCGTAGCTGTCATGGCGCCCGATCTCAAAGACAGGCAGGATATTGGGGTGCTTTAAACCGGCGGCGGCTTCGACCTCGACCTGGAACCGCTCCCGCTCGGTATCGCAGGCCAACGCAGACCCATGGATGACCTTGACCGCCACCTCACGGTTCAGGCTGATCTGGCGCGCCCGATACACAACGCCTGCCGAGCCGCGCCCGATCTCTTCGATCAGCTCGTAGTCCTCGCCGAGGCGGCGGATCGAGTGGCCCAACCCGCTGAGGAACCGCCCCTCCTCGAACAGCTCCTGGGTGAGCTGGTCCTGCTCCGCAAGCAGGCCGACGTAGCGTGAAGGATCGATCGGCCCATCTTGATCCTCGTTGATCTCAAGCAGGTGATTTAATCGGGATCGAAGGCCTAAGTCTTCGCCGCAGCGTTCGTCGAGAAACCGAACCCGCGCCTCATGGGCTTCGATTTCAAGCGCCTGCATAAACAAGGCTTTCTCCCGGAGAACGGTCGTGGGGTGTGATTCGGCCATGTCCAGGCTTGTCCCTGCTTTCTAACACGCCGATTCAGCCGATAGCTGGACACCGGGCTTGGGACACGGCAGGTTTGCGAAGCCAGCGAACGTGCGGGACTATCGCCCCAGATGATCGGTTAACCAGGCCCTGGCAAACGCCCACTGCCGGGTCACCGTCCGGACTGATACCCCGGTCGCCTCAGCGATCTGTTCCAGCGTCATCCCGGCAAAGAAACGCAGCTTCACTAGATCAGCACTTTCCGGATCAGACTCGGCCAGCCGATCGAGCGCCTCGTTGATTTGCATCAGCGTCTCGTCCTCGTCCTCGACCACGATGTCTACATGCTCCAGATCGACCCGCCCGCGCCCACCGCCACGCTTGAGCCGCTGCTTCGCCCGGATCCGGTCGAGGAGGATCCGCCGCATCGCCTCGGCCGCCGCGCTGAAGAACTGCTTGCGATTCACCCACTTCGGGCCGTTACCCTCGTTGCTCAGCCGGAGGTAGACTTCATGAACCAGCTCGGTCCCGGACAATGATTGGTTTGGGCCATGCTGCCGCAGCCGATGTAACGCGAGTTCACGCAACGCCTGATAGACATGTGGCATCAACGTCTGGGTCGTGTACCTCACTGAATCTTCAGCCTGGGTGCCTTCGGGCATAGCAAAAACCCAACCGTCAGGATCTACCACGAATAATACCCACAACTAGTTGACCAGAGAGTTGCTTAGTCTTCAACTGATCACTAGGCAGCATCCAAAACACAACCAAGACGAGCCCGCGCTGATAGCTAACACATGACCCGTTGATGGGTGTAAGCGTCTCGATGTCACATACCTTCTAGATCGAGTCCAAGCCGTTAGAAGGCACACGCTTCGCCAGTACCGTTGCTGGAGGCACGTCAATCAAGTGATTTTAAACAAGTGGTGTGTACTTGCACAAGATAGCGGGTCGAATGGGGACGGCACGGGACGATTGTTCGCCCCGCTCATTGAGCAGTAAAATCCTTAAGATATTAGTAATCAATTACTTATTAATCTTCTAGGTCGTGTGTTGTATCTTTTGGGACCAGGAAGTCGTCGGTTCAAGTCCGGCCGCCCCGATTCGTCAGAGCCGATTTACTCAAGGAGTGCTTGCTTTTCTGCACGACTTAAGCAACCTCAAAGACCCACTGCACTACGACTATCGGTAGCTGCAAGCAGGCCTATCGCCAGATTTCAATGGATGAGTCGTAGTTGCGCGTCTGTGGATCGGGCATTGGAGTTATCGCGTGGTTGCCGGTGTCTTTTCTTCACTTCACAGGTATGCTCGCACCACGTATTCCTGTAGCATCCGGTGGGTGTTGAAAAACGACCCGTTGAGCGCAATACAGTGTCGGCGGACCTGGTTGAAGCCGGCGGAGTCGTTGTAGAACAGCGGCACAACATCGTGTTCTAATTTGCTGTATAGCGACTCGGCATCATCGCGGTCGTCTGGGTCCGGGTCCATGCCTTGATACTCCGGACCGATTGCCCAGCCGGTGATGCCTTCGATGCATCCTTCCAACCACCACCCATCAAGGGTACTCAAGGAGGGGACGCCGTTGAGGGCGGCTTTCATGCCGCTGGTCCCGGACGCTTCGAGCGGTGGCCTCGGCGTGTTGAGCCAAACATCGACACCCGACACCATGCAACGGGCCAGCTCGACGCCGTAATCGGGGAGGTAAACCAGCCGCAGTTGATCCGGCAGACGCTTCGCGGATCGTAGAATCTCTTGGATCAATCGTTTGCCCACGTCATCGTCCGGGTGAGCCTTGCCGGCGAATACCAGCTGGATTCCGCCATTCTGACGAGCGATCTGTTCTAGCCGTTCCATGTTGTTAAATAGAAGTGTGGGGCGCTTGTAGGCGGTCGCTCGACGGGCAAAGCCGACCGTCAAAGCATGAGGGTCCCAAGTCGTTCCGGTCTGTATCTCGATGCGGTCCAGCAGCTCGCGTTTCGCTTGGCGGTGTGCGGAAGCGATCACTTCCAAAGGGATGCCTGCGGCGTAGCGGAGGTTAAACGAGTCCCCCCGCCACCCGGGAATATGCTCATCGAAGACACGTGCCATCCTGTCACCGGTCCACGTCGCCGCGTGGACGCCGTTGGTGATCGCATCGATCGTGTACGAAGCGAACATGTGGCGGGATACTTCACCGTGACGCTTGGCAACGCCGTTGACATACCGGCTCAAGTTGAGACCGGTGTAGGTCAGGTTGAGCATCCCTTCGTGCTCAAAGAGACCGCTGCGTTCCAAGGCGGACTGCTCTTCGATCACCGCACGGATCTGGTCCTGGCTGAAGCGGTCGTGGCCTGAGGGGACGGGGGTGTGTGTGGTAAACACGCACTGATCCCGCACCGCCGTGATCGCCTCTTCGTCGACCGCGCTTTTGCCGTGGCTGAGCAGGTGTTCACGAAGCAGCTCCGCGGCCAACAGCGCGGCGTGGCCCTCGTTCATGTGGAACCGCTCGGTGCGGCTTAATCCCAGAGCGCGCAGCATCCGCACCCCGCCCACGCCGAGGATCACTTCCTGAGCCAGGCGGTGGCACCGGTCGCCGATATACAAACGATCGGTCAGCCGACGATCGTTGTCCTGGTTCTCAGGCAAATCCACGTCCAAGAGCAGAACCGGCATCGCCTGCTCAAAGCAGCCGCGGATGACATACTGCCAAGCGCGGATCTGGACATCACGGCCGGCCAGCCGCACCCGGACCCGCGGCGTCAGCTCTTCAGCATGCTGATGGACATCCCACGCTTCTGGTGATTCGTGCTGCCAGCCATCGTCATCGAGGTCCTGATGGAAATGCCCCTTCCGATGCAGCAGCGTGACACCGACCATCGGTACTTTGAGGTCAGCCGCGGCACGGATCGTATCGCCAGCAAGCACGCCAAGGCCCCCCGAATAGGTGGGCAACGCGGGGGCCAGGGCGATCTCCATCGAAAAGTAGGCGATCGTCCGCTGCTCAATTGGAATGCCAAGTTCCGCAGGCATCTTCGTCCCCTTCATCGGTTGGACGCATGTTGTGCCGAGGAGGGCCTAAACCGGACCCATTTTTCAAAACCCACAATCAGGTATGTCGCGATCCCGACCGCCGCGATGCCGGCCCAAGCGATGACCGGGATCGGTGCGCTACCGAACAGAAGATTGACCTGCGGCGTGAAGGTGAACAGCACCTGTGCTGCCGCCATGACGATAATCCCAACCGGCACCCAGCGGTTGCTGAATAAGCCGATGCGGAACATCGAGTGAGAGAGGGACCGGCAACTGAGCAGGTAGCACGCCTCGACCATCACGATCGTATTCACGGTGATGGTCTGCGCGACAGGGAGCGGAACCGCTTCGATCCTACGCGCCCAAAGGAACAGGCCGAAGGCCCCGATCAGTGCGACCAGCGAGACGAGGCCGGTGCGCATTAACAGTGCAAAGTTGAGGATCGGTGCTGAGGGCGGGCGTGGCGGCCGGTTCATCAAGTCCGGCTCCCTGGGCTCAAAAACCAGCGTTGTTCCCAGCAGCAGCGCGGTCGTCATATTGATCCAGAGGATTTGGACCGGTTCCACCGGCAGAGCCGTGCCAAGCAGAATCGCGGCAAGCAGGATCGCCGCTTCCCCGCCGTTGGTCGGAAGGGTCCAGGCAATGAATTTAGTCAGGTTGTCGTAGATGTTCCGGCCCTGCTCGACGGCGGCCTCGATCGTGTCGAAGTTATCGTCTGTCAGCACAATATCGGCAGCGGACTTGGCGACTTCCGTGCCGCCCTCACCCATCGCCACACCGATGTCGGCCTGACGCAAGGCGGGCGCATCATTCACACCGTCGCCGGTCATGGCGACGACCTCGCCCTTTGACTGAAGGGCACGGACTAGTGTGAGCTTCTGCTCGGGTGCGACGCGGGCGAAAACATCGGTACCTGACGCGGCCTCCGCGAGCTGTGGCTCTGGGATTCGCGAAAGCTCTTCGCCGGTCATCACAACGGGCGGGTCTGCACCGATCGCCATCTGGCTCGCGATCGCCTTGGCGGTCAGGGCGTGATCGCCGGTGATCATCTTGACAACGACGCCCGCCTGACGGCAACGCCTGACCGCCTCCGTGGCTTCGGGGCGGGGTGGGTCGATCATGCCTTGGAGCCCAAGGAACGTTAGGCCCTGCTTGACATGTTCGTGATCCAACTCGGTTTGATCCGCATGGCCTTGCCGACGCGCGAAGCCGAGTACGCGCATGCCCTTGGTTGCCATGGCCTCGGCCGCGGCACCGACTGCCGCTGGATCGAGGGGCACCTGCCGACCATCATGCATCAGCATCGTGTCGCAGCGGCGCAGGAGGCGTTCGACCGCGCCTTTCTTGTAGATGATCGGCCGGTCTTTGCCCACAGCGTGGAGGGTGGCCATGAACTGCTGCTCAGACTCGAACGGGATGGCGTCCAGCCGGGGCAAGGCCTTTGCCACAGTATTGTGGTCCATCCCCCCCGCGAGCGCGGCGTGTATCAGGGCGGCCTCGGTCGGGTCACCGAGGACCGCCGGTTTAGCACGTGTCCCGGAAACTACCGCCTCAGTGCAGAGCAGCCCAGCGATCAAGCACTCTCGTACCGCGGCATCCGATGCCGGGTCAATCCGCTGCTGCCCATCCAGCATGCCCGCGACACCATCGTGATTGGTCGATGTAACGGTAAGCAAGCGTCCGGCGGCATAGACCTGCTGGACATGCATCCTGTTTTGTGTGAGCGTGCCCGTCTTGTCGGTGCAGATGACGGTCGTGCTGCCCAGCGCCTCGACCGCGGGCAGCCGGCGGACGATCGCGCGTCGGCGGGCCATCCGCGAGACACCCACCGCGAGCGTGATCGTCACCGCAACAGGCAGGCCCTCCGGGATCGCGCTGACTGCCAACGCGATCGCCGCCATGAACATGGTCGGAGCGGGCTGGCCTCGCCACATCCCGAGCAGGAAAGTCATCGCCGAGAACGCGAGGATCAAGACCGTCAGCAACCGGCTGAACCGGGCGATCTTTCTCGTCAACGGTGTGGCGAGGCTGCTGGCCTTTGCGGTCATCTCAGCGATACGACCTGCCTCGGTCCGGTCGCCCGTCGCCCAGACCACGCCAGAGCCCCGGCCACGCGTCACCATCGTGCCGGCATACGCGGTGTTCGCGCGCTCGGCGAGGATCGCATGAAGCGCGACCGGGTCGACGTGCTTGTTCACAGGAACAGATTCGCCTGTCAACGCCGACTCATCGATCTGCAGGTTTCGGCTGCGGAACAGCCGGAGGTCGGCGGGCACGCGGTCGCCGGACTCAAGCAGGACCACATCACCCGGCACAAGGTCTTCCGACGGCACACGACACCGCTGGTGATCCCGCACCACCGTGACCTCGGTCACCATCATGCGGGTCAGCGCCTCGATGGTTCGCTCGGCCCGATACTCTTGGATGTAGCCTACGACCGCGTTGATCAGCACGATCGCGAAGATGACCGCCGCATCGACCCAATGACGCAGCACCAGCGTGACCGCCGTCGCGCCCAAGAGCACATAGATCAACGGCTGATGGAACTGCAAGGCTAATCGTTTGATCGGGCTCACCCCACGCGCCGGTGTCAATCGGTTGGGGCCATGGGTATCTAACCGAAGCACCGCCTCTTCAGATGACAGGCCGGTGTGGGCGTCGGTGTCCAGGCGGTTAAAGATGTCATCGGCGGCGAGGCCGTGCCAAGCCACCGGGGGTTCACGGACAGGTGCCTTGGTTTGAGTCATGAATCACCTCGATTACGGCACGAGCACCAGGGCCCCCGTGTTCTTGCCCGTCTTGAGCTTGACCAGCGCTTCATTGGCTTGTGCCAGCGGGTAGACCGTCGTGGTCGGGTGGATACCCGCCTCCGCAGCCAGCGGCAGGTACGCGGATAGGTCGAACCGGGTGATGTTCGCGATGGTCACGACCTGCTTCTCCATCCACAGGTGGTCGCGGTAGTCCATCCCCAACAGGCAGGCCTTGTCATCGTCCTCCTTGCGGATGGCGTTGATGACAAGCCGACCACCGGCCCGGAGCGACCTTAGGGATTCAAGCACCGGACGCCAGGCTGGCGTGGTATCGATGATCGCGTGCAGCTGTTCGGGCGGCCGCTCACCGACCCCGCCCGACCAGTCCGCCCCGAGCCTGCGTGCGAAGTCGCGGGATTGGCGCTCCCGCGCAAACACACAAACCGGCGCGTTCGGGTGAAGGTGCTTGGCCAGTTGCAGTGTCAGGTGGCCCGACGCACCAAACCCCATCAACCCCAACGATTGATCGGCTCTCAGGTCACACTGCATGAGCGCCCGGTACCCGGTCGCTCCGGCGCATAACAGCGGGGCCGCCTGCACATCGGTAAAACCCTCGGGGATGGGATAAGCATAATCTTCGGATACGGCCATGTACTGGGCGTAGCCGCCATCCACGTCACGACCCGTCGCAACAAACTCCGTACTAAGGTTCTCATCCAGCTCCCCGCTGGAGTGATGGACCCAACCGACCCCGACACGTTCGCCCGCATGGAATCGCGTGGCACCGGGTCCGGATGCCACCACCTCGCCGACGACCTCATGGCCGGGTACGACCGGTATGCGTGGCGGTGGTGTCCGCCCCTCGATCTCATCCAGTTCGGTATGACAAACCCCGCAGGCACGCACGCGCAAGAGTACCTCGTGTTCAGTGGGTGCGGGGGGCGGCAACTCGACGGCGCAGAGCGGCTGGCTGCCTGGTGTGATCCGCGAGATGGCCCGTAACTGCATCGCTTTCATTTTTTCGTTGGCATTCCAACAGCCAAAGCAATGTCCATCACATCCCCGGGAAGCCGTAGAAATCACTCATGGCACCCGCATCGAGGCTTTCTCTGCTCGGCCCCCATGCTGCCGGGGGCGGGGGCACAATCAGGACCGGGCACTTGCCCGACCTCAGCACGCGGTGTGCAACGCTACCCATGACCAGGTCGTACAGCGCGGTGTGGCCATGCGACCCCATCACCACCAGCGTCGGGCTGTGCGCGTCGATGTATTCCAAGATTGATGCTGCAGGCGGCCCGAATACCAGATGAGCCGACGCCCGACAGCCCTTTGCTTCGAGCTTCTTCACCACCGCATCGACCCTGGGCTGCAATACCGCACGGTCCTGCTTCGGGTCATCCAAGCCCGCCTCAGAAACGTGCAGGACAGACAGCCCTGCGTCCAGTTGCTCCGCAAACGGGGCAACGAAATCGACCGTTCGATCGGTCGCGTCTGAGAAATCGATTGGCATCAAGATGGTTTGCATGACGATACTCCTGCCGGGTTTATCCAGCGCTTGACGCGTTCGTGTGTACGCTGTCACTAAAATCAATGGCCGGAAACGCGAAGTCCATCATCGTAGGACTGACCAGGCGGTCAAACGCCGCGTAGGACATCTGGATCACGTCCTCATGTGTGCCGGCGTTGAATGCGATCGTTTCGCGCTGGGCCAGAGAGGGCGCGACATACACGGGCAGCCCGTAGAGGTTACCCAGCGGCGGGTATGCCCCGACCTCGCAATCGGGGAAGAAGGTTGCCAGGCAGCCTTCGGGCAGAAGCGTTACGCGATCGACGCCCAAGCTTTGTTCCACGCGCGTCAGATCGACATAGTGATCCGCTGGCAGGACCGCCAGAAACTGACGCCCCTCCGTCTCCAGCCCCACGACCTTGGCAAAGTCATCCGGCTTGAGTTGGCAATCATTCGCGGTCTGTCGGGCCGTAATATCCCGGCGGTGGCGCAGGAGGGTGTATGCAATGCCGGATTCATCCAGACACTTAACAGCCCGGTTGGCCGGTTTTGGCATAGGTTGCCCCCGATCAGCCGTGTGATGCGCAGGGTTCCGCTCTGAAGAGAAGTCCAGCACGGTGGGCTTGACCAAATGCTTGTAGCTGGCGTACGGCATCTCGATCACATCTTCATGCGAGCCGGCATGGAAAACGATCATTTGCTGCTCAGCCAGATCTGGCGAGATACAGACCGGTATGCCGTAGAGATTGCCCAGCGCGGGGATCGCCCCGAGCTCACAGTCTCCGAAGAGTTTGGCGAGGTCTTCCTCGGGCAAGAGCTCGACCTGGCTCGCGCCCAGTTGTCCGCGGAGTTTGGCCAGGTCAATACGGCGGTCGGCAGGGAGCACAGCAAGCAAGTGGTTCCCATCGGCAAGGACCACGATCGCTTTAGCGAACTGGCTGGCACAGGCTTGGGAGTCACGGGCCGCTTGCTCGGCCGTCTCGTCCCGTCTATGCCTCCGCCGCTCGAATGGGACCTCTTGTTCATCAAGGTAATGGACGATACGGTTCGTTGAGGCAATCATGGCTCGCGCTCCAATCTTCGTGTTGCGCGGGGCCGGCACGACTCCGCGAAGGCTTCCTTCCGGTTCACCCCTTACCATCATCGGAGCTCGATGCAACGATCACTATCAGGCTATGCACGCTCGCGCATATCGGGGCTTTGCTGACCAGCGGGATGCTGAATACGGCACTCATCCGAACCAGTGTGATTCTTCTTGCTTTGGTTCATCATCTTCGTGAGGTGGGGCCGCACAGACGGTGTGGATGGCCTGGAGGATCTCGTCCATTGCTTCATGCTTGTTGATGTAGGTGTCGGCGCCGGCTTCCAACGCAAGCGGGCCGTAAGCCGTTTCGGGGTAGGTCGAAACAACAATAATCTTCACCCCGATCCAGTGACGCTTGAGGTGCTTGATCAGATCGATGCCGTTGATGTTGGGCAGCGCCAGGTCAACAATCGCGACGTCGGGCCGCGCCTTGTCGAGCTTCTGAACCGCTTCCTCGACCTGCTCCGCCTCTCCGCAGACCTCGATACCGGGGTCTTGCCCGAGCAGCTGTGTCAGTCCCAGCCTCACCACTGGGTGGTCATCCACGATGAACACGCGGATCGGCGTGCGTATGTCCGGTTGTGCGTTGGGCATTGTCGACACCATGACTAGGCCTGCGTGCGATGAATGCGGCAGGCGACGACTGCGCCGCCACCCTCTGCCGGAGCCACCCGGAGATCGCCCCGGATCAGGTCGGCCCTGTGCTTCATCGTACGGAGCCCCATGCCGCCGCTGGTATCGGAGTGATGCTGAATCGAGCGCCCGTCATTGCTGATCGTCAGCGTGGTGAAAGGCCCGTCCTGCTCCAGTTGGATGTCGATCCGACTGGGCCCCGCGTGTCGAATCGCGTTATTCACCGCTTCCTGGGCGATGCGGTAGAGGTGCAGCGCAACGGTGGGGTCTTCCACCTCCGTGCCGTCACCGGTGAACTTACAACGGATGGAATCACTCGTGTTGGTCTGGTTGGCGAGTGCTTCCAAGGCCTTGCACAGGCCCTCCGGGATCATCTCGACGGGCGCGAGCCCGCTAGAGATCGCCCGAAGCTGGGCGTGCGCCTCACTGATATGGCCCGCCAGTTCTTCAAGGTCTTTCGCAGAGTCGTCTTCCTCGCGATACGCCTTGCTCTGCATCGCCTTGACCAGCAGCGCGATACCGGTCATCTGCCCGCCCAGGCCGTCGTGCAACTCACGTGCGACCCGGTGCCGCTCACGTACGTTCGCCTCGGCCAGGTGCTGCTCCATCTCCTTCCGCTCGCTGATATCGTGGATGATCCCCACGAACATCGGCTCTTCACCGTCCTGGTACTCGGTCACCGTTAATTCGACTGGGAACACGCCCCCGTCCTTACGCTGTGCAGACAACTCCCGGCCGACGCCGATGATCTTGGCTTCCCCGGATCGCAGATAATTTGCAAGGTACTGATCATGCTCACCACGGTAGGGCTGGGGCATGAGAACGCTCACATTCTGTCCGACCAGCTCCTGCTCGTTGTAGCCGAACATCTTCAGCGTCGCGGGGTTGACCGCGGTAACGACCCCTTTGTGATTGATTGTGACGATGGCATCGGCTGCCGCGCTCAGGATCGCCCGGAGCTTTCGGAGGTCTTCGCGGATCGCTTGGTCGGTCATCGCATTGAACTCGTCTGCCGCTGTTTCACTTGATAGGGACAGTTTGACTACACGACGCAGCTGCCCGAAAAGTGCGCCCAAGGCCCGGCGGTACCCCTTGTCTTTCCCCACCGTGGGCGAAGGTTGCCTGCCTGGATGCTGATCGGACATCGTCGGCCCCTGAACAACGCATGTGATGAATACGGCTGATCACTCACACCTTTCCCATCCGCTTTGACCTATCGTTGTGGACCAACAGCCAGACGCATACAAGCAGCGCCCGCTCAATTCCCCTCCACCGACCAGATAAACGCTTCACGCGCTAACTGGTGGCTGCTCTCAAGATTGAGCTTCTCTTTGAGGTGGGCGCGATAGGTCTCCACCGTCTTCGGGCTCAAGCACAAGTGCTCGGCGATCTCGTTAATCGATTTGCCCTGCCCGATCAACTCGAAAACTTCTAGTTCACGATCCGACAGGGCGTCGATGCCCGTGCGATCCTTATGGTTGGCGTTGCCCGTGACACGTCGGAGCAGCTTTCTTGAAACCCGATCGCTCAGGTGCAGGTTGCCTTCCAGGACATGGTGGATCGCTTCGACCACCTTGTCCGCCGCTTCATGCTTGCCGATGTAACCCATCGCGCCGGCCCGAAGACAACGCTCGGCATAGAGCTCTTCGTCATGAGCAGAGACGACCAGGATCTTCGCGGACGGGTCCTGAGACTTGATGTCCTTGATCAACTCAAGGCCGCTGCCCTCTTCCAGCGTTAGATCAACCAGCACGACATCAGGGTGGGTCCTGCAGAAAACCGAGAGCGCCTCGGCTGCGCCGGATTCCTGGCAGCAGACGTGCATGCCCGGCTCGCCGTTGATATAGCGGGCAAAGCCCTCGCGCACCACGGGGTGGTCGTCCACGATCATGACACGGACTGGCGTAGCCACCGTCTCAGCCACCGGCTTTTTCTTTGCCTTGCTCATGATTGATGATCTCAGACGTGAAGTGCCCGCCAGCACCATACACATCCTACCGCCGATTAGGGTGGGAGGGTATCGGCGTATTAGGAAAGTACAGGCGGTTCTTACCCATCGAATCAGGGGATTGCTGATAGACGATCACACCGGATGCCCGATTGCGATGAGATACGTGTTTCGGCTTAATAAAAAGCAGATGGGATGACGAGTACGGGCATTGGCTTAAACCGCAATAAGAAAAGCATAAGACAAGGTCAGCGGGAGGTTTACATATGAATAGGCTACGCATCGATCTTGACCCATCGCGCCGGGCAACGTCGGACGCCTGGGTAGTGGTCGCCAGCCTCTACCAGGCGCGGCTGCTGCGCTTCCACTCACCGTTGAGAAAGAGTTGCCAGTTAGAAGAGCTGGGCCGGATCGAGGCCCCGATGCCCGCCGCGGCATGCGAGCGGTATGTAGACCGCAGCGGAACCTCTGGCCAGCCGTATCTCACGCGGTACCAGCAACAGCAGAAGGGGTATCAGCGATTTACCCGACAACTCGCCCGTTGGATTCGGGGCGTAGTACGTGAGCATGCGATTGAGCAGATCACCGTGCTCGCCTCGGCCCAGATGGTGCAGTGGTTTGAGCAATTGCCCACCGAGCTGGTTCCGGACGAAGCGGACCTGCGAGCCAGCAATCTGATGAACGCGTACGACGACGCGCTGCGCCGAGACCCGGACATCCTGGCCTTGATTCAGCCTCATCGCTCAAAACAACAAGGCCAAACACCGGCGACCGATCGCCACGTCACAACCACGCATGCCCGGTTAGCAATCGACTGATAAGCGGCTGAGAAAAATATCCGGCCTTGGCGCGTGTTCACCCCGATCCCGGCGACAGCCTAGCGCCAATAGCATGGATTCGTAGTCAACCGAGAGGCCGTCTGTGCGGGCGGCAGAAAGAAGTTCGGTCAATTGAATGATGCCGGCAAAGGTTGGCCTCGGCTCATGGCCGCCACCAACGAACAGGAGATCTCTGATGCTGCCCACACTGCTTCGACGCTCACGCCCAGTCACCCCCACCGTCGTTTTCCCCCATCAAGTGGAGGAGGTGTTTGATCATTTCTGGACTTCTGGAACGGCAATGGAACGAGCGGAGCAGGCGAGACCGCCGCCTACCCCGTCGAAATCCGTGAATCGGAGGGTAAGATACTCGTTGATGCCGAACTGCCGGGCTTCAAGAAGGAAGAGGTGAAAGTCACGCTTGAAAGAGGCGTGCTCAACATCACCGCCGAGCATCGGGAGGAGACGAAGAAAGACGGCACCGAGTACCTCAATGAGCGCAACTACCGCCGGATCCAACGAGCGTTCACCCTGCCCAGCGAGGTGGATGAGTCCCAGGTTGACGCGGACCTGGAGGACGGCGTCCTGTGCCTCACACTCCAGAAGAGCAAGGAAAGCACCCCACGCCAGATCGCAATCAAATAGGCCCAAGGCGTGAGCGCTTGCACGGGTGCTCGCGCAGCGCCCGGGCGGTTAGCGGCCTGCACCGCGGGGGGTGACGCGCTGCAAACAGTTCGGCGGGGGTGCTGGATCCGACAACACGCCCTGCCCACCATGCAGATTTCGCCGATCGCCCCCCAGCGAAGGGCCGCCGCCGCTGACCGTGCCGGGCCTTATCAAACATCATTCAACAGAATTCGATTAACGACGAGAACAAGCGAAATCATCTTGGCACCGGTACCCGAAGGGCTAACTGACGAACAGGTGCTCATGCGCCCGACATCATATCGACAGGGTCTGCGGGGGCCGAGCCGGGAATATCAAGATCGGGGGCAACGTTGCAATCTTCGCACAGGGATCGATCGGCCTTTGCGCCACCGCCGACGCGAAGCTCTGTGGTGCAACAACTGTCATCACGGTCGAGACAGCGGCTGAACACATCGTGATGTCCAAGCGGATCGGTGCCGACCTAGTGATCGACTTCAGCAAAGCCGACCCCGTCGAGGCCATCATGGGAGCAACGGATGGGCGTGGGGGTCGATGTAGCGATTGAAGCCCTCGGATCACAATCAACCTTTGAAAGCTGTCTCGAGGTGTTATAGCCTGGCGGAACTCTCTCAAGCTTTGGCGCCTGTTCCGATGGCCTCACCATCCGCTTTCCGCGTTCCATGCCGGTTTAGGCGACCACAACATCGTCACCTCCCTGTGCCCCGGCGGCAAAGAACGGATGCGCCGTCTGATGAATGTCGTCGCCTCGGACCGGGTTGATCTCAGAGACCTGGTCACTCATCGCTATCCATTGGACCGGACCGAAGAGGCTTATGAGCACTTCGCAAGCCAGCGGGACGGGGTCTTGAAAATCGCAATCACACCTTAGAGGCGATATACTAAGTTCAAGACCAATCAGCACTAGGATTAAATATGTTAACGCCTCGAAACGAATCGCGAGAGCGGCCCGATCTCGCGTCTAGCGACAGAACGGACAACCTTTCCAGCGAGTCCGACTTGCCTGGCAGAACAGCATATGGGGTAAGAACTAAACCGAAGAATTGCCATGAAAATAGCTGTATTCAGTACCAAATCCTACGACCAGCACTTTCTCGAAGCTGCAAACCAAGCATACAAGCATACCCTTACGTTCTTTGAGCCCAGGCTCCGCCCACATACTACAACGTTAGCTGAAGGCTACACCGGTGTATGCGTCTTTGTTAACGATCAACTCGATAGCGAGGTTATCAGCCTGCTCGCCGACCGGGGTATCCAGCTCATCGCGCTGCGTTGCTCGGGATACAACAACGTCGATCTGGATGCCGCGGACCGACATAATATGGCGGTGGTGCGTGTGCCGGCCTATTCCCCTTACGCCGTCGCCGAGCACACGCTCGCGCTTATACTCTCGCTCAATCGAAAAGTACACCGCGCGTACAACAGAGTGCGAGAAGGAAATTTCGCCATTGATGGTCTGCTTGGATTTGACCTGCATGAGAAAACCGTGGGTGTTGTCGGGACAGGGCGTATCGGCAGTCTTGTGACACAGCTTTTGAGCGGATTCGGCTGCCGGGTATTGGCCTACGATAGTGTCCCGAATTCAGTCTGCCAGTCTCGCGGAGTCGAGTATGTCAAACTCGACACGCTTATCCAAGATTCGCAGATTATTACACTGCATTGCCCGTTGACGCCGCAAACTCATCACATGATCTCGACACGGACGATCGAGCGAATGAAGCCAGGCACCATGCTGGTTAACACGAGCCGTGGCGCACTAATCGACGCGCCAGCCATTATTGCAGGACTGAAGTCGGGCCAGATCGGGTCGATAGCGATGGATGTGTACGAAGAAGAGGCGGATTTCTTCTTTGAAGACCTCTCCGATGAAGTGATCCTCGATGATGTGCTTGCCCGGCTATTGACATTCCCCAATGTTCTCATCACTGCCCACCAGGCGTTTTTCACCCAGGAAGCCATGAAAAACATTGCTGAAACCACGCTCTCAAATATCAATAGTTTTGAGAAGGGTTGCATTGATGCGGGCAACTGCCTCACCCCGACCGCTTAACCCGGTGTTGCATTAGAAGGGGCTCGACCTATCCCGCATTGCAGGAACGCGACCAATCCCCCCTTCGCTTGGCTGTTTCGCCCTGGCAGGCCGCTGCAAAACAAAACCCCCGCCCCCGCGCTACGATGTCAGCTCCCGCACGGAGCCCTTTATCATGTGTGGTAAGCTCGATCCCAGACCGTCTTTCTATGCGATCGACCTGTGAAGACCGCATCCGGGCCAACCACCCGCTAGGGAGTCGATCTGGGACGACTTAGGACGATTGATCGACCCGGCTTCAGAACAAGACTAATTCGTAATTTCTTGTTAAAGAATAATTTATGGATTCTTTGGGTCGAGCCTCGTTTCCTTTGAGAGCAGGAAGTCGTCGGTTCAAATCCGGCCGCCCGGGTTGTTTCAAACCCATGTCAGGGTCGCGACTTGGCGACAACCCGCCGCATGGCCCGCACCGAACTATTCCGCGATTACGTGTGCACATCGCTTCGGGGTGCGCTGTTGTTACGCTAAGCGACAGCGCCACCGGCAAGCGCTAAACCCCTACCGACACCATGACCGGCCGACTACCCGCCAGACCGACCACCCCGCGCCGAGCGGGCACAGCGAACCCCGTGTTGCTGCTCGGCGTCGTTTCGATCGTTGTGGTCTCGCTGCTCATCGTTTCGTGCCTGATGCTGCGTGGTGAGGTGGCGCTGATCGGCGACGCGGGCGGGAGCGGCGCGGGCACGGCCGACCGGCCGTTGCGGGTCTATTGCGCGGCAGGCCTGCGCGAGCCGACCGAAACCATCCTCAGGCAGTACGCCGACGCGTACAGCGTCAAGGCCGAGCTGCACACCAACGGTTCGGGCGCGCTGTTCGGCCAGGTCCGCGCCGAGGCCGAGCAGGGCGGCGGGCCGGATTTGTATATCACCGCAGAGGAAGCCTGGGCAACGCGGGGCCGGGAACTCGGCCTGCTGCGCGAGGTGATCCCGATCGGGACGCAGCGGCCGGTGCTGATCGTCCAGCCGGGCAACCCCAAGGACATCCGTTCGCTGCGCGACCTGGTCTCGCCGGAGCGCGAGGTCGCGTTTGGTATCGCCAACGAGGGCGCCGCGATCGGTGTGAGGACCCGCCTGATCGCGGACGCGATGGGCATCCGCGAGCCGATCGAGGCCATGCGCAAGACCGAGCAGGAGACGGTTGTCGCGCTCGCCAGCGCGGTCGCACTCCGATCGCTCGACGCCGCGGTGGTCTGGGACACGACCGCCTTCCTGACGCCGGGTGTGGAGGTCGTGCCGCCCGATCCGCAAGAGGCCGAAGCGTTTGGGCTCGGCACCAGTCGGATTAGCATCTGCATCACCGCGTCTTGTGACCGCCCCGCCGCCGCGATGAAACTCGCCCGCTTCCTCAGCGCCCCTGACAACGGCTTGCGCGTTTATTCGGAAGCCGGTATTGCCGTTCAGGCCGCTGCGCCCGGCCTGCACGATGCGGGCACCGACCGATCCCATTGATCACATGCGACATGATCAAGCCAACCCGGCCCCCGAACGACGCGTGCGCGGCGACGCCCCCTTCCTCGGGGCGATGGTCGCGGTCGGCCTGGTCTATGTCGCGCTGATCGTGGCGATGCTCGTCGCGGACGCGAGCTTCACCTCCATCGGCGCAATCCGTGACGCATTGAATGACCCGAACATCCGCTTCTCGATCGGCCTGAGCCTGATCACCTGCACGATCGCGGCGGTCCTGTCGGTCTGGGTCGCTGTGCCGATCGGCTACCTGATGTCGCGTTTTTCGTTCCGCGGCAAGGCGGTCATCGACACGGTGCTGGACATCCCCATCGTCCTGCCGCCGCTGGTCGTGGGGATCTCGCTGCTGGTTCTTTTTCAGACCCCGCCGGGGCGGTGGCTGGATGGCGTGTTCCACAGCATGATGAACGCGCTGGGGTTTGATTCGATCCGCGGGATCACGTACGAGGTGCCCGCGGTCGTGCTTGCGCAGTTCACCGTCGCCGCCGCGTTCGCCACGCGCACGATGCGGGTCGCGTTCGACCAGATCGACCCGCGGCCCGAGCGCATCGCGATGACCCTGGGCGCGGGCCACGCGACCGCCTTCTCGCGCATCGCCCTGCCGCAGGCGTACCGGGGGATGACCGCCGCGTTCACCCTCGCCTGGGCGCGGGCGCTGGGCGAGTTCGGGCCGATCCTCATCTTCGCCGGCACGACGCGGTTGAAGACGGAGGTGCTGTCCACCAGTGTTTATCTCGAGTTCTCGACCGGCGACATCGAGCAGGCCGTCGCCGTGTCGATGATCATGGTCGCGCTGGCGATGGTCGTGCTGCTGCTGACCCGGCTGATCGGTTTCGGCAAGGGGGCGGTGTGATGATCGAGCTCAGGGGCATCACGATCCGCGTCCCGGGCTTTGAGCTGCGCGATATCGGTTTTGAGGTCGATCAGGGCGCGTACGCAACGCTGATGGGCCCGACCGGCTGCGGCAAGACCTCGATCCTCGAGGTCATCTGCGGGATCCGCAAGCCACAGGCCGGGCGGGTCTCTATCAACGGCGAAGACGTCACGAAGCGGAAGCCCGGCGAGCGCGGGATCGGCTACGTCCCGCAGGACGGCGCGCTGTTCCCGACGATGACCGTGCGGGACCAGATCGCGTTCGCGATGAGCCTCCGCCGATGGGATAAGAAGAAACAGCAGCGACGCCTCGATGACTTATCCGAACTGCTTCGTATCGGCCACCTGCTCAAGCGCAAGCCGCACGGCCTGTCCGGCGGCGAGGAGCAGCGCGTCGCGCTGGGCCGCGCCCTGGCGTTCTACCCGCGGGTCCTGCTGCTCGACGAGCCGCTGAGCGCCATCGATGAAGCAACCCGCGGGCAGATGATCGATCTGCTTAAGCAGGTGCGCGAGCACGAAGGCATCACGACACTCCATGTCACGCACAGCTCAAGCGAGGCCCGCGCGTTGGCCGGTCAAGCACTGCGGCTGCAAAACGGTATGGTCGTCAATGCCTCAGCCGAGTAATACCGGTGAGCGTAAGCAAGGGGCGGTCCCTCTTATGTAGAGGGACCGTCCCCCTCTCTCGCCAATCGATTGAGAAAAGGGACAGCCCCTCTGTTGAGAGGGGCTGTCCTGTGTTGAATCGGCGATCAAGATGTAGCCACGGCTTTACGCGCGTCGCCGGCGGAGCAGGCCGATGCCGCCGAGGGCGAGCAGTGCCAGCGAGGTCGGCTCGGGCACGGTCGCCGGGGCGCCGGGGCCGGTGAAGGCGGCGAAGAACAGGCCGTAGTCGGCGTCGTCCACGTCGCCGTCGCCGTCGAGGTCGGCGTTGGGGTTGGACGACGGGCCGGAGCCGGGGCCGGTGAAGGCGGCGAAGGCCAGGCCGTAGTCGGCGTCGTCCACGTCGCCGTCCACATCGAGGTCGCCCTGGAGCGTGGAGGTGACGATCACGTCGTCGGCGGTGTAGGTCACGACGAGCGCGAGGCCCGGCGCGTACTGCCCGCCGCTGATCGACTCGAAGGCGCCGATGATGCCGTTGCTGTTAACAACGGTGAAGCTGTCGAGCATCGCCGGGGCGAACCCGCCGGTGAGGGTGAGCGCGATCTCGCCGGCGAGATCGGCGTTACCGTCCACGAACAGGCGGTCGAACTGGCCGATGCTCGTGCCGCCGATGTCGATGTTCAGCGTGCCATCGGTGGTCTGGATGTAGTCGGCGACATCGCCGCGGGCCGCGCTTGAGCCGCCGCCGAGTTCGAGGTCGCCGCGGTTCTCGACGAGCACATCTGCGTCCGCGGTGTTGAGCAGCAGCAGGTCCCGGCCGGTGTTGTTGATCAGCCGGCCTGCACCGCTGAACGTCGCGCCCGACTGGATCTGCGTCGTGTTGTTGTCCAGCAGCAGGTTGCTGTTGAGCGTGGTATTGCTGGTGCTCTCGAAGTCAGCCAAACCATTGATGTTCAGGGTGTTCTCGGAATTATTTGAGACAACCGTGCCGCCGATGTCGGTCGAGTTGGTGGACTGGAAGGTGCCGCCGTTGCTCAGGTTCAGGTTGGACCCGGCCTGGAACTCGAGCTCGAAGGTGTCGGCGAAGACGGTGCCGCCGTTGATGGCATCGACCGTGCCGTTGAAGAAGAAGGTGCCGCTGTCATCGATGCGCAGCACGCTGCCCGCGGTGCTGGCGCGGAGGACGCCGTCGTTGGCGGCGCCGTCCCAGTCGCTGAGGGTGTTGGTGAAGCTGAGCGTGCCGCCGTTGTCGGCGTCGAGCCGGGTGTTGTTGACGACCTGCGCGGTGACCAGGCCCCGGCCCTCGATGCCGCTGATCTCGTCGTTGGTGATGAGCGAGCCGCTGATGGTGCCGCCCTCGAGCCGGACGATGCTGGCCGGCGCGGTGTTCCAGGGGTTGGTGAAGTTGAGCGTGCCGCCGGTGACGGTGCCGATCGTGCTGACATCGATCAGCGTGCCGCCGACGTTGAGCGTCCCGCCATCGGCGATCAGGTCGGACGATCCGTCGAAGTCGATGTTGGCGTTGATCGTGCCGTGGCCGTAGAGCGCCCGGTTGGAGGCGGCGGACAGCTCGCCGCCGCCGCCGATGAACCCGCCCTCGATGCGGTTGGTGGTGTTCTGGTCGCCGCCGTTGAGCCGGAGGTTGGCCGCGGCGTCGGCGAAGGTGATGTTCGCTGTGGAGCCGATGATCAGCCGGGCGTCGGTCTGGGACAGGCCGTCGACGATCATGTCGCCGTTGAACTCGACCGCGTTGCCGGTAAGGAAGGTGGTGAAGGTGCCGCCGCCGTTGACATCCATGATACCGGCGTCGTTGAAGGCCCAGGTGTCGTTGGGGTTGTCGAGGTTGACGTTGAGCTGGCCGCCGATGTTCGCGTTGATCGTCATAACGGTCGTGTCGAAGACCGGGAAGGCGACGGATCGGCCGTAGCTGTCCATCTGCGCGGCGTTGATATTCAAGGGCGCGTTCATGGTGAAGTCGGGCGCGCTGAAGGCGATGACCAGGGCGCCGCCGCCGTCGAGCCCGACGGTCCCGCCGCTGAAGTTGAGCGTGGTTTCTTCGTTGACGATGCCGCCGTTGAAGTGTATGTCGCCCGGCCCGTCGAACGTCGCGTTCGCGCCGCCGTTGACGCTGTTGAACGTCGAGAAGCCCTGGACGGCGAGGGTGGCGCCGTTGGAGACGTTGACGTCCGCGTCCGAGTTCCAGACCACGGGCGCAAAGATGACCGACGAGCCGGTGCCGGTGACGTTGACGTCCGCGTCGTTGGCGCCCGAGTCAGCGCCGATGTGGATCGTGCTGCCCGAGACCGACGGGTCGGCGGCGCCGGAGTTGTTCAGGTTCAGCTGCCGGTCCATGACCCACACGTTGTCGGTCACGTTCAGCTGCAGCCGGCCGCTGTTGAGGTTGAAGTAGCCGTCGAAGCGGTCGTTGCCCTCGAACGAGTCGAGGTTGAAGTCGGCCAGGGCGCCGTCCTCGATCGTGATGACGTTGGTGGACGCCCCGCTGCCGTCGAAGTCCATGTCGGCGTCGTTGATCACCAGGGTGTTGCCGGCGGTGACGGTCATGCTCGCGTTCACGCCGTTCATCTGGAAGTCGGTGCCGGCGTTGATCGTGGCGTCGTTGTTGAAGACGATCAGGCCCGAGTTGTTGATCGTCCCGCCGTCCGCGGTGAACGGCGCATCGAACTGGAGCGTGCCATCGCTATCGATGACGTTGATCGTCGTGGCCGCCCCGGCCATCGTGATCTCCCCGCCCTGGAGGTAGGCGACATCGGCGGGGACGTCTGGGATAAAGAACGGCAGCGCCTGGCCGGGGATAAACCCGTTCTCAACATTCATCGTGCCGTCAAATGTCCAGGCATCCTCGATGTCGAGCGTCGAGTTGTGGCCAAGGTCGATCGTGCCGTCAAAGGCGTCGCTGAGTTCAACATCGATGTTGAGCGTCTGGTTGCGCTGGATATCGACCGCGCCCGAGCCGAGCACGCCGTCGAGGTCGATCCGCGCTTCGGTATCCTGGGCCTCGAGCGTCAGGGTCTGCGCTGCCGGGACCCCGCCGATGATGATGAACAGGTCGTTGACGTTGCCCGGCCGGATGACGCCGTCGTTGCTGAAGACCGTCGTGGCCGAGCCGAGCCCGTCGTTGTTGCGGATCGTGCCGTTGCCGAACAGCGTCCCGCCGGAATTGATATCGAACACGCCGACGTTGCCGAGGGCGGGGTCGTTGAACACCGTGCGGTTCGCGTTGGAGTAGGTCGCCCCGCTGTTGACCGTGATGTTGTAGGCCGCGACCGAGGTAAACGGCAGGGCCCCGATGTCGTCCTGCCCGGCGCGGAGGATGGTGCCGGCGCCCGACAGGCTGATCAAGCCGTTGACGTCAAGGAACTGGTCGGTGACATCGACCTGCATGCTGTTGGACATCGTCAGCGACAGGATCTCGTTGTCGATGGTCATATCGACGACATTGTTGGTGTTGAAGATCGCGTCGTCATCGGGGTCCGGCTCATCAGCGGGGGTCCAGTTGAAGACGTCGGTGTCCCACGGGTCGTTGCCCCCGATCCAGGTCCGGACGGCCGCGTCCGCGGGCATCGCCGACCCGATCGCGACCGCCGCCAGCCCGCCCAGGCCCAGCAGCCGGTTTCTACCCCCCGCCCACATCGATTCGATCAGTGCCCGTCGTGTGTATCCCTTTCCCATGGCCAATACCCTTTCTAGGTGGCGGGGCGCACACCACGGCCGGGCCCAACACAGGCCGGCCGGGGGCGTGCCCCTTGTTGCAAGTCTCTCGTTGTCTGGGAACGGATACCCCGGCCGAACCCCGATCTTTCAGCGGTATGAGGATCCGTGCCGGGTTTCGGGGCCGATCTGCGTAAAATCCGGGCCTAAGATGAGTCGATCATGGGAACAGAGCCCGCTTGGCCGATGTTAGGCAGATGGAGACGCGAACCATGAACAGCCTCGCAGCCCGATTGTTCTGCCTGTCAGCGGCCCTGGGTGGGCTCGCCGCCTGCTCCAACGACGCGACGCCCTATACCGATGAGGCCGCCGCGATCGACCCGGCGATGCAGCCGCAGACCGACACGACACACCCCACCGCGACCGCCGACCCGCCGAGTGATGCCATGCCCGAGCCCGATGAGACCCCGAAGACCGACCCCCCGCCCGCGCCGCCCGAGAAGGTCGAGCTGACCGACGAGCAGTGGCGGTCGATCCTCAGCGACGAGGAGTTCTACGTCCTCCGCCGATCCGGCACCGAACGCCCGGGCACGCACAAGTACAACCACCACCCCAAGGACAAGAAGGGCGCGTTCCACTGCGTCGGCTGCGGCAACAAGCTCTACGACGCCAAGCACAAGTTCCACTCCGGCTGCGGCTGGCCGAGCTTCAATCAGGAGGTCGAGCCCGGCGCCATCACCGAACACCGCGATGTCTCGCTGGGCATGGTCCGGCTCGAAATGCGCTGCGCCCGCTGCGACGGCCACCTCGGCCACATCTTCGAGGACGGCCACCTCTGGGACCAGGAGACCGGCCTGCGGCACTGTGTCAACGGCACCGCGCTGATCTTCATCCCCGAAGGCGAAGACCCGCAGGACGTCATCCGCAAGCACCGCGAAGAGCACGCGCACCGGTAATCCCCGTTTCACGGGTGACGCGCAGCGTCCCTTCGATCCCTTCAAGAGCCCGTGCAGGGGACGCTGCGCGTCACCCGCGAAGCGGCGTCTTCGACATTGACGCCGCCGCGGTCGATCTCTACTTTGGTGTGTTGAGAATTGCACCGAGGAACCCGCCGTGAGCGCCACCACCCCTAAGCCCGCCCCGCCCAAGCTCGACGTCCCGCTGCTGGACCTCAAGACCCAGTACGCCGCGCTCAAGGGCGAGATCCTGCCCGTCGTCGAGCGCGTGCTCGACTCGCAGTACATGATCAACGGCCCGGAGGTCGGCGAGTTCGAGTGCCAGGCCGCGGGCTACTGCGGCGCGAAGTTCGCCGTCGGCTGCTCGTCCGGCACCGATGCGCTGATCCTTGCGCTCATGGCGCTCGGCCTCAAGCCCGGCGACGAGGTCATCACCACGCCGTTCACCTTCTTCGCCACTGTCGGCTCGATCCACCGCCAAGGGCTCAAGCCCGTCTTCGTGGACATCGACCCCGACACGTTCAACCTCGACACCGAGCAGCTCGAGGCCGCGGTCAACGAGAAGACCCGCGCGATCATGCCCGTGCACCTGTTCGGCCAGATGGCGGACATGGACACCGTCCTCGACGTCGCCGAGAAGCACGACCTGAAAGTCATCGAGGACGCCGCGCAGGCCATCGGCTCCAAGCAGAACGACGCCCCCGCCGGCTCGCTGGGCGACTGCGGGTGCTTCAGCTTCTTCCCCTCCAAAAACCTCGGCGGCGCCGGTGACGGCGGGCTTGTGACCACACAAGACGAAGAAACCTACGAACGCCTCAAGATGCTCCGCATGCACGGCGGCAAGAACCGCTACTACCACGACGAGGTCGGCGGCAACTTCAGACTCGACACCCTCCAGGCCGCGTACCTCTCGGTCAAGCTCAAGCACCTGGACACCTGGCACGAAGGCCGCCGGAAGAACGCCGCGTTCTACGACGAAAGTTTGAAGGATGTCGCGCAGGTCAAAACGCCGGTGATCGCCGAGGGCAACCAGACGATCTACAACCAGTACACCCTGCGCGTCGAGCAGCGCGACGAGCTGCAGACTTACTTAAAAGAAGCCGGCATCGGCAGCGCGGTCTACTACCCGCTGTGCATGCACGAGCAGAAGTGCTTCGCCCATTTAGGCCAGGGCCCCGGCGACTTCCCCATCGCCGAGCAGGCCGCGGGCGAGGTCCTGTCGGTCCCGATCTACCCGGAGCTGAGTGAAGAACAACTGACGCACGTGGTGGAGACGATCAAGCGATTCTACGCATAGATAAGTAGCTACAGCCGCGACGCTACGCGTCGCCGGCAAAGCATGACAAGTCCATCACGATTCCCCGGCGACGCGTAGCGTCGCGGCTGTAACGAAACAGGTTAATTACTTGACTTGCAAGCCTCCCCTTTCGACAATGGTTTGAAAGGGAGCTTTCGATGAACCCACGCATGCTGCACGACGAGTTGAACGTCCGCCCGTTCCATCCGATTACGGTGGTCACGAGCGCCGGCGACCGCTATACCATCAAACACCCCGAGCGTGCGGTGCCCGCGCCGGATCAACTCTACATCTTCGAGCGCCCGGGCACGGACGAGATCATCAAGCCGATCCGTGTGAGCTACAACCACATCGTCGCGATCGAGCCGCTGACCGATGCGGCGGCGTGACTAACAGCATTGGTGCAATCAGTAACACAGTATTGTGCTTGGCCTATATCGTCGGCAACCATGATTGGGCAGCCATGAGTTTGGGATACATTTTCAACTGTCGGTACTGTGGGGATCAAGTGAATACGAAGTCCCTGTCAGATTCACAGCATGGATCAGTATCTAGGCATTTAGATTACTTGTGTGATAAATGCCGGCAGATAAATGCAATTGAATATGCACTCAGGAAGAATGAAGAAGTAAAGTTTGAACCCTTTCAGTTTCCTGTGGTCAAACTTAGCGGTCAAATTGATGAACTGTTAAAGATTAAGCTGGCAACAGAAGGGTTCTTTAGCAGATCCGCAAGGCGCGAAATTTCTGAAACGCTTAAGCGATTGCGTATTGAGATCGAATCCATCAGGAACTTGCCGGATGAAGAGCAAAGTACTCAGTTGAGACAGCTGTTGAGTTATTCAACAGCTGCTAGACACAAAGCGTTGGCTGATGGCGCTAACTCCTACAAGCATCCGAAATGGGCTTCGGCCGCAGCTAGTGAAAGTTGGCTGATCGAATTATTGACTGTCGATTCAGTTTCTCTAGCTCAAGTTGAGATATTGATAGCTGACCTAATCAACCGTTGACGGATTCAAACCCCCGCGCCGTCCAGCACGCCGGTCTGTTGCAGCAGCGCTTCGAGTTTTGTCGCTAGATCATCCGGCAGCTCGGTCAGGGGCAGGCGGACCGCGCCGGTGTCGACGCCGGTCATCTTCATGGCGGCCTTGATCGGGATCGGGTTGGTGCTCAGGGTCAAGAGGCCCTTGCACAGGTGGAACAGCTCGTGGTGCAGCGCGCGGGCCGCCGGGAGATCGTTCGATGCGGCTGCATCAACCAAAGCCTTGACCTTCGCGGGCAGGAGGTTGGACAGCACGCTGACGACGCCGACGGCGCCGACGGACATCATCGGCAGCGTCAGGCCGTCATCGCCGGACAAGAGCGGGATGTCGCAGATGTTGGCGACGGCGGAGGTCATGTCGAGGTTGCCGGTCGCGTCCTTCAAAGCAATGATCATGTCGTGTTCGTAGAGCCGCGCGACGGTCTCGGGGGACATCGTCACGTTCGTCCGGCCGGGGATGTTGTAGAGCACGATCGGCAGGCCGACCTCGTCCGCGACGGTCATGAAGTGGCGGTACAGGCCTTCCTGCGTCGGCTTGTTGTAGTAGGGGTTGACCATGAGCGCGGCGTCGGCGCCGACGGCCTTGGCGTGCTTGGTGGTGAACAAAGCCTCGGCGGTGTTGTTGCTGCCCGTGCCCGCGATGACCTGCACCTTGCTGTCCGCGGCCTCGGCGACGGCGGTGATGATCTTGTTGTGCTCGTCGTGCGTGACGGTCGGCGACTCGCCGGTCGTGCCGACGGGGACGACGCCGTCGATGCCCTGCTCGACCTGGAAGCGGACGTTGGCCTTCAGCCGGTCGTAGTCAACGGCCGAGCCGTCGGCGATGAAGGGTGTGACGAGGGCGGTGTAGGCGCCGGCGATGTGCATGGTTGGGCTCCGGTAAAGCGTGAATCAACATTGTATGGGCAAGCGATAACGAGCAACAAAACCTGTGGAGGTTCGGTACCCTCCCCCTGCCCCTCCCTCAAGGGAAAGGAGTTGATTCAATAGTGCTTGGTCTCAGCCCGACCGCAGCGCGAGGATGAGCTCGACCTTGCCGACGTGCTCACCCAATTGCTCGGCGATGTCGCCGGGGCCGATGCCCTGGTCGGCGAGGGCGTACACCTCGCGGGTCAGGGGGTCGGCCTGGTCCGGCGGGCGCTGGGGGGTGATGAGCTCGGCGTGCTCGTCCGGCGGGAGGGACGCGGACACGGCCGAGCGGGCCGGGGCCTGGTCGGCTTGTTGGCCGAGCGCTTCGAGCCTGGCGATGCGCTCGTCGGCGTCGCGTACGGCCTTCTCGATGCGGACGACTTTGGCGTCCAGCTGCGAGCCGAGGTCCTTGGCCATGCGGTTGATGTCCACCATGAGCGCCTCGAGCTCGTCGCGGACGCCCTGCTTCTGCCGGGCGCGCTCGACGTGGTCGCGGGCGGTCGCCTGGGTCGCGGCGGACTTGTTGCGGCTGCGGCCCAGCGAGAACATCGCGGCGATGATGAACAGGATGCCCAGGACCAAGAGGCCGTATTCCCAATCCATCAGCCGGCCCCCCCCTCGGTTTGCCGCAGCTCATCGAGCAGCGCGTCGGCGGCGGCCTGGGCGGCGCGCTGCGCCTCGGGCAGCGGCACATTGGCCTGCTTTGCCAGCGCTTGAACCGATGCGTGCTCGGGCTTGACCGTGAGCGTTTGCCCGTTGAGCGAGCCGGCCTTGAGCTGGACATCGCCCAAACGCGTCGGCCGGTCGTGCCAGGCGCGGTCGAGCACGACGCGGTCCCACGCGCGGACACGCACGCCGAAGCTGCCGGTCAGGCGCAGCATCTGCTCGGCCAGCACAGCACGGTCGGCTTCGCTGACCAGTGCGCTGAGCATGACCGCCGGGCGGCCTTTTTTCATCGTGATCGGCGTGGCCCAGGCGTCGAGCGCGCCGCGTTCGAGCAGCTCACTGATCGCGTGCCCGGTGAGTTCGCCGGTCGTGTCGTCGAGGTTGACCACCAGCTCGACCACGGCTTGCGGGGCGTGCGGGCTGTCGTTGGGCGTCGCCATCGCATGATTCTAGCGGGAAGCGGGCGGATGCAGGCGCACCGGTACAATCGCCTTGTGGCCACCAACCCCGACAGCCCGAACTACCACCCGCTGGTCCGGCGGGTCGCGCGGGCGCTGCGGCAGCGCTGCCGTGTCCGCGCGGGTTCGACGGTCGTCATCGGGTGCAGCGGCGGCGCGGACTCGGTCGCGCTGGTGCGTGCGATGGCGATGCTCGCTGGGCGCAGGCGTTGGCGGCTCAGGCTTGTTGTCGGGCATGTCCAGCACCACCTGCGCGACGAAGACGCCGAGGCGGACGCGGCCTTTGTCGCCAGGCTGGCCGGCGGGCTGGGGCTGGGCTACGAACGGCGGGACATCCACCCGGTCGAGCAATCCGGCAACCTCGAAGCGGCGGCACGGAAGCAGCGCTACCACGCGCTCGCCGACATCGCGCTGAAGCGCGGCGCTGCACATGTCGCCACCGCGCACCATGCGGACGACCAGCTCGAGACGCTGCTCATGCGTTTGATCCGCGGGGCGGGCACGAAGGGCCTGCGCGGGATCGCCTGGCGTCGGCGGCTGCGCACCGCGGATGAGAACGCGCGCGTCTACGCCGTCCGCCCGATGCTCGAGGTCGAACGCGACCAGGCGCTCGACCTGTTGAACGCGCTCGGTCAGCCCTGGCGGGAGGACGCGACCAACGCCGACACGACCCGCGACCGCGCCCGGCTGCGGCACGAGGTCATCCCGGTCATCAAAGCGATCCGCGGCGACGTCGCTGGCAAGGCCGTCGCGCTGGGCGAGCAGTTCGGTCACCTGCACCAACTCGTTGAACAGCAGGTCGCCGCTGAATCGACCGGCGAAGCGCTGGACACGATCGACCGCGAGCGTGCCCGGTCGCTGAACCCGATCGTGCTGACGCAGATGCTCCGGCGGGACCTGATCCACGCGGGCGTCCCGGCCGACCGCGTCCCCGGCCACGCGCTGCACCCGGTCATCGAAGCGGTCCGCGACCGCGTGGGCGGCGTCCGGCGGTTTGAGTTCGCCGAAGGGATCCGGATCGAGGTCGACCGGTTTCGTGTCCGCGTGTTAAAAGCCACAAGAACGTAGCAGGCCGCCTCTGTTTGTTTCGCCGGGCTAGTTGCCTTGAAGGGCTTTGAGCCTGGTCAGGACTTCGGCGGGCTCGGCACGGACGCGGTAGTCTTCGTGGGCGTGGGCGAAGTGGATCTTGCCGTCGCTGCCGATGAGGTAGGTCGCCGGTAGCGGCAGTTGGGCTGATTCATCGCCGTTGTGCTTCACCAGGTCGATCTTACCTTCCCAGTACTTGACGATCTCGGGGGTGACCTGTGTGGTGATCCCAAAGTCACTGGCGGCCTTGTTGCCGACATCAGAGAGCACGGTGAATTTCAGATCATTCTTCTCCTGGCTGCTCAGCGTGTAATCGGGCAGCTGCGGGCTGATCGCGACCAACTGCCCGCCGAGGGCCTGGATCTCGTCGAGGTATTGCTGCCATTGGGCAAGCGTGATGTTGCAATATGGGCACCACGCGCCGCGGTAGAAGACGACGATGACGGGCCCTTGCGCGAGCAGGTCGGCGGAGTTAACCACCTTGCCCGTTGCGTCGGGGAGCTCGAAGGCGGGTGCGGTGTCGCCCGCCGATTTCATTGTGTTAAGCACGCCAGTGGCTTTGACTTTGGCGATACCATCATCATAGAGGGCCTTGGCATCGTCGGTTGCCCCCGCAGCCCACTCGGCCTTCTTCGCGTCGAGAGCGCTTTGGAGATCGTTGGCGTAGTCGGCAGTCATCGTGGGTGTCGTCTGGTCCGCCGGGCTGGAAGAATCGGTGACCTCGGCATCGCAAGCCGCGAGCCCAAGGATAGCGGGGGCAAGGCACATCGCATAGCGCATCGTCATGGTCCTCGGTCTTCATTTGGAGTTGGGTACGAACAGATAGCAGCGATGCCCCGGCGTTTATTCCTAAGATAGGCAACAGCCGAAACGAATTTGCTCCGCCCGGTTTATCCCAGACAAGCTGTAAGCCCGCCGTGTCCCCGCCTCGTATCATGTTGGACTGATCCGATCTGCCCCACAATGTTCCTCCAAATCTCCTCCATCACGCGTGTCACGTTTGTCGAGGCGGTCCGCCAGCCGATCTTTGTCGTGCTGCTCTTGATCGGCACGCTGCTGATGGTGCTCAACCCGTCGATGTCGGCGTACTCGATGGAGCCGGGCGCGGGCGACAACCGGATGCTCGTGGACCTCGGGCTGGGCACGGTCTTCCTGGTCGGCGTGTTCCTCGCGGCGTTCACCGCGACCGGCGTGGTCAACCAGGAGATGGAGAGCAAGACCGCACTGACCGT
This sequence comes from Phycisphaeraceae bacterium, assembly GCA_028280965.1. Classification (GTDB taxonomy): domain Bacteria; phylum Planctomycetota; class Phycisphaerae; order Phycisphaerales; family Phycisphaeraceae; genus JAHQVV01. The sequence goes on from JANQKT010000087.1 coordinate 50,820, forward strand.
CGTCTCCAAGCCCGTGCCCCGGCCGGTCTTCATCGTCGGCAAATTCATCGGCGTGGGCGCCGCGATCTCGATCGCCGCCTACCTGCTCATGCTCGTGTTCCTGCTCACGCTGCGTCACCGCGTGCTGCAGAACGCCAGCGACGACATCGACTGGCCGGTTATCTTGTTCGGGGTCGGTGCGGTGCTGCTCGCGCTCGCGATCGCCGGGGCGGGCAACTACCTGTACGGCAAGGTCTTCACCTCGACGTTCATCTACGCCCTGCTCATCACACTGACGCTGGGTTTTGGCTTGGTGACGCTGATCAACAAGGACTGGGCGTTCCAGAGCCCGGCGACGGACTTCGCCGCCGACGACGGGCGCATGGCCCAGGTCGCGGTCGGCGGGGTGCTGATGCTGCAGGGCCTGCTGATCCTCACCGCCGTCGCGGTCGCGTTCTCCACGCGCTTCAGCCAGGTCGTCACCCTGATCATCTGCATCGGCGTCGTGATGCCGGTCGGCATGATGTCCGGGGCGCTGAGTCAGCTCGTCAACAACGCGCTGGGCATCGCCGCGGACACGCGCATCGACACCGCCATCCAAGCCATCATCGCCGCCGACCTGCCGCTCGCGCGCAAAGCGGCGTACATCGTCGCGAAGCTGGTCTACATCGTTGCACCCAATTTCCAGTACCACTGGCCGGCGGACGCGATCGGCCAGGGCAACTCGCTGACGCACGATGCGGAAGGCAAACTCAGCCTCGGGTACATCGGCCTGGTCTTCGCCTACAGCTGGGCGTATATCGCCGCGGTGCTCGGGCTGGCGGTGGTGCTGTTCCAGAAACGGGAGGTCTCGTGATGACGGATTCCTTCGCGGACAACAAGACGGGCAACCGGGCGGGCTACGAGGTCGTGCACCTGGATGATCTCCAGCCGACCAGGTGCCCCTGCGGCACGACCCGCCGGGCGTTTACGGGTGTCGCCGACGCGCCCGCGTCGCTGCACCGGGTGACGATCGATTGCGAAGCGAAGACGCACTACCACAAGACGCTCACCGAGGTCTACTACATCCTCGAGGGCGAGGGCCACATGGAACTCGACGGCGAGCGGGTCCCGGTCAGGCCCGGCTCGTCGATCCTGATCCGCCCCGGCTGCCGGCACCGCGCGGCCGGGGACATGACGATCCTCAACCTCTCGATCCCGAAGTTCGATCCGGACGATGAGTGGTTTGATTGATTGGCGGTATCGGTGTGAAACACCCGGAGCCCACGCTCATCGAACGCGGGCTCTATGATGTGTGCCCAACACATCCCGGAGTGATCGATGCGTACTACCGCCCTCACCACCGCCCTGCTGCTGACCGTCCTTTTCTTCACCGCTTGCAAGAGCGCGATCACTTGCGATCCCTGCCCCTGCGCCGGGATCAATCAGGGCAAGGGTGTCTACCGCCACGTCGTTGTTTTTAAGTTCAAGCAGACGGCGACCCCGGAACAGATCAACGAAATCGTCGAAGACTTCGCAGGTCTTCAGAATCAGATCGACGCGATCACCGGCTTCGAGCACGGCGTCAACGTCAGCCCCGAGGGCCTGGACCAGGGCTTCACCCACGTCTTCCTTGTCAGCTTCAAGGACAAGGCGGGGTTAGAGCAATACCTGCCCCACCCGGCACACAAGACATTCGTCGAGCAACTACGACCGCTGCTGGAAGAACCCTTCGTCGTGGATTATGTGGCGCAATAAAACCATCTATCAGCCTTGTTGATGACCGCGGTCTCGACCAACCGAACGTAGAGCACTGACCCACGATGAGCAAAACACCCGTCTACCGCCACGTCGTTGTTTTCAAATTCAAGGAGACGACGACCGAGCAGCAGGCCCAGGCCATTATCGATGGCTTCGCCAACCTGCCCAGGCACATCGACGCGATCATCGGCTACGAGCACGGCGTCAACGTCAGCACCGAGGGCCTGGACCTGGGCTACGACCACGTCTTCTTCGTGACCTTCAAAGACCGGTCCGGCTTTACCGATGAGTACCTGCCGCACCCGGTGCACAAGGCCTTCGTCGAGATGCTGCTGCCGCTGGTCGAGACGCCTTACGTGGTGGATTACTACGTGGCGGAGTGAATAGACGACGTCCTTAGGAATGGCTGATGGACGCGCTGCTGTTTTTATTGTTTTTTGCCGCTGTCTATGTGATCGTGGAAACGACCCGCTCAGTCCATTTCTCTTTATCTATAAACCGAAAACGATCGTTATTGCCGCCTACACGCTTGTAGCGTTGTACATCGCCAGCGGCACGGCATTGACCTGGATGCTGGCCGTACTGAGCACGTCATTCGGCAAAGACAGGGCCGGGCACATGCTCGTCGGTTTGCTTGTCACTGTTGCGTTCATAGCCCCGCCGCTTCTGATTGCACGGGCGAACACGAAGAAGATGCATAAACAGCGCAAGGGCTTCTGCTCTAGGTGCAGCTATGACCTGCGCGGCAGTGCAGACAGCAGCCACTGCCCGGAATGCAGGGCTCGGATTCCGCAACGTTTACGATAAGCCTCAATCCGTCTTCACATCCATCCGCGACAGCAGCGCATCGAATTGGTCGAGCGAGTAGAAGTCGATCGAGAGGGTCCCGCCGCCCTTCTTGCGGCCAGCCTTGATCTTGACCTTGGTGCCCAGCTGCTCGCCGATCTGTTTCTCGAGGTCGGTCAACGCCGGGGCGTTGTTTGTGTTTGGCGTCTTGCCGCTTGGCGGCTTAGCGCCCGCGGCGTCCTGCAGCCGCCTCACCTCCGCCTCGACCTGCCGGACCGACCAGCCCTCGCGGACCGCGCGCTCGGCGACGGCTTTTTGCTGGCCCGCGTCCGCCAGCCCCGCGATCGCCCGGGCCTGACCCATCGACAGCAGCTTCTCACGGATCAGGTCACGCACAAAGTCCGATAAATCAAGCAGGCGCAGGAGGTTAGACACTGAACTGCGTTCAAGGCCGACCCGCTCGGCGATCTGCTGGTGCGACAGGCCGAACTGTTCGCCCAGATGCTGGAAGGCCTCGGCCTTCTCGATCGGGTTCAGGTCTTCCCGCTGGAGGTTCTCGATCAGCGCCCATTCGGCGGCCTTCTCGTCCGACAGTTCTCGGACCAAAGCGGGGATCTGTTTGAGCCCGGCTTCTTGAGCCGCCCGCCAGCGGCGCTCGCCGGCGATGAGCTCGTACTGTCCCGCGCTTTTGGGGTTCGGACGGACGACGATCGGCTGCATCACGCCGTCGTTCTTGATCGAATCGGCCAAGGACCGGATCAGGGCCGGATCAAACCGTTGCCGCGGCTGATGGCGGTTGGGCCGGATCGAGCCGATCGCCAGGTGCAACAGCCCTTGTTGGTCCGCCCCCGAAGCCGTCTGCTCCGCGGGGTCTGGCGTGGCTGACGGAACAACTGAGGCCGGGGCCTGGACAGGCGGCTGGACCTCGACAGGCGTGGCCATGAGCGAGCTGAGCCCGCGTCCGAGGCGGGAAGGGCGGTTCTTCTTCGTGGACATGCTGGCCTCCGTGCCGGGGAAGGGTTGTTTGACACGATACCCGCCCCGCTTTGGCCGTGCAAGGTTCCACGTGGAACAGGCCATGCGCCAGCGCCTTTCGCTCAGCAGCACGCGGCTAAGAGCTGCGAGGTCGAGCTCGCAGAGGGCCTGCCGCGCATCTGTTAGCCGTGGGCTGGGACCCGGCTGCACTATTGCTGTTCCACGTGGAACACCTGCCGATGACCCGTGTTGCTGGCGCCCTGTACCCGCTTGGCCAAGCTGGAAGGATGTTGCCTCGCAAAATTATCGGACGATTAGTCGGTAGGGTTACCTATCCACAACCCCCAAACAGACGCCCAGCCGGCCTAATCCGACCCCCGATTCGGGTCGATGAGCGCTTTATACGTTTCTGACGGGCCAGCCGCGTGAATGAACATAATTCACAATCCAGCCCCTCATCGGCTTCCGCATCGATCGATCTGGACCGCGCTCTCGCCGAGGTCGAGTCACTCGGGCGGCAGCTCGACCAGCTCAAGCAGGAGCTGGTCTGGTCCAACCGCCTGACCACGCTCGGCACGATGTCGGCGGTGCTGGCCCACGAGTACAACAACTTGCTCACGCCCATCGGCAGCTACGCGCAGCTCGCGCTGGCGAACCCCGGCGACCAGGCCCTGGTCCGCAAGGCGCTGGATACCGCGGTAGAGGGCGTCCGGCAGGCCCAATCGATCGCGCAGGCGACGCTGGGTTTTGCACGGCCGAGCGACCGGGAACATCCCGCGAGCGCGTCGCTATCCGAAACAGTCAAGCAATGCCTTCAGTATGCGGGCAAAACAGTAGAGCGGGACAGCATCGAGTTGGAGATCGATGTGCCTGAAGCCCATGTGGCATTGGGGCCGACCGAGCTGCAGCAGGTGCTGGTCAACCTGATCGAGAACGCACGCAAGGCCATGGCGGGCCAGCGTACCCGCCGTCGGCTTACGGTTTCGGCTTCGCCCGAGCAGGGCGGCTGGCGGATCGATGTCGCCGACACCGGGCCGGGCTTCCCCGACGGGTTGGGCGAAGACGCATTCGAGGCCTTCACGACCCGGCCGACCAACAAGCAATCCGGGGCACCTTCCGATGGGTCTTCTGAGGGATCTTCCGGGGGACGCTCCGGGGGCGGCACTGGGCTGGGCCTGCGGATCTGCAAGGACCTGGTCGAGTCGGCGGGGGGCTGGATCCGGGTGGAGCCGTGCGCTCCGGGAAGCAACGGGGCGACGCTCCGGTTCTGGCTGCCCGCCGGCGGGTGAATCGGGGTCGCTTTCACGCGCAAATCAAGCCGATGTCCTGCAGCAGCCGATAGATTATCCACCATTCATGCACACTATCGGACCTTGCGTGTATAACTTCGGGACCGGACGGCAGGGCTATGGTTGAACGGCACGGTGTATTTTTTTCTTGTTTAGCAAAGAAAAATTGAATTTCTCGATCCGTGGGCCACGAATCGGCGGGGTCATGCCGAGATTAAACAAACATGTGTTGCATTGTGGGGCATCGTGTCGTATTCTCTCTTGCCTTAGGGAGACACATCACGATTGGTTTTTGCCGGCACCTACGAGCACGCGATTGATGCCAAACACCGCCTCGCCATCCCGTCTGATGTCCGCCGCATTCTGCAGCGGGGGCTGGGCACGGGCGAAGGCGACGCGGTCGCGCTGTACTGCGTGCTCGGCGGGGCGGACGTCTTGTGCCTCTACACCGAGCCGGGCTACCAGCGGCTGGCGGAGGAGCTGCGGGGGTCCGACATCGACCCGGTCGAGCTCCTGGCGTACGAAGAGGTCTTCTACGCGAACTCCAAGCGGATCGAGATGGACAGCGCCGGCCGAGTCCGGCTGCCCGACCACCTGCTCCAGCAGACCGGGCTCTCGGGGGAGGTGGTCATCGTCGGGGCGGGCGACCACCTGAAGATCCGCGACCGGGCGGCCTGGCAGGCCCACCTGGAAGCGGTGCTGCGGGACCGGCCGAATATGCTGGTCAACCCCCGGCTGATGCTCGGGCGTGGCGGGGCGAGGAAGACGGCGGGCCCGGAAAACCCGTCGTGACAACACGAAACGAAGGTCGGCGGGGCAGGGACCGCCCAGCCGGCCGGGTGACTCAAGGCGTCCGGGCCCGAACGGAATCGGGCAACCGGGCGCGACAGACAAGCAGCGGAGGCCGAACGGACTCGATTCGGCCGCCGTCTGACCGGCCTGCAAGGTCTTCGGTGATGCCAGGGACGGTGTTGCCAACGGACCAGACTGACTCTAGGCATCAGTGATCGGGTGCTCACGCACCGACTCCCGTCAGTCAACGCCGATCAGACCAAGGCCCCTCCGCTGTGTCGGCCTGCCCAGCGCAACACCGTGCGACGGTTACCGGACGCTGTGTGTCGGGTGTTCGCACTCTGCCTCCCCGTCGTTGGGCTGCCTGGTTGCGGATCAAGGTTCACCTGCTTGCCCAGGAAAACACCGGATAATCGCCGTTAATCCGTCATTTCAGCGGCGTCGGACAAATAACCGGCCTATATTCTCATTGCCTGCGTCATGGATGACCGATAAGGTGCGCGTCGATAAGATGGGTTGTGCCCAAAAATTATGAACTTCCCCCTTGAATCAGGGGTGTGAACATGGGTAAAATATTAGTGAGTATTGTGTGAACAGGCCGATAGCCGTTAACGTAGCAGTTAATGGCCGGGCCTGACTGCTTGCCGGGCGTGCCGAAGGATCAGCACGAAATGCCGGCCCTGAGTTTGTCTTTTCTCCTCCGCCACGCCCCGCGGGTTCCGTCTGCGAGGCGTGGTTTTTTTGTGCGCTGTCAAGCCCATAGTGTCACCTGTTTACTCGACACCGAAGCGCTTCTGCAGCGCGGTAACGACACCGCGAGCCTGCTCATCAACCAAGAACCCGTAACGCCCGTCTTTGTTACGTTTCATTGTACTGACCGCCACCGATTTGATCGGTGTGCCCTCCAACTCAAACTCGATGCGGTAGACGATGTGCAGTAGCTGATCCGGCCCCTCCTCCCCCTCGGAGACCTGGCCAAGCAATGTCACTTCCGCAGATTTGAGTACCTGCCCCAACTCAGGGCTAAAGCGGACCAGTGAAGTCATCAGTTTCGAGAAGAAAACAGGAGCCGGTGTTTTCTCGAGTTCCCGGAGCGAGTTGATGCCGTCGAGAAACACCCCGAGTTCTGCGAATTCGCCGTCTGCTTCGGCTTTCTTGGCGATCACAATAAACAACTGCTTCAATTGTTCCAATTCGGCGGGATGCATGAGCTGCGACATCGTGTCGTAGTCGCCTTCACGCATCGAATCCATATAGAGTTCGACGGTTTCACGCACTTTTTCATCGGTGATCGGTTCGGCCAAGTGGCCTTGTGAGCAAACGCAAAGCAGGAGCGTGAGGAGGGTAATGCGTACCGGCTTCATCATTGTCCCTTTCTTCAGGAGCGGAAGAGTACCGAGATAACTGCTGTCTATGTCTTACTCGGGATAACGCCACGTCTCGCCGGGCTGCATTTCTTTGACCTCGACGCCTTGTGGTTCAAAGCCTTCGATGGTTTGGTTCAAGACATCGAACGTCTTGTAGTGGACCGGCACGGCGAACTTCGGCTTGATGAACTCGGCGGCCTTGGTCGCGAGATCGGTGCCCATCGTGAAGCGGTCGCCGCAGGGGATCATCGCGATGTCGGGCTTTGCGACCTCGCCGATGAGCTTCATGTCCGAGAAGAGCGCGGTGTCGCCGCAGTGGTAGAGCTTGACCCCGCCGATGGAGAAGACCAGGCCCATCGGCTGGCCCATGTACTGGCCTTTGTACGAAGACGAATGGAAGGCGGGGGTCAAGGCGACGTATCCGAAGTCGGTCGGGATGCGCCCGCCGGGGTTGCCCGGGTCGATGTTGTCGTGGCCGCATTCGGTGGCGACATAGACGCACAACTCGTAGGCGCCGATGACGGTGGCGTTGTTGGCCTTGGCGATGGCGATGGCGTCGTCGTTGAAGTGGTCCTCGTGGCCGTGGGTCAGCGCGACGTAGTCGCACTGGATCTCTTCGGGCTTGTGCCGGGCCAGCGGGTTGCCGGTGAGGAAGGGGTCGACGCAGACGGCCTTGCCCGTGTCGGTGTCGCGGATGAGGAAGCCGGAGTGGCCGAGGAAGGTGAGGTCGATAGGCATAGCGGGCTCGGTTGGGGCCAAGGGTGCCGAGGATGATAGCGTCCCACGTCGGGCGTATGAAGGGGGCAGGCGTATGAGGAAGGGGCGATCCCCTTCAACAGGGGGCCGCCCCTTCTCATAAACGAAAAATGATGCAGGGGCGGGCCAATCGGACCGCCGCCTGCATCTTTCCAAGAAGCGAGTGGGTGTTGAAGCGGGGTGCTGGTTTCGCGGTCACCCGCTGATGTTCGTATCGGGCGCGGGGGCGCACGACTGAAGCGCCGGGGCGCAGATCAGTCACGAAAATTGAGACGGGGTGGGGCGGTGACGCTTACCCGCCGGGCCGGACGGGGCTGGGCGGCTGGAGCTGCTGCTGGTTCAGCTCGTACCATTCGCGGTAGCCGCGGGGCTCGGGGAACAACACCTGCCAGCCGTCTGCCCAGCCGGCGGCCTGGGCCTGCTGGTTCAGCGGGGGCTGTATCTGCCAGTAACTGAGGAACAGCAGCGGCCGGCGCTCCTCGGGCTTCATGTCGGCCTCGGCGATGGCGACCAACTGCGCCCCCTCACGCCAGATAGAGCTCTTCTGCGGCAGCGTGAAGCCCGGGTCGGCCATCGCGTCGAGGAAATAGAACAGCACCAGGTCGCCGAAGGGCGGCAGGTTCTGGCGGCCCTGGACATCCGCGTCGTTCTTGCGCTCGGTCTGGCGCTCCTTGAGGAACGAGTCGTACGCCGCCTTGCCCTGGTCGAAGTACCGACGCATCTCGTTGGGGTTGCGCGAGGCGATGCCCCGGCGGAAGGCCTCTCGGATCCAGAACTGGATCATCTCGATGGCTTGGAAGCCCAGCTCGTCCTCCATGCGGGCGCGGACGAAGTCGGCAAGCCGCAGGTTGTAGTCCCCGTCGCCGGCCACGACCGAGTCCGGGTCCTGGCCGTACTCATCCTGGGCCATCTGGAAGTACTTGCGGGCGTTGGCCTCGTCGCCGTCGAAGTAGTAGAGGACCACCGCGGCCTGGAGGAAGTTCTCGTGACCGCGGTTGTAGGTGTCCAGGTTGTGGGTCTCGCCGAAGTCGCCGCGCTCGAACATCTCGCGGGTCTGGACGACGGCGCGTTCGTAGGCGGGGATCATGCGCGTGTCCGCGGCGTAGTGGATGCGCGACTCGCCGAAGGGCCCGAGCGCCTCGACCTCGGGCCGGTAGGCGATCTTGCCGTAGCGCGCAAGGTCCTGCAGCGCGTGGATCGTGGCGCGGTTGGCGTTGATGAAGTCGACACGGCCCTTGTCCTGGGTCCACCGCTTGGCGCGGAGCGTACCCAGCGCGGTCCAGTACACCGAATGGGCCGAGGGGTGCCGCCAGTCGATCGGGCCGAAGCGCTCCATGCACGCGACCATGTACGCCGGGTCCATGTGGTAGTCGGCGATGAGCGTCTGGGCACGCAAGAGATCCAGCAGCGGGACGAGGTTGATCACCTCCACGTCGGGGAAACGCTCGCGGACCCGGTCCACATCGATAAACGGACGATCGATGATAATCCGCTGGGCGGTGGGGTCCGCCAGCTCCTGCTGGTACAGCCAGGCCTTGACCGCGACGCCCTCGATGCCGACCGTCTCGCTGCTGATGACCGCGGGGTTGTCGATCGGGTAGCCCGCGTCGCGGTAGAGCATGACCCGGCCGAGCGCACGGAGGGTCTTGCCGTTCAGCCCCAGGCCCAGCTCCTCGCCGCCCGGCCCGGTGAGCGCCTCGAGCTCGCGGACGACCGGCTCGAGGTCGGGGTACGCCTGGAAGAACCGCGCCCGCGCGTCGGCGCTGAGGTTCTCGAAATAGTTCGAGGCGTTGTAGTCGTCGTCGGGTCGGCCGGGCCTGCGGAGGTAGGTGTCGGCCATGCGCTCGACCGCGCGCATCTGCTCGGTCGCCCGCCACTCGGTATGGACCAGCGGGTCGAACTCCTCCTGCGTCGGGGCGTTCTCGCCGCGGTACTCGGCCTTGAGCCGCCTGTCCGGGTCGGGCGGGCCCAGGATCGTCTGCCAGGTGTCGATCCAGCGCTCTTTGTAGTACCAGTGGAAGTCGTCGGTCTGGCCCGCCATCTTGTGGCCGAGGATCCAGCCCAGCGAGCGGTACAGCACCACGCCGTTGGGGTTGTTGGGGATCCCGCGGTCGCGGATCAGGGCCATGCCCTTCTGGACCCAGTCCCAGCGCTCCTCCTTGGTCTTGCACTTGACCGAGATGTTGTAGGCCATGTTCCAGCCATGGAAGTTCCAGGCCTCCGGGTAGCGTGGCTGGAGCGTGGTAATAAACTCGGCGAGTTGATTGGCCTCGTGGAACTTGCCCTTCTGTTTCAGGTCTTCGGCCCGCTGCCAGGTGATATTGACCAGGATCCCGCGGAACGAGCCGAGGGCCTCGCCGAAGGCGTACGCGGGGTTGGCGCTGTCCCCGACCTCGATGTCGTAGGTGATCTGGCGTTCGACGCGCTCGCGGTTGATCGACGGCGTCATCAGGAACGCGCCAAGCAACCCAGCGGCGAGCAGGACGAGCGCGACGGATTGGATCAGGCGGTCGTGCATGGTTCGGGGAGCAGGGAATCGGGATTAGGGAATAGGAAAGTGGGCAACACGCGTGGTTAGTGTAGGATCGATCCGGGCCATCTATCTCTCATACGCTCGCACAGCGTTTTCAGTTTCAAGGACGCTTCAATGGCCCTTATTCCCGACTCCCGATTCCCTAAACGGTCACCCTTGCGATCTCTTTCCGGGAGAAGAAGAACAGGCCGATCGCGCCGACGATGCCGGTCCACATCAGGCCGATCTTCCAGAAGGCCTTGAACAGCAGCCCGTTGCCGATGACCTGGCCGTTGGACAGCGGCTCGGTGGTGTTGAACCCGCCGAAGGACGGGACGAGCAGCATGAATGTCCCGCCGAGCACGCGCACCAGCACGCGGAAGGCCTCGTAGACCTCGCCGTTGCCCAGGTGGGAGAAGAACGTGCCGAGGGTCGAGGTGATGAGGGTCCAGGCGTCTGTGTCCGGCGCACTGACATAGGAGTTCAGCGACTCGTCGATCACGCCGCTGAATGTCGCGGCGACGAACACGACCAGCGAGACCATCGCCGCGACCGGGAAGCTCATGAGTGACCCCGCCGCGAGCCCGAGCATCGCCAGGAAGCAGAGCTTGAGCCAGACGATGGCCATCGCCCGGGCGAGGTTGGCCTCGAACGAGCCGACACGGTAGTACAGCTCGATCTGCGCGTCCTTGTAGTTGAAATCGAGGTAGTCCTGCCTGACCCCGTCACGCCGGTAGGCAGGGACCTCGATCGTGACGAGCATCGTGCCGTCCTGGCCGATCATGCTCGCGGGGATGTTGACCTCGTGCGGCGTCTCGACCGGCACCTCGCCGTTGCTGACCGGCGACGCCGGGGCGCCCGGACGAGACGGCGGGGGGTAGGGCAGGTTGTTGACCTTGAGGTAGAACTCGACGAACTGGTCGTCCGGCTCGGGGCTGGTGTCGGTAGTCAGCACCAGCTGGATCGTCTCGCGGTCGATCTGTTCCCCCGCCTTCTCGATCACCTGCGGCGGGACCTGTTCGAGCACCGCGCGCGTCAGCTCGTTGGGCCGGCCGGCGATCCAGGCCGTGACCTGGTCCGCGTCTTCCCCGCCGAGCCCGCCTTCGTCCACGAGGATCGCCCGGGCGCGCTCGATCGCGGCGTTGGACGCCGCGACCGCGTTCTCCAGGCCCTCGAAGCGGTACTGCTTGCTCGACCCGCCATCGATGGTGTAGAAGCGCGCGACCGCTTCGGCGACGATCTCCTGCCGGGCCGGCTCCGGCAACGCGCCGATCGGATCGCCTACCTCGCCGAACTTCTCCGGGTCGCGCTGCTGCTTCTCCTGGAGCATGTTGTCGAACATCGCGTCCCAGCCGATGTCCATCGGCTCGGGGACCATCGCCAGCCGGGCGGTCAGGACCTCCCGATGCACCGCACCGCGGTCGAACTCGTTGAGCGCGGGGTTGCGCGCGATCGACATCGTGAAGCCGTAGATCGCCACGCCCGCGACCGTGACCAGCACCGCGTTGAGCAGCACGACCCCCAGCCACTTGCCCAGGAGGTACTGCCACCGCGCCAGCGGCTTGGTCAGGGTCATGTGCGCCTGGCGGGAAGACAGCTCGAGGCTGACCGACCGCGCCGCGAGCAGCACCGTCATCAGCCCGAGCAGCACCGACACGATCGCGGTCGAGTACGTCAGAAACCGCTGGATCATGTAGGTGACGCGGTCCTCGCTGCTCAGAATCAGCGGCATGACAACCAGCAGCACGAGCAGGGCGACGATGAAGATCAGCGCGATGCCCATGCGCAGCGCCTCTTCGAGCATCGTGCGCGCGACACCAAGCGCCGCATAGCCCGGGCGGAGGATCAACCGCAACAGGTTGATGCCCAGCAGGAAGCCGATGACCGCGAGGTAGAGGTAGATCGAAGTGCGCCAGCCGGGTTCCCAGCCGATCGCGAGCATCAGCAGCGTGACCAGGCCGAACCCGACCGTCGTCAGGACAAAGGTATTGACACGCTTGACCCACGGCGTCTCGCGCCATCGGTAAAGGCCGTACAGCGTCCAGGCGCTGCCGATGAACCCGCCCGCGAACGCGAGCCATCGCGCGGGTGCATCGGCCTCTTGCGCCGCCAGCAGGAAGTACAGGCCGTTCGCGGCAACCGCGATCGCCACCCACACCGCGAGCCAGGTTTTCCAGGTGAGCTTGAGCATCAGCCGTTGAGCAGGTCGTCGATCACGCCCTTGTCGGTTTGCGGTTTCGCGTCGCGCGGTTTCGTCTCGCCCGCGCTCGGGTCGGCGGGCTTGGGCGACCGGGGCTCGGCCGGCTTGTCGCCGGCCAGCTCGGCGAGGACGCTGTCTGCCTCGCTCGGCGCAGCGGGCGCGGGCTGGGCCCCGGGCTGATCCGAGCCCGCGCCGCGCTCTGGCGCGGCTTGGGCAGTCGTTGTTGATGCACCGGCTGCCGGTTCGGGTGCCCTCGGGGCTTCACCGCTGACCAGCGACTCGATCAGCACCTCGCGTTCCTGCGTCTGCTTACGCTCGGCGAAGGCGGCATCGTCCTCGTCCTCGCCCTGCAAGAACGCCGCGACGTCCCGGCCGGACCGGGCGCCGTACGTGTGCAGGCCCTGCTGCTTCGCTTCCTCGACCATCTCGAGGAACACTTGTTCAAGCGTCCGTCGGGGGTGGTCGAGCGCGACATCCGTGACGCCCAGGCGTTCGAGCGCCGCCACGATCTGTTCGTCGCTGACCTGGTCCAGCGCGCCGGTCGTAATGGTGGTTTTTTCCTGGACCTCGAGCAGCCGGTCGAGGTTGCCTTCCCGCCTGACTTTCCCGCCGTACATCATGGACACGCGGTCGCACACGTCCTGCACATCCGCCAGGAGGTGCGAGCACAGCAGGATCGTCTTGCCCCGGTCGCGCAGCTGGGTGATGACCTTTTTGACATCATTGGTCGCGATCGGATCCATGCCCGAGGTCGGCTCGTCGAGGATCAAGAGCTCAGGGTCGTTGATCAGCGCCTGGGCGAGGCCGACCTTCCGCATCATGCCCTTGGAGAACTCGCCGACCGGCCGGTTCGCCGCGTGCTCGAGACCGACCATCTCCAGCAGCATCTCGATCCGCTTCTTCCGCGTCGTGCGGTCCAGGTGGAACAGCTTGCCGTAGTAATCCAGCGTCTCGGTCGGGGAGAGGAACCGGTACAGGTATGTCTCTTCCGGCAGGTAGCCGATCCGCTTCTTGGTCGCGACGTCCCGCGGCAGGCTGCCGAACACCGCCAGCTTGCCCGAGGTTGGGTGCAGGAGCCCCAGGATCATCTTGATCGTCGTGGACTTGCCCGATCCGTTGGGGCCCAGGAGCCCGAACACCTCGCCGCGGAGGATCTCAAAGTCGATCGCATCGACCGCGCGGACCTTGTCGCGGAGCCAGAAATCCTTGAAGACCTTGGTCAGCCCGAGCGCCTTGACGACGACGTCTTCGGCCCCCGGAAGGTTCGGGGGCGCTGCCGGGGGCGGGGCGGTTTCCGGGGGCTCGGCCATCACCCGATTCTATACGTTCGGGGGGCGGCCGGGTTGGCCTGAATCAGAGCGGGTGCCTCACCAAGTCCTATGCTCGGCCGAGTCGTTGGGCGCGATCTCGCCGGTGTTCTCGTCGTAGAACCACGCCGAGCTGCCCACCGCGCCGTCGCCGAGCGGGACGGTGTCGGTGAACGGGTTCTTGGGCATGAAGGGCATGTATGGCCCGAGCGGGTAGCCGGCGGTGCCGATCGGCGCGGTCGCGCCGGCCTCGTTGCTGGACAGCGTCATCTGGTCGATGAAGTTGGTCAGCGTCGGGTAGTTGCCGTTGTGCTGGTTCTTGTACAACTCGAGCTGAGCCCGCATCCGGAACAGGTCCTGCTGCAGGGCGCTCTCCTTGGTGTCCTGCGAGGCGCTGGAGAACTGCGGGACGACGATCGCGGCGAGGATCCCCAGGATCACCACCACGACCAGGATCTCGACCAGCGTGAAGCCCCGGCGGGCGGTCTGACGGGTGTGTAGCGGCAGGTTCATAGCGGTTTTCCTTGTCGTCGCCGGGCCCCTCGGCGCATACGCCCGCCCGGTATAGGTCCACCGCAACTATCGAATCCCCCCGCGCGGCCGTGAAGCGCGGGGGCCCGATTCCCTGTGCAGCGGGGTAGCCGGCGCCGGCTGTAACGGCTGGGCAGGGCCCCAGAAGCCCCCAGACTGCAGGACCGGCCCGGGTTTGGGCGGAAACGAACGTTGGGTAGCCGGGGTGGAGGCTCGGCGACGCCCCGGAACGTGTCGGCATGGACAGGATCAACACAACCGGGTCCGGGGGCTCGCAAGCTCGGCCCCGGCCACCCGACAGCCGGCTTTTCGCCCCTCCGGCTTGCATCCCCGGCCGGGCTTTGTCACAATACCCGGCTCGAAACCCCGATCGACCCCGAACCCGCCGACGAAAGGCAGACCCCATGGCCATCCGGATCAAGGCCCGCAACGGTGAATCCGCCGAGCAGATGCTCCGCCGCTTCAAGAAGCTGTGCGAGAAAGAAGGCCTGACCAAAGAGATCAAGAAGCGCGCCTACTACGAGAAGCCCAGCGAGCGGAAGCAGCGGGCCCTGCGCAAGCAGGTCAAGCGCACCGAGATGGGCGGCCGCGGCCCGCGGCGCAAGTAAGCGCCTCTCTCCATCCAGGACCACTGCGAAGCCCACGCCCTAAGAGCGTGGGTTTTTTACGACGCGGCCTCCTCGATCGCCAGCGCCAGGTCCACATCCTTTTGCGTCACCTTGTTCCCCGCGTCGTGCGTGCTCAGCGAGATGGTCACGCACGAATAAACGTTCCACAGCTCGGGGTGGTGGTTTGCCGCCTCCGCCTCGAGCCCGATGCGCACGATCAGCGCGAGCGCCTCGCGGAAGTCGGCCAGCTTGAACGCCTTGGTCAGCTTATCGTCTTCAAACGACCAGCCGGGCAGGGAGGCGAGTGCGGATTCGATCTGTTCGCTTGAGAGCGGGCTTGCCATCGGTATCTCCTGATCGGGCTTGACGGGGCGACGGGGACAGTCCCTCTGAGTAGAGGGCCTGTCCGCTTTGTGTGCGTTTAATGATAGGAGAACTGATTAAAAACAGGCGCAGCGCTCGCGCGCCGCGCCTGCGGTTGGGGTTTCACGGGATCTCAGCACCGGTCAGACCAGCACCGCCCGGTCGTCGGGCACGTAGGCGGCGGTGTCGCCCGCCTCCGCGCTCCGATCGACCGTGCCCAGCTCGACGGCCGGGGCGTAGAGCAGCTTGTGGACCGCATCGATGTGGTCCTGGCCGTAACGCCGGTGCCCGCCGGGGGTCCGGTGTGCCGGTGGGATGAGCCCTGCGCGCTCCCAATTGCGCAGCGACTCGGCCGACACGTTGAACCGGCGCGTGAGCACGCCGATCGAGAAGGTCCGCGTTTCGAGTTCGGCCATGACAGGCCTCCTTACGCTGCGTCAAGAGCAGGGCAGGTTAAAACCGCAACCAAGACCGGCCGGGTCTGTTGTTGATTGTTTGTTCCGTTGTTTGTTTCGCGGGTGACGCGGAGCGTCCCGTGCGGGCGCCAACAGCCTCACACCCCCAGCACCCACGGCGACGCGAGCACCACCGCCGCCGACCCGAGCGCGACGATCACCAGCGCCCCCGCGAGCACGATCGCCAGCTCGACCAGCTGCGTCTGCACGATCAGCCACCGGCCGCAGCCGAGCTTGTGCAGCGTGCGACGTTCGGCTTCGCGCAGCCTCATGGATAGCGCGATCACCAGGCCGATCAGCATCACCACCGCGAGGCCGACCAGCGCGGTGTTCGCGTCGAACAGCCGCTTGATCCGCAGCACCAGGCCCATCAGCTCATCCATCACCTCGGCCGGGCGCAGCGCCTGATACATCGGCGAGGCGTTGTAGCGCGCGGTGATCAGCGTACGGTCCTTGTCTGTTCCAGGAAGCACGATCACCGCGGAGCAGGGCAGGTCGGCTTCGTCGCCGTGGAAGTGGAAGGTGTCCACGTTGTCGGGCGTGATCCGGATCGCGGTGACGGCCGCGGCGTGCGCCGCTTCGGACTGGTGCGCCTCGGGGTCGTGCCCGTGTCCGTGGCCGGCGATGATCCAGGCCGTCTTCATACCGACGAAGACCGCCTCGTCGTCCGCGTTGTTTGCCGGGTTCAGCACGCCGACGACGTCGAGTTCTAACGGCATCGTATGGGCGAGGTTGTACAGGTTCTCGCGGTCAACGGTGAGTGTGTCGCCCACGCCGATGTCGAGTCGTTGCGCGACACCGTGCCCGAGCACGGCCTGGCCCATGAGGTCCGGCGTGCCGCCTCGCTTGAGCGACAGGCCGCGGAAGGCGAGGTAGCCATCCAGGTCCGTGCCGACGACCGGTGCGCCTTTCGTTGTGTGCCGCGCGTGCAGCGGGATCGCATACGCGTCGAACGCGTGGTCTGTTTCGAGCTTGTCCACCAGCCCAAACGGCACATCCTCGGTCCGCCCGTCGCGGAACAAGAGCGCCTGCAAAAGCAGGTCGTATCGGTTGCCTTTCGCGCCGATGATCACCGGTGTCGCGTCGGCTCGGGCGCCCATCCGCGCGTCGTAGGACCGGATCACCAGCGTCACCGCGACCGGCAGCAGCAGCAGCAGCCCGAGCGCCGCGATAAGGATCAGTGTCCGCCCGCGGTGCGCGCTGGTGTACTTCCATGCCAGGTAGCCCGCCGATCTCATGACACGACCCCCTTCTCGACGTGGACGACACGGTCGAAGCGCGGCAGCAGCGACTTGTCGTGCGTCAGCATGACCAGCGTCGCGCCGTGTTCTTCAACCAACTGCATGAGCAGGTCGAGTGCTGATGTAGCAGTGTCGTTGTCCAGCGACGCCGTCGGTTCGTCCGCAAGCACCAGTGTGGGCTTGGTGATTAACGCCCGGCAGATACCGACGCGCTGACGCTCGCCCTGCGACAGGCCCGACACTACGCGCCCGGCGGCTTCACTTAAGCCAACACGTTCGAGCAATGCGTCCGCACGCTCTCGGGTTTTTCGATCAAGCCGCAGCGATCGGTTCAGACGGCAGGGCAGCAGCACGTTGTCCCGTGCCGAGAGGTAATCGACCAGCTCGATGCCCTGGAACACCAGGCCCATCGTCGAAAGCCTGAGGCGCCGGCGGGCCTTGTCGTTCATCGCCGACACCGTTTGGCCATCGATCGCGACTTTGCCCCGCGCCGGCACGAGGATGCCCGCGATGAGGTGCAGCAGCGTCGTCTTGCCGCTGCCGCTGGGCCCGATGACCGCGGCTTTCTCGCCCTTCGCGATCGACAGCGCGGCGGTCAGCTCGAAGCCGCCGGTGTCGTAGGCAAACGCGATGTCGCTGAGCTCGATCATGAATCGTTCATCACGTCCTCGGCGGTCTGATCCCCGTCGTCGACCCGGTGTTGCTGGAGGATGTGGCTCTCGACGATCCGCCAGCCATCGCCGCGCGGCGCGACGGTATAGATCGCCTCGAACGCGTTGGTCCGGGCGTGCGTGTGGCCGAAGTGCGTGACCACGCCGTCGACCTGCCACGAGGCTTTGACAAGAAACGAACCTACCTCCTCGTCGGGCGGGGTTGTGGCGTTCGACTCAAAGTTACCCATCAACTCCATCGACTGCATCTCAACCCGCACGACCTTCGATACCGCGCCGTTTTCTTCCAGCACGATTAGCGACCGGTACACGTCGTTATAAATCGTCTCGAGCATCGGGCCATCGACGCTCTGCGCGAGGGCATCGTACACCGCGCCCTCGTCGGTGTAGTCGAACGCCCGGTAGATGTTGCGGTGCAGCGACTCGAAGATCGCCAGGGCCTCCGCGTCGCTCGGCGGAGTGTGCGAAGGCGTGTGCTCGATCCGGATGCTGCCGACGGGCAGCGTGACCGCGCCGAGCAAAGCCCCGGCCGTGAGCGCGGCCCACCGGCCCCGCGGTTGCCGCTGCCACAACACGGCCGCCACGCACAGGCCGATCAGCGTGATCACGATCGACAACACGGGGACGCGCAGCCATCGGCGCTCAATCGTCACGGACGCGTCGAAGCCCGCGGGCAGGCCCGAGGCCGCCTCGCTGTGCCAGGTGTAGCTCGGCTCGGCGGGGGTCAGGAGCACGATCTGCTGCCGCCCTTCGCCCTCGACCAGCGCGACGACCTGCAGGCCCTCGCCTTCGTGGATCGGCTCACCGTCCGCGTCGTACTGGTTGGCGAAGACCGTCCAGTCGATCGACACCCGACGGGGCTCGCCCTTTGTCTCGTAGCGGGCGACGAACTTGAGCGTGCCCTGCTCGAGCACCTGCGCCTCGGGGAACCGCCGGGCTGGCTGGCGGGAGTTGCTCATCTTCACAACCGGCGCGAGGACGGTCGGAGGGACGGTGGTGCCATCAATCCTCACCGGGCAACGCTCCGCGAACACCGGCGCGATCAACCGCGCCAGATCCTCCGGCTCCATCCGGTCCATCTCGACCGGCGACATCCCATCAAACACCGCGAGCTTCGCATCCTTTGCAGGGATGCTGACGATCAGCTCGACCGCCTGGTTGTCGATGCCGGCCTGGAACGTGACCTGCGGGAACTCGTCGGCGAGGTGCGCGTGGGTCGGCGGGGCGTGCAGCAGCACGAGACCAATCAGCACGAACAGCCATCCGGGCCGGAATCGCATCGCGGTATGGTAGGCCAATCCCGCCACAAAACCCGGGCGCGGCGTCTCCGCCGAACCCGGGGTTGGGTTTTAACCATCTGCTCTTGACTTGCCAAAGAACACGGCCCAGACCATCCGGGCCGAACGCCGCTGAGCCGATCGCTCGGGTCAGGGACGAATAAAGCGCAAAACCCCTGTGGGGGAAGCTGCCGCGCTGCCTGGTTGTGGGGGCGGAAGCGGGGGTCAGGCTTTGCGATAGCCGCGTTCAAAACCGCGGTCTCGCATGGCCGGTGAATTCGCCGCGCGATTGGCGACGGTTCCCGCTGGGCACGGCCGGCCTAAGAACTGGCCGACGTGCCAAACACCACCAGGCAGCAGCGCACTGAGGAGGCGCTGTAGGTGAATCGAGATTGGGTGCTGCCTGGGGCTCATCGTTGAATCCGGTTGGGGGCTACGTGCCCGTGTGTGCCCGAACCATATCGGCGGATCGCGGCGGATGCAACAGCTTTTCCCGCATTTTGCGGAAGTTTTGCAGTTCACCGCGCGTAAGTCTTGTGTTGACAGGTTTTGGTGGGTTGGTTTGGAACCACAGATACACACCGATGCACATCGGTCAATCCAGACAATTCCTATCTGTGTTCATCCGTGTGCGTCTATGGTTTCACGCCTTCCCAAACCGGTAGTGCGACACGCCCCATTCGCTCCCGCCCGCGTAGCCCCACAGCTCGGCGCAGGCCATGAAGAAGATCCGCCAGCGTTGCAGCCAGACCTTTGCGCTGGCTCGGCCGTAGGTCTGTTCGAACAGCGGCAGGATCAGCGAACGCGCCTGGTCGGTGTTGCTCAGCCAGGCCTCCGCGGTCTTCTGGTAGTGCGTGCCGTCCTGCCGCCAGTCCTGTTCACAGGCCAGGTGCTTGTCGAAGCGGGGCAAGTAAGTGTGGGCCGGCATGATCCCGCCGGTGAAGAAGTGCCGGCCCATCCAGTTGCTCTGGCCGGCTTCCTCGAAGAGGTACGTGAACCGCCGGTGGCTGAAGACGTGTACGAACAGCCGGCCGTCGTCCTTGAGCCAGCCCGCGACGCGGCGCATCAGCTCGCGGTGGTTGGCCATGTGCTCGAACATCTCGACGCTGACGACGCGGTCGAAGACGCGGTCGGTTTCGAAAGTGTTGATGTCGGAGGTGACGACGCTGACGTTGCCAAGCCCCAGTTCGCCCGCCCGGCCGAGGATATACGCGCGCTGGGAGGCCGAGTTGGAGACCGCGGTGATCCGCGCCGCCGGGTGGTGCTCGGCCATCCACAGCGTCAGCGAGCCCCAGCCGCAGCCGAGCTCGAGGATATCCATCCCATCCGCGAGTTGGGCACGCTCGCAGACGAGCGCGAGCGCCGCGTCCTCCGCCTGATTGAGCGAACGCACACCATCCGCCCACGTGCAGCCGGAGTACTTCAGCCGGTGGCCGAGGCAGTGCTTGTAAAACGCGGCGGGGACCTCGTAGTGCTGGCGGTTCGCGTCCGTGGTCTTCACCGCGATCGGCCCGGCGGAGAGTTTCTCGCGCAGCGCGGCGGTGCGCTGTTCGACCGCGTCGTCACCGCCCGCGCCTTCCTGCTCTAGGCGCTCGGTCAGCAGCCGCCGAATGCCCCGGCGGATCAGCGCGTCCGGAACCCAGCCCCGCTCGGCCAGGCCCATCAGCCCGCCCTCACGGCCGGTGTCGCGCGGCCGTTGGTCGGCCCGCGCCATGTCTGTTGATGCGCTGGTCATGCCCGCTCACCCCGCTTCGGCAGCCACGGGAAGAACGCGCTGGTTTCGCGTTGGTATTGCCTGTATGCCTCGCCCTTGCTCTGCACCGCGCGCATCTCGGTGTAGGGGATGCCGGTCACGAATACGAGGAACAGCCCCATGACCAAAGGCCCGAGCAGTGCGGCGTATCCGATCGACGTGGCAAACGTCGCCCCGATCGCGAGGTAGGCGAACCAGTGCAGCCACTCGAAGAAGTAGTTGGGGTGGCGTGAGTATCGCCAGAGGCCTTGCTTGCAGACCTGGCCGGTATTGGCTGGGTCACGCTTGAAATCGGCGAGTTGTTTGTCAGCGAGGGCTTCGCCCCCGATGGCGACAAGCCAGATCGCGATGCCCACTGGCAAGCGCCAGCCGACCGGCCCATCGAACGACATCGCCGCGACCATGGGCATCAGAAAGAGCACGACGAAGATTGCCTGTATCTGGAAGAAAACAAAGAACGCCAGCGGGGCCTTCTCGCCGTAATGCCGACGCATGTGCGCGTACCGGCCGTCCTCTTCCTTGCCGTGGACACGCTTAAAGAGATACCACGCTAAGCGCAGTGCCCACACCGCGCCAAGGATCGCGACCCAGACACGCCGCTGGAACACGCCGTCGAGCATCACCGCCGCGAGGATCACACCCAGGCCGATGAAAAACGCCCAGGCGACATCGACATGGCTCGCGTTGCCGATGCGGTGGCAGAACCACCACACACCAACAAACGCCACCGCCGCGATGGCCCATGCCCACACCAGCCATAGCCAGGGCTCGGTCATGACACCACCTGAATCGGCTCGACGACAGTCGGCGGGTCGGTGCAGCCCGGCCGGCGGACCTCGAACTGCGCCAGCCCGATGTTGCCCTCGATGAACCCGCCCTCGCAGTAGGCGAGATAAAACTCCCACAGCCGGACCAGCTCGCGCGGGTAGCCGCGTTCGAGCACGTGCTCGCGGGCGTGATGCAGGTTGTCCGCCCAGCGCCGCAGCGTCGTGGCGTAGTGTGGGCCGAGCTCTTCAAAGTGCGTCATCGAGAGGTCGCTGGACGCGGTCATCGCGTTGCGCAGCACGCCGATGGCCGGGATGCACGAGCCCGGGAAGATGTACTTCTTGATGAAGTCCACGCACTTGCGTGCTGACTCGTAACGGGCATCCGGGATCGTGATCGTCTGGATGATGCCCCGGCCGGTGGGCTTGAGCAAGGCGGAGCACTTGTCAAAAAACGCGCCGTAATACTGATGGCCGACCGCCTCGATCATCTCGACGCTGACCAGCTTGTCGTACTGCCCTTCCAATTCGCGGTAGTCACGCAGCAGGAGCCTGACGCGATCGCCCAGCCCGCGCTCGGCGATGAGCTTCGCGGTGTAGTCGTGCTGCTGCCTGCTCAGCGTTGTCGTCGTCACCCGGCAGCCGGTGCGCTCGGCGGCCCGCAGCGCGAGTGCGCCCCAGCCTGTTCCGATCTCAAGCAGGTGCTGGTCCGGCGTCAGGCCGAGCTTATCGATCAGCCGGTCGAGCTTGGCGTGTTGTGCGTCGATCAGCGGCGTGTCCGGTGAGTCAAACACGGCGCAGGAATAGCAGAGCGTTGGGTCGAGCAGCAGCTCGAAGAAGTCGTTGCCCAGGTCGTAGTGCGCCGCGATGTTGCCGCGGCTACCAGTGCGCGTATTGCGTCTGAGTGCGTGGCCGAGCCGGAGCAGCGCCCCGCCGACCCGGACCGACAGGCGGTCCATCTCGTCGGAGAGCGCGAGGTTGCGGGCGAAGACGCGGACCAGCGCGGTCAGGTCGTCGCAATCCCACAGGCCGTGGACGTAGCCCTCCGCGGCGCGCAGGTGCCCGCCGAGCACGGCGTCGCGGTAAAAACGCGGGTGGCGGACGGTGATCGTGCAGCGCGGGCTCCTGGCCGTGTGCGCGACGCCAAAGGTTCGCCGCCCGCCATTGTCGAGCAGCGTGACCTGCGCGTCGTCGATGCGTGCGAGCTGGCCGAGCAGCAGCGACCGGCAGGCGCGGTCGGCCAGGCCCGGCCGATCGGACGCGGGCAGCGAGCGGGATGCGGGGATGATGGACGTAGACATGGTGGGCAGGCAGCAGGATAGCCCCACCCCGTCGGCGGGTCACATCATTCATTTCGTTCGCGCTCACGCCTCGGATTCAGCCGCCCGCCATTTCGGGTGCGGCACGAACGGCACGCGTTTGAGCCAGAGCCGCAGCGCGTGCCAGTAGATCGCCGCGATGACCTTGACCGTGACCAACGGGTACTTGAGCAGCATGAGGTTCAGCCGAGTCGTCGTGATCGGCTGCCGTGTCATCGACAGCGAAGCGTCGAAGACGCGTCGGCCGGTCTCGGGGTCGAGGTTCTTCATGCTGACGACGAGCCGCTCACCCGGCGTGCTAAACCGCCAGTCGTAGTCGTGGTCCATGGGCATGAAGGGGGAGACGTGGAAGTTTTTTTTGAACTGGAAACGCAGGGCGCTTTCGGGGATCTGTTTTGATCCGGGTGCTGAAGCGCCCTCCGCCGGGAGGACGTAGGCGTGGCGTTCGCCCCAGGGGGTGTTGTGGATCTCGACGACGATCGTATCGAGGGCCTGGCCGTCCTCGGCGTAGCAGTAGAAGAACGTCGCGGGGTTCATCACGTAGCCGAAGTACCGCAGGTGTGCGTGCATGACGACGCGCCCGCCCGGGCGTCGGCCGGTCTGTTCTTCGACCTTGTCGAGCACGGCATCCTTGATTGATTTGCGGGGGTCACCGAAGTGGTCCTTGCGCAGCAGGCAGGCGAGGTTGAAGCGGTTGACCGACCAGAGCAGCTTGCCGAAACCGTTGAAGACGGTGTCCAGCTCATCGAGGTCCAGCGCGAGCATGAACATGCGGTACGACAGCGCGTGGGGTTTGGGCTCGAACCGCCGGTGCCGGACAACGCCCTGATAGATGGCTGAGTTCACGTGTTAATCATAGTTCGGGTTTGGAACCACAGACGTACACAGATCCACACGGATCAAAACATGCAGGGTTGATCCGTGTGGATCTGTGTACGTCTGTGGTTTCAAAAACGCATCACAAAGACAGCCCGAATGGCTCGACCGCGCGGAGCGCGCTGGCGACGCCGTCTTCGTGGAATCCGTACCGCCAGTACGCGCCGCAGAAGCTGGTGCGGTTCTGGTGGTTGATGTTGTCGAACAGGTCGTGAGCGGCCTTACGCTCGGGCATGAACACCGGGTGCTCGTAAGGCACGCGGGCGATGACTTGTTCGGGATCGATCGTGCCCTCGTCGTTGAGCGTTACGCAGAGCGTCCTGGGTGCATCAAGCCCCTGGAGGATGTTCATGTTGTAGGTCAGGACAACGGGGCGATCATCTTCTTCCGGCACGCGGTAGTTCCACGCCGCCCAGCAGGCCCTGCGCTTGGGCAGCACGCGCTCGTCGGTGTGCAGGATAGCGAGGTTCGGCTGGTAGGGGATCGACGAGAGTGCTTCGTATTCGTTGCCGGTCGTGCCGCGCCCGAGGATGCGCAGCGCCTGGTCGCTGTGGCAGCCGAGGATGATGTGATCGAAACGCTGGTTGGCTTCGCGTGGCGTGTCGAGCTCGATGTGGTCATCAAACCGGCGGGCCGCGGTGACCGGCTCGCTCAGGCGGATGCGGTCGGCGAACGGGCGGGTCAGCGCGGCCATGTAGGTGCGCGACCCGCCGACGACCGTGCGCCACTGCGGGCGGTCCCAGACGTTGAGCATGCCGTGGTTGCGGAAGAACTCCGCCATGAACCGCATCGGGAACTGTGCCACCTTCCGGGGGTCGGCGGACCAGATCGACGCGGCGATGGGGACGAGGTATTTGTCGTAAAAGTACTCGCCCAGGCCGTGGTGCCCGACGAACTCGCGCATCGTGGTCCGGTCGTCACCCGACTCCGCGAAGGCCCTGGCGAGCCTGTTGAACCGCAGGATGTCACGGAGCATGCCGAGGAACCTGGGGCTGGCGAGGTTGCGCTTCTGAGCGAACAGGCCGGTGATCGACCCGCCGTTGTATTCGAGACCGGTCTGATCACAGGCGACGGAGAAGCTCATGGTCGATGCGCGCGATTCGACGCCGAGCCGGTCGAGCAGCCTGATGAAGTTCGGGTAAGTCCAGTCGTTGAAGACGATGAAGCCGGTATCGACGGGATAGGATTGGCCACCGATCGTGACGTCGAGCGTGTTGGTGTGTCCGCCGACGTACGAGGCCTTGTCGAAGACGGTCAGCTCGTGCCGGCCGTGCAGCAGAAACGCCGCGGTCATCGCGCTGATGCCGGTGCCGACGATCGCGATGCGCATGAGTCAGGCTCCGGCAGGCAGGGGGACAGGCATCCATGCCTGTCATAGTCGTGTTCGACTTTGTCTCTTCGCTCGGGCCTTCGGCCCGATTGACAGGCAAGAATGCCTGTCCCCCCAATCCTATCATGCGGTCCCGCCGGCTTTGCGTGCGATGCTCTCGCTGGCCTTCTTGCCGAGTTCATCGAGCTTGTCGGTCGCGTCGTGGGCCTTCTTGCTGAGGACATCGGTCGCATCGTGCGCCTTTTTGCTCAGGGCATCGCTCGCGTCGTGGGCTTTCTGGCCGAGCGTGCTCGCGATGCTGGACTTCTTTTTCGGCGCCGCGATGTGGTCGGGGCGGGCGTCGGCCGCGGCCTCGGCCATGGAGAGAGCGCCTTCTTTAACCCGGTTGGCCACAAGCTTCTTCTCGGGCACGCCGCGGAGGTCCCAGATCAGGCCGGTCCAGCTCATCGCCTTGAGGATGTAGTAGGTGATGTCGATCTCGTACCAGTAGAAGCCCTGCCTTGTGGAGGACTGGTAGTGGTGGTGGTTGTTGTGCCAGCCCTCGCCGAGGGTGAGCAGGGCGAGCCAGAAGTTGTTGCGCGAGTCGTCGCCGGTCTTGTAGCGCTGCTTGCCGTACTTGTGGCTCAGCGAGTTGATCGTGTAGGTGCCGTGGTAGGTCAGGACGGTGGAGACGAAGAAGCCCCAGACGAAGACCTGCCAGCCGGAGGTGTTCAGGCCGATCGCCTGGAGCAGCACGCCAAGGCCGAAGAGGGCCAGCGCAAAGCCCGCGTAGACGATCGTGTCGAAGCGGTCGATGAAGCGCAGCTCGGGGTACTTGGCCAGGTCATGCACGGACTTCTGGTTGGTGCCGAAGGCGGCCTCGGTGGTGAACCAGAACATGTGCGACCAGAGCATGCCGTGCTGCTTGGGCGAGTGCAGGTCTGGGTGCTCGTCGCTGTGGCGGTGGTGGTGGCGGTGGTGGGCGGCCCACCACAGCGGCCCGCGCTGGATCGCGGTCAGGCCCCAGACGGCCATGACGAACTGGAAGGCCCGGCTGGTCTTGAAGGTCTTGTGCGAGAAGTAGCGGTGGTAGAAGCCGGTGATCGCGAACATGCGGGCGAAGTAGAGCCCGACACAGACCGCCACCGCCGTCCACGAGATGCCGACCAGCAGGACCAGCAGGCAGGCGGCGTGCATCGCGAAGTAGGGCATGTTCCGCAGCCACTCGACCTTCTTCGGGCCGGGCAGCTCGATCTGCTTGACCGACGCCGCGCCGTCGAAAAACTGACAGACGGCCCGGCCGATGGCCCGGAGCGAAGCGCGCAACGAATTCAAAAGCATGGAGCGATTCCTTGGGGAGGAAACGCATTATAGCTCGGCAGAATCCCGGCGTTTCGCATAGTAATCCGCGCGCACGGCGTTCAGCCCGGCTCGGGAGGGCGGATCAAAATCTGATCGCGCGGTTGATCCCCCGTGGCGCTACGCGACGCCGTTGTTGTGGTTGTTCTTCGCGAGGTGCGCCGCCAGGAGCCCGCGTGAGAAAATCGTGAGCTCGTTCATGGAGTTCGCGGCGTAGAGGTTGGGGTGCGGGGGGCGGGGCATCTGGTCGGCGGCGTGCCGGCCGCCGACCATCAGCGGGGCGGGCAGGTGCGCCAGCCGCTGGGCGAGCGTGGAGAGCGGGGCGGTGCGCGAGGCCGATGGCTCGGCGGTCATCGAGCACCAGACCAGCGACGCGCCCTCGCGCTCGGCGACGGCGACGAACTGGTCCCACGGCGTGTTCGCCCCCAGGTTCAGCTCCCGCCAGCCCTGCTCGGCCAGCACCAGCGAGATGCACAGCGACGGGATCAGGTGGATATCGCCCGGCGGGGCCCCGCCGACCGCCAGCGGCCGGTCCTCAGGCGGGTAGGGGACCAGCGTGTGCAGGTAGCCCAGCGTGCGGATGCAGATGTCCGTCGCCCGGTGCTCGATCCCCACGCCGTCGGGGTTGTTGTGCCACAGCTCGCCGATGCGGGCCATCGCGGTGCGCAGCGGCCCGTCGATGAGCTCCGCCAGGCCGTGGCCGGCCAGGTACAGCCCGGTCACCGCGGCGATGAACTGCTTGTCCTTGCCGCGGGTTAGCAGGTCGTGGAACTGCTCGCCCAGCTGGCCCGTATCCGACCGGCCGGTGATGTCGTCTGACGCGGTCAGCCCGAGCACCGATGGGTCGCTGACGGTGTAGCCCCGCTGGCGGACAAACCGGACCGCCTCGGGCAGCTCGATCCGCCGGTGGCCCCCGGCCGTACGCGACACCGAGATCTGCCCGTCATCGATCCACCGTTTCAGCGACGACTCGCTGACTCCGATCGCCTGGCCGAGTTGTTTGGGGGAGAGATACTTCAAGGGCTCAGTCCATGGACCCCGCCTATTATATCGGCCAGATCGTTCATATGAAAGTAAGGATAGGTCCGAATCAGGGCCGTATACAACATTATGGCCCATAAAAACGTTTAAAGTGTCTCCGGCCAGGGGCCTATCGGATGCTCCGATGGCCACGCACCGCCTGTGAACCCCACTATGCCACCCATTAACCCACCTACTGTCGAGCGCCAGAGCAAGCTCTGGCGGCTAACCATGAGCCAGTGGCTCGCCCGGCCGCCGGCCGAGCTGTTTACGTTCTTTGGCGACGCGCAGAATCTCGGCGAGATCACCCCCGACACACTGCACTTCAAGATCCTCACCCCCACGCCGATCGAGATGCGGCCGGGCGCTTTGATCGACTACAGGCTCAGGGTCCGCGGCGTGCCGATCCGCTGGACGACGGAGATCACCGCGTGGGACCCACCGCACTCGTTCCGCGACACCCAGCTCCGCGGCCCGTACAGGCGGTGGGTCCACACCCACACCTTCACCGAAGAGGACGGCGGGACCCGCTGCGACGACGTCGTCGAGTACGCCCCGCCCGGCGGGCCGCTCGCGCCCTTGATCAACCGGCTCGTGGTGCAACGCGATGTCGAGCGGATCTTCGCCTACCGGGCGGAGGTGCTGGCACAACGGTTCGGGTCCGAGCACGAAGCGTAAGCGCGTATGCGCGAATTCTTGCGACACGTGGCACGCGCTAACCATTCGTGCACAGACAAACCATCATCCGGCAGCAGCCGTCGTCAAGAGCGCGAAACATGACCCTCCTGTTCATCCACGCCGCCGCGACGTTCTACATGACGGGGCTGATCTGGTTCGTGCAGCTGGTGCATTACCCGTTGATGGCCGGGGTCGGCGCCGAGCATTACGCCGAATACCAACACCAGCACGAGCGACGGACCGGCTGGGCGGTCGGCCCGGCGATGCTGATCGAACTTATCACCGCGGCGTGGCTGGTGCTCGACACGCCCGCAGGCGTTGCACCCTGGCTGGCCTGGCTCGGGCTGGGGCTGGTCGCCCTGCTCTGGCTGAGCACTGCGGTGCTGCAGATACCCTGCCACAAACAACTCGGTAACGGCTTCGATCCATCGTCACACCGCCGACTGGTCGCAACCAACTGGCTGCGCACCGCGTTATGGTCGGGGCGTGGCGTGATCGCGTTTGTCATGCTGGGATAGCAGCTCTTGTACCAGCGGCGCCGCCCTTCACGAACAAACGACTAGATCACCTAAGCGACGGCTCACATCCCCAGCTCGACGTACAGGTCGTACAGGTGGTCGAACGTGTCGTGCAGTTTCGGGTCGATGATGAAGCGGACGACCAGCTTGCCCAGGTCGTCCGACGCTTCGAGCGGCACCAGGGTCCCGCCGCCCCAGTTGGTGATCTTCTTGAGCGTATCGACCATCTGGGGCGCCCGGCCGACCATCAGCCCGTGCATCGTGAGCCCGTCGCTGCGCATCTCTTTGACCATGCCCTTGATCGTGCCCATGTTTTCTTCGTGGGCCGGCGCGTCGGTGATCAGCACGGCCTGCTTGACCGCCTTGCTCGACCAGTTGAGCTGGCGCATCGCGCTCAGCCCCTCGTAGACCGCCTCGGGGAAGTCGCCCCCGCCGCTGGCTTCTACCTCGAAGAGGAAGCTGCGGACCTTGCCGATGTTGTCGGTGAGTTTGACCGCTTCGAGCATCGGCCGGTCGCCCTGGTCGCGGTAGATGATGACGCCCATCTTCATCGACTGCGCCAGGTCGTTGAGCGTCAGCATCAGCCGGTTGGTCTGGCCCTGCGCCCGGTGGATGACATGGCCCATCGAGCCGGTGCCGTCGATCACGACCGCGGTCTCCAGGTCCTGCTGGTGCAGGTTGTCCAGGTAGTTCACGGCCTCGGGGAACGCTTTGGCGTCCATCATGGCGATCGGCGCGAGCGGCTGTTCGCGGACCTGGCCGGTCTGCGGCTCAAACTCGGGGAAGCTCAGGTTCTTGCCGTTTGTCTTGATGTACTGACGCCAGGCCTCGACCGTCGCCGGCTGGCGGTCCAACCCCAAGAGCGCCCCCAGCCGGTCGCCGATCGTGACCAGCACGGCGTTGTCGATGTTCGTCAGCACCTGGCCCAGCCGCTTCTTCGCCCGGGAACGCAGCTTGTCATCGCCCGAGCGGACCGCGATCTCGATGCCCAGGATCGCGCGCTCGGGCACCTTCGAGCGCATCTCCTTCTCCGCGATCTTGCGGACCTGCTCGACGTCCACCGCGACCTCGACCCGCTGGGCCATGCGGATCACGCGCGGCTCGCTCTCGGCGTCGAACTTGCCCTCGGGGATCGTCAGGCCCCGGCGGACCGCGGCGCGGATCGCGAAGCAGCGCACCTGCCAGGCCTCGTCCTCGAGCGCCTTGAGGACCGCCTGGTCCGCCTCGTCGCCGGTGAACCGCTCGAGCCTGAACAGCCCGAACACCCGGTAGTGCCACGCCTCTTCGGTCAGGATGTAGTTGAGCAGGCGCAGCTCGTTGTCGCTCTGCTCGGTGTAGGGGATCTCTCCGGGCTGCTGCGCGGGTTCGGCCGATGTGTCTGGGGCGGTGTCGGGCTGACACCGTGCTTCAAGCCCGCAGAAAACGATGCAAAGCGCAGCGACGGCTGGGATCAGTGGGAACACGCGTTTCATCGATAAGCCCCATGGACGTAGATGCGGATCAACACGCATAAAACAGGTAGCATCAGCTTAGCCCAAAGGCTGCCGTGAATCTATAACCAACCCGAGAATCCCCGCCATACAAGAGGCGTGCCCCGCCGATCGCTTTATGGCTTCGGCATCTTCGTGTGGGCTTCTAAACGCCAACGGAATTGATTCGAGTCCTCATATTCACCTCGGGGAAGAATCGTCGTGGTGGACTTCGTTTGGGCCTCCAATCGCCAACGAAACTGATTGGAGTCTTCGTACTCCCCGCGAGGCAGAACGCTTACAGAGGATTGGGCTTGGGCCTCCAGTCGCCAACGGAAATGGTTTGAGTCCTCGTTCTTTCCGCGCGGCAAGATCGAAGATTGGAGCCGCACCAAGTTCGCGTATGCACACGCCTCGGTGAGCCCGCCATCGGGCGTCGTCGTCTTACATCCCGAAACAATCGCTATACAGCAGATGATCGCGATCCCTGGAAAGCAACGCATCATGTTTTCCTTGTATGAAAACGACAGCTGATCCGCAATGACCTAAGCCGTTAATCTTCGAACCCGTGCGTGCTCACCCAATGCCCCGGTTCGCCGGGCACCTCTTTGAGCGGCGGGCGGTCGAGCAGGCTCGAACGCGTCACGAACTCGACGCCCTCCATCTCCTCCGCGGCCATCTCGGCCTTCTCCTCCGCGGTGGCCTCGATCGAGTGTGATCGGCCGGCCTCTTCGTCCTTGAAGTAGCTGATCGGGCTGGGGACATCGCCCAGCAGCATGATCCGCTGCTTCTCGCGGTTGGGGTCCGGGCTCGGGGCGGCGGACAAGAGCGCCTTCGTGTACGGGTGCAGCGGGTTGTTGTACAGCGTGTCGCGGTCGGCGAGCTCGACGATCTTGCCCAGGTACATCACCGCGATGCGGTCGCAGAAGTGCTCGACGACCGCGAGGTTGTGCGCGATGAAGAGGTAGCTGAGGTTGAACTCGTCCTTCAAATCCTGCATCAGGTTGAGCACCTGCGACTGGACCGAGACGTCGAGCGCCGAGACCGGCTCGTCGCAGACGATGAACCGCGGCTCGAGCGCGAGCGCGCGGGCGATGCCGATGCGCTGCTTCTGCCCGCCGGAGAACTCGTGTGGGTAGCGGAACATGTGTTCGGGCTGCAGGCCGACCTTCTTGAGGAGGTCCTGCACGCGAGCCTCGAGCTCGGCGCCGGCGCAGATCCTGTGGACCTTCAGCGGCTCGCCGATGATGCGCCCGACGGTCATGCGCGGGTTCAGCGACCCGCCGGGGTCCTGGAAGATGATCTGCATCTCCCGGCGGAGCTGCTTCATGCGGGTGCCGGGCGCGCTCAGCACGTCCTCGCCGTCGAACACGACGCTGCCGGCCGTCGCGTCGATCAGCCGGAGGATCGACCGGCCGACGGTCGACTTGCCGCAGCCCGACTCGCCGACCAGCCCGAGCGTCTCGCCCCGGCCGACGGTGAAGGACACATCATCGACGGCCTTGACGTTGCCGACCTGCGAGCGGAGCAGCCCGCGCTTGACCGGGAAGTAGGTTTTGAGGCCGTTGACCTCGAGCAGCGGGCGCTTGCTCGTCGCGGCGGCGGTCGGTGCGGGCTGGGTCGCGGGGGCGGCGGTGGTCATGCAGTCATGATACCCGAGGGAACAGCCGCGACGCCACGCGTCGCAGGTATCTTGTGACAAACCGATCACAATGATCCGGCGACGCGTGGCGTTGCGGCTGTTCCAATACGCGGATCGACTCACCGCACCGGCAGCTCGACCTCGCGCTGTTCGTATTGCCCCTCGCGGGTCGGGTCCCAGCGTTTGACCGTCAGCCTGAGCGTTTCGCCATCGGCCCGATCGATCGCGTCGGCGAAGCTCTCGAAGTCATTCACCGGCCGGCCATCAACCGCAGTGACGACAGACATGCGTTGGATGCGCTCCCTGTCGGCGGGCGAGCCGTCCTCGATCAGGCGCACGAGCACGCCGGGCGTGTAGGCCCAGCCGAGCCGCACCGCGAGGCCGGGTGTGAAGCTCTCGAACCGGCCCAGGCCGACGCGCGTCGCCAGGCTCTCGGGCTGCGGCTCGAAGGGGTTGTCCAGCCGGCGGGGCGCGATGAGTGAGCCGACCTCGCGCGGATCCTCGACCAGCGTCATGCGCAGCGTCAGCCTGCGCCCGTCCCGCCAGACGCGGATCGGGATCTCGGCGCCGGGCGGGTGGCTCGACACCGCGATGCGCAGGGCCTCGCTTGTATCGACGACTTTGCCATCGACGTGCGTGATGACGTCGCCCAGCCGGATGCCCGCCTGGTCCGCCGGCCCGCCGGGCACCGGTTCGCACAGCACGCCATCGCCCTTGAAGCCGAGCTCGCGCCGGGTCGCGAAGTCGATGTCGTTGATGTAGACGCCCATGTAGCCCCGGCGGACCTCGCCGTTCTCAATAAGCTGATCCGCGACGTTGACGATCTGATCGATCGGGATCGCGAAGCCCAGCCCGGAGAACGTTGCCGCTGGGTTGCCCTCGACGGCGATGGCGGTGTTCATGCCGATCACCTCGCCGCGGACGTTGGTGAGCGGCCCGCCGGAGTTGCCCGGGTTGATCGCCGCGTCGGTCTGGATGAAGTTCTCGTAGTTGTTGACGCGTGCGTCGCGCAGCCGCCGGCCGGTCGCGCTGACGATGCCCTGGCTCATCGAGAACTCGAACTGGAACGGCGAGCCGACGGCGAAGACGATCTCGCCCTGCTCCGCCGGTTCGGCCGCCAGCGCCGCGGGGATCAGGCCCTTGCGGTTGATCCTGAGCACGGCGACGTCGGTCTTGTCGTCCGTGCCGACGATCGTCGCGCGGTACTCCCCGCCGTCCTCGAAGCGGACGACGACCTGCTCGGCCCGGCCGGTGAGCGCGTCTTCCACCACGTGGTGGTTGGTGATGATGTAGTCCTGGTAGTCGTTGGGGTCGTTCTCGAAATCCGGGTAGTACCGGTAGACCCACCCCGACCCGCCGCCGGCCCACGACAGCCGCCCGCCGGCGACGCGGTCGCGTGTCTGCAGAGAGATGCTCGTCACGCTCGGGCGCACGACCTCGGCGACGTCTTTGAACGCCTCGGACAGCGTGGACAGCGTCGGGTTATCGACCAGCCCCTGGCGGACCTGCGCGATGCGCGCCTGCTCGTACGACCGGGCGATCTGCCGGACCATGCCCGGCCCGACAAGCATCGCCAGGACGAGGGTCGCCCCCAGCAGCAGCGTCGGCCCGTACCAGCGGATGCGTGACATAGTGGTCTCCGGGGCTGTCAATAACAAGCGGATCGGCCTGATCCACTACGAAGTGTAGCCCGTGGGGGTTTGGAGGCCAGAGTGTCTTGCAGATTCCCTGAACCAAGCCCACAGCATTGGCGCAGCCAACGCCGCGCGGATCCCGGATGCAAAGGGCTTGGGACCAGACGCTTCGCGGACTCAGCGTCGGTGTTGGGTCCTGCTAATCCTTCATCCCGTACACCCCGCCGTCCGCGAGGTACTCGCCGGATTCGACCTGCCTGCACCACCGCTCGGCGGCGTCCTGCAGCGCCTCGCCGAGCTGGGCCATCGGCGGGGCGAACGGCGGCTGCCAGTCGCTCATGCCCATCACGTCCTGCAAGACGACGACGTGCCCGTCGCACGCCGGGCCCGCGCCGCAGCCGACGACCGGGATGCGCTCGCCGGTGCGCGGGTGGCGCGCCTTGTCCACGATGCGCTGCGAGACCTCGTCCGGCACCGCTTCGATGAGCAGGACCGAGGCGCCCATCGCGATCATGAGCTGGGCGGTATCGACGAGGATGTCCGCGTCGCGCTTGGTCCGGCCGGCGGCCTTGTACCCGCCCTCCATACGGACCTGCTGCGGCCGGCTGCCCAGGTGCGCGACGACGGGCACGCCCGCCTGCGCGAGCTTCTCGACCAGCGTCGCGTGGCTGCCATCGACCTCGAGCTTGACGCAGTCGGCGCCGGCGTCCTGGATAAAGGCGACGGCGTTGCGCACGGCCTCGGCCTCGTCGGCCTGGTAGCTGCCGAAGGGCATGTCCGCCATGACGAGCGCGTTGGGCGCGCCGCGCCGGACCGCCGCGGTGATCTCGAGCATGAACGGCATCTTGGCGGGCAGGGTCGAGTCGTGGCCGAGGATGAGCTGGGCCGCGGTGTCGCCGACCAGGAAGCTGGAAACCCCGCCGCGCCACAGCCACCTCGCCGTCGTCGCGTCGTAGCAGGTCAGCATCGCGAAGGGCTGTTTGGCTTCGGCCCATTTGCGCCAGTCACGGAGCGTGACCCGGCGGTCGGGGCGTTTCATGGTTTCGGTGGGCTGCATGGCATTATTGTAGTCGGTAGCACGCCCAAGCCAATCAAGGCTGTGGAATGAAGCAATACAACACTTCGCTTCACCGCAGAGACGGGGAGGACCCGGAGAACACGGGGCAAGGTGTTTTGAAACCACAGACGCATACGGATAAACACAGGTCAAGACAAATTATGAATCATCGGTGTGCATCCGTGTGCGTCTGTGGTTCCGACTTGCCTTTTGCCATACTATCCGCGCCCCTGTTGTGAAGCGAAGCGCTGCCTTACGTGCGGTGCGATTCTCACCGACCCCTACAACCACTACGGCTTACCAACTCGTGGCTTGGTGTTAAACCCGGCTGACATGCGGCCCGATAACCCACCGGAGGGTTTTAGCGAAAGGTCCGCCGATGTCTGGTCAGATGCAGCAGTTCCGCGTGGTCGGGGTGAAGAACGGGTCGGGCGAGGACGTGTCGGTCGTGATCGACGCGGCGACCAAGGCCGCCGCCGAGGTCAAGGCCGAGCAGATGGACATTGAGACGACGCACATCGTCCGGCTCAAGCAGGACGAGCCCGCGGCGCCGGACGAGCACGAGCTGTTCTCGTCCGAGGCCGCCGAGGCGCTCGCCGCGAAGCGCACGGACAAACTGATCGAAGAGGTCGTCCCGCCGGAGGAACCCAAGGGCGTGGTGGAGCAGGTCGAAGCGCCCGCGCCGCAGGTGCAGGCGAAAACAAGAGCGAAGCCCGAGCCGAACCCGGTCATCGCCGCGACCACGCGCCCGACCTACGCCGCCGCGAGCGCCAAGCGCGAGCCGGCGGGGGCGGACGTCTCGGGCATGCGCGCCTTCGGCTTCGTGCTGGTCGTGCTGCTCGGCATGGCGGCGGGGGCGTACTTCGTCCTCGTCCACGAGCCCAACCAGGTCCAGGCCGACGATCACGAGATCACCTTCGGCGAAGACATCTTCAGCGACGTCATCAACGGCGAGCTCGTGCTCGGCGAAGACCCGCCCGAGGTCCGCGACGCGTTCGAGGGCGCGAAGAACGCGACGCGCCCGCTTGCGCCGGCGGGCGACAACGATGAAGGCCAGTTCATCATCATCGGCCGCCCAACGGCCGAGCCCGCTTCAGCGGGCGGGGACCAACCCACAGCAGACCGCCCCAGCCTTATCCTCCAATCCGTCGTCACCAGCCACGAGGGCCGCTTCGCGGTGATCAACGGCAAGCTCTACAAGGAGGGCTCGACGATCGCGGGGAGCAAACTTGTCAGCGTCGCCGACGACTGGGTGCTGATGGAAAACGCCGGCGACCAGTTCACGCTGCAGATCGAGCCGGAGTGATTAACAGGTGAAGCCAAGGCTCAACTGATCCACTTATAAATAATCGGCAGCAGCAGGCCGATGATGGCGAACCCACAAATCACCATCATCCCGAACCGGAGCTGCTCGAAATAGTCCAACGATTTCACGATCACTGCCAATAAAGCAATCAGCCATGCGCACCACAAGAAGAATCGCAGCGTGTCTGCCAATTCTTCGGATAGCGTTGTAAGTTCTTGCTTTTGGCGGCTGTGCAAGGTTGAACGGCCGCACTCGGGGCACCGGGCCCGTATCAAACCCTGCAGGTCGTATTGGCAATGCGGGCAGTGGCCGTGCTCAGGGGGCCGTTGCTTGCCCCAGGACACGCGGATAAAAAGCATGTTCTTTCAAACGCCTTTCACCCACCACGGTTGCCACCCGTGCTGTAAGCCTCACCCCGCCGCCATCGGCGTCAGGTACCGCACCGGCTGGTCGTTCGCCTTGTACTCGGGGAAGAAGTCGGTCTTGTCCGTCTCGAAGCCGAACAGCGCGTGCAGCGCCTCGGCGAAGACGACGCGGAAATCGACGTGCACCGGCAGGTCGCGGTTCTGGTAGAGCCTGCGCCGTTCCAGGCCGGTCCACTTGCCGTAGACGTTGCCGCCCTTGACCATGCCGCCCATCGCGAGCATGAACCCGCCGTGGCCGTGGTCGCTGCCGTTGTTGCCGTTCTCGCGGACGGTCCGGCCGAACTCGGACATGACTAGGACCAGCGTCTTGTCCATGTGGCTGCCCAGGTCGTCGTGGAAGGCGCGCATCGCCTGGGCGAGGGTGCCGAGCATGTTCGCCATCGTTCCGGTGGACCCGCCCTGGTAGGCGTGGTGGTCCCAGCCGCCGTAGTCGAGCGCGGCGACCACCAGGCCCTCGCCGGCCTTGATGACCTTGGCGGTGTCGGCGAGCTGGCGGGCGAGGTGCGAGTTGGGGTACTTGGCGTTGCCCTGCCCGCGGACGATGCCGCGGAGGTGGCGCAGTTTCTCGATGCTTTCCTCGCCCTTCTCGACGAGCTTCTCGTTCAGGTCGTCCTCGGGCTTGTCCACGGGTTTGACCGCCGGGCCGCCGGACAGCCGCGGGCCGTCGTCGGCGGGGGCGTTGTCTTGCTCTGCGGGCTTGTCCCCGCCGGCGTTTCGGCGGAAGGCCTCGGCGTTGTCGTCGCAGCTGTAAAGCCGCTCGAACGCGTTCATCGCCCGGTCCGCGTTGCCCGTCGGCACGGCCAGCACCGGGTACTGCCCGCGCAGCGAACGCGGCAGCGTCGGCTGGAGCGACACGGCGCGCAGCGGGCGGTCGTGGTTGGACGACGTCGCGGTGAGGTACCGGTTCAGCCAGCCCTCGGTGACGGACTTGACGCCCGGCGCGGCGCGCTCCATGAAGTCCTGCGCGTCGAAGTGGCTCCGCGTCGGGTGCGTCGAGCCGGTGCACATGATCGCGCCCAGCCGCTTGCCCTCGTACAGCTTGTGCAACGGATCGAGCGACGGGTGCAGCCCGAACAGGTTGGTCAGCGGGATGACCGCGGGGTTGTTCGCGTCGTCGGACTTCGCGGGGATCGCGATCGTCGGGCGGACGTTGTAGTACTCCGGGTCCCCGGCCGGGACGATCGCGTTCAGCGGGTCGGCCCCGCCACGCAGATAGATCGTCACCAGCGTCGGCGGGTGGCCCTGCTCGCGCAGCGCCTGCGCGAGCGCACGCGTGTTCAGGCCGAGCGCCGCGGCACCCATAAACGCGCTGGAACCTGCAAGAAACTGTCGGCGGGTTGGGGACATCGGGGTCGCTCCTGTTCATCAAGCCTGCTGGGCTTTGTTGTTGAACCACAGAGACACAGAGATCACAGAGACATACCAAGGAGTTCAAATTGTTTTGATAAACAATAAGAATTGCTCTTCTGTCCTCTGTGCTCTTTGTGTCTCTGTGGTAAGCATGTCTTTAATCTGTGCCATCTGTGAAACCTATGGACAAACCTGCCTTGTTTATTGTTGTTGAAAGTCCGGCGATCCCAACAGGATCGACAGCATCTCCTGCGCGCTCGGGTTGCGCCCGAGTTCTTCATCAATGATCGTGCTGGTCCGCTCGCTCAGCCCGGCGGGCAGGACCTGGTTGGCGAGTTTTTTCTTCAGCTCCTCGGCGGGGAGGTTCGCGAGCAGCGCCTCGGGCACGCGGATACCTTTCAAACGGTTGCCCGCCAGGTCCATCGCGAACGTCCAGCGGTACACCAGCACGCCCGGGTCCAGCCAGGCCTCGGCGGTGTCGTACCAGCCCGTCGGGTCCGGGCAGCCGTAGGTCTTCTGGCCCATCAGCGACAGCGCCTGGTCGATCTGGCCGTAGGACGTCGCCTCGGCGCCGGTCGCGCGGACGGCGGAGACGACGTACTCGAAAGGCGTCTTGAACTTCACGCGGTGGTTCTGCCGGTACAGGAAGTCTTCGGAGAACACGATCGCCTCGTAGACCTCGGGCAGGTCGCCCTTGGTCCGCTTGAAGACCTTGGCGATCTCGGCGACCAGGGCTTCGCTCGGTTCGTCCCGCAGGAGGTACCGGCAGAGCTTGCGGCTGATGAAGTCGGCGGTGTACTTGTGCTTGGCCAGCGCGCGGATCACGGAGATGCCCTGCTCCTCGCCCCCGCCACGCAGGCGCGAGCCGAGCACGACCTTGTTGCCCGTGTCGTGGACGCCGGCGTTGAAGTAGAAGCCGTAATCGTCCTGTTGATCCGCATTGCTGTTGCCGCGCCGGCGGTCGTTGCGGGCGTTGTCCTGCATGTTCCGGGGGCGCCAGCGGGCGGTCCAGCCGGTGAAGACGCGGGCGAGCTCGGTGACGTCGCGCTGCTTGTACTCGCGGTCCACGCCGAGCGTGTGCAGCTCCATCAGCTCGCGGGCGTAGTTCTCGTTGAGCCCGCGCTGCCGCTGCAGGGCGCGGACCGAGCGCGGCACGTTGTCGCGGTTCTCGTACTTCTCGATCAGCGCCAGCTCGCGCTCGGTCAGCGGCTTCTGCGACACCGCGTTGTCCAGGAAGAACAGCATCGCGGGGTGGCGGGCGGTGGCCATGAGCAAGTCCTCGAAGTCGCCGAAGGCGTGCTCGCGCAGGACGTTCTCTTCCCAGTGGTTGGCGAAGTACGCGACGTCGTTGGAGTTCTGATCGACCGAGAAGTGGTCCCGCCAGAACGCGATGATCACCTCTTCGAACTGGCGCCCGGAGTAGATCGCGCGGTGGTAGACCGCGGCGCGCAGCTCGGCCTGGACATCCCGGCGGAGCTGGTTGCGCTCGCGCTGCTCCTGCTGCCTAAGCTCGCGCTCGGCCTTGGTCGGCGTCTTGCCCTTGTACGGCGTGTACTCGGGGCGGTAGGTGCGGAAGATCTCGCCCATGCCCATGTTCAACGACGGCATGTGCTCGGCGAGGTGGGTGTCGACGTACACGTTGTCGATGGATTCGGGGTCGAGCTGGTCACGCATCCAGTTCTCGACGCCCATCTCCAGCACGCGCTCCACCTGGCCCGGCCGGGCGCCGAAGGCCATGCGGTTGAGCACGTGCGTGGCGCGCTCGCGCTCGGTCAGGGGCGGGCCGCTGTCTTCCTCCGCCGAGACGCGGATGGCATTGCCCTCCGAATCCAGGCCCTGCTTGGCCCCGAGGCCCAGCTCGCGGATGCGTTGCTGCTCTTCTTCGGTGTCGCCGAGCTGTGCAACGACGGCGGCGGGCGCGATGACCAGCGCGAGGACAGCCAGCAGGCAGGTCGTCAACATCGGCAGGCGTTTGGGCATCGGTGGGCTCGCGTGCGTGTGGAGGACGGGGCGGGCTCGGGCGGGGACCTGCGAACACAGGTTCACCTAACAACTTTATATGCCCGATCGACGCCGTTCAAGGATTTTTCGCATATCCGGGCAGAAGTTGTTGTGCTGTAAACCGTTAATCGGCAAGGCGTAATCCAAACCATGTAGGATAGGCCCATGGACGATATCGACGCGATCGAGGTGATGGCTGAGGGCCGGTTCCTGCGCCTGGTTCGCCGGGGGCGGTGGGAGTACGCCGAGCGGCCGGTGACGGCGGGGGCGGTGGCGGTCATCGCGACGACGGACACGGGCGAGCTGGTGCTGGTCGAGCAGCACCGCGTGCCGCTGGGCAGGATGTGCATCGAGCTGCCCGCGGGCCTGGCGGGGGACCTGGACGACGATCCGGACGAGAGCTTCGCCGAGGCCGCCCGCCGGGAGCTGCTCGAGGAGACCGGCTTCCACGCCGAGACCATCGAGCACCTGTTCAGGGTCTCCACCAGCCCTGGCCTGACCAGCGAGACGATCGACCTGTACCGCGCGACCGGCCTGACCCGCGAGCACGCGGGCGGGGGCGTCGGCCACGAGCAGATCACGGTGCACCTCGTGCCGGTCGCTGAGGTCGATCCCTGGCTGGCCGATCGCGCCGCGGATGGCGTCATGGTCGATATCAAGGTCTACACCGCGGCGGCGATGGTGAAGTGACGCGGCGGTAAAGCCCAACACGCTTCACACCGCTAAAGTTGTTTCTTCATGCCGCCCGACCCCGACCCGCCCGACCCTCAACAACCCTCCACCGCCGCGGTGCTCTGGCGGCTGGTCAAGCTGACCTGGCAGTACAAGCTCGGCGTTGTCGTCATCGTCCTGCTGCAGATGGGCCTGCTCGCGTTCGCGCTCTCGGGCCTCGGGCTGGTCGGGCTGGGCATCGATGTCATCGGCGCGGAGATCGTCGATTCGGGCAAGCCGCCGAGTTGGCCGTTCGGTATCGAGCCGCCCGCCGACTGGCCGCCGATGACGCGGGTGCTCGTCATCGCCGGCGCGGTGCTCGTGCTCGGTGTCGCGCGCTTCGCGCTCGAACGCCAGTCGCAGGTCGTCAAGGCGCTGCTGGTCCGTGACATCGTCGTTGACCTGCGCAACACGGTCTACAACAAGATGCAGCGGATGAGCTTCCGCTTCTTCGACCGCAACGAGTCCGGCTCGATCATCAACCGCGTCACAGGCGATGTCCAGGCCGTCCGGCGGTTCATCGACGGCGTGATGATCGAGCTGCTCATGCTCGTCATCGCGCTGGTGTTCTTCGTCGGCTACATGCTGAGTATCCACGTCACGCTGACCCTTGCCTGCCTCGCGACGACGCCGGTGCTCTGGGTCTTGACGTCGCTGTTCTCGCGCATCGTCCGCCCGGCGTACCGCCGCAACCGCGAGCTGTTCGACAAGGCCGTGCTTGTCCTCTCCGAGAACGCGCAGGGCGTGCACGTCGTCAAGGGCTTCGCGATGCAGGAAGACGAGAAAGAGAAGTTCAAGCGGGCCAACGACGCCGTCGCCGACCAGCACCGCTGGATCTTCCGCAAGGTCGCGCTGTTCGTCCCGTCGGTCGGGCTGATCACCGCGGTCAACCTGCTCGTGCTGCTCATCTACGGCGGGTACCTCTACGCCAACGACCCCGCCTTCGCTTTCGGCTCGGGGCTGTTTGTTTTCGCGGGCCTGCTGCAGCAGTTCTCAAGCCAGGTCGGCAACCTCGCGCAGATCACCAACGCGGTGCAGCGCTCGGTTATCGGCGCCCAGCGCGTGTTCGAGGTGCTGGACGAACCGATGGAGGTCGAATCCAAACACGAGGCGACGCGGCTGGGCCGCGTGAATGGACAGATTGCCTTCGACAACGCCAGTTTCCAATACAACGAAGACGATGCGCCTGCGCTGCAGGATGTGACCTTCGAGGCATATCCCGGCGAAACGATCGCCATCCTCGGCGCGACCGGCGCGGGCAAGTCCACGCTGCTTTCAATGATCCCGCGCTTCTACGACCCGACCCACGGCGCGGTCCGCGTTGATGGCCACGACCTGCGCGACCTGGACCTGGACGACCTCCGCCGAAACATCGGCACGGTGTTCCAGGAGACGTTCCTGTTCTCCAACACGGTGAAGAGCAACATCGCCTTTGGGTCACCCGACGCGACCCAGGAGCAGATCGAGCAGGCCGCGACCATCGCCCAGGCCCACGACTTTGTGACCACCGAGCTCGACCAGGGCTACGACACCGTCCTGACCGAGGGCGGCAACGGCCTGTCCGGCGGCCAGCGCCAACGCCTGGCGATCGCAAGGGCGCTCCTGCTCGACCCGCCGATCCTCTTGATGGACGACCCGACCGCCGCGATCGACCCCGAGACCGAGCACCTGATCCTCTCGGCGATGGAGAGCGCGATGCACGGGCGCACGACCTTTATCGTCGCCCACCGCTTGTCAACGCTCAAGCGCGCCGACCGCGTGATCGTGCTCGAAGGCGGGCGCATCACCGAGACCGGCACGCACGAGGAGCTGATGAAAACCAGCGAGCACTACCGCAGCGCCGCGGAAGTTCAGTTAGCGGATGATGATTCAAAGCGACTGCTGGGCTTTGTTCAAACCGATTGAACCGCCAAGGCGCCAAGGACGCCAAGGGATACAAAGGTCCGACTGATTCACCGCGATGATGCCTTCCTTGGCGCACTTGGCGTCTTGGCGGTTCAAAACCAACCCATGAAAAACCAACCCCAACAACCCCGCCTGCTCACGCACGTGCAGCAGACCGAGAAAGAAGCCAGGCAGCGGCCGCTGAGTTTTGCCGTGATCCGCCGGCTGCTCGGCTACACACGGCCGTACGCGCTCCGGCGGAACGTCCTCATCGCGCTCGCGCTGACACGCGCCGTGCAGCTGCCCGCGCTCGCGTGGGCGCTCGCCGCCGTGCTCAACGGGCCGGTGCTCGCGCAGGACTGGCACGGCGTCTTGTGGGGCGCCGCGGGGTTCTTCGCGCTCGCGGTCTCCACCGCGGTCGTCTTCCACTTCCGCATGAAGCTCGCGCTCGAGCTGGGCGAGGACGTCATCCACGACCTGCGCAGCGAGATCTTCAACCACCTCCAGTCGATGTCGATGCGGTTCTACGACACGACCAAGCTCGGGCGGGTCATCAGCCGGGTCACGTCCGACGCCGAGTCGGTCCGCATGGGCGTGCAGAGCGTGCTGTTCATCACGCTCGTGCAGCTGGGCGCGATGGTGACCGCCGCGGCGGTGATGCTGTACTACGACCCGCCGCTGTTCTTTGTCGTGCTGGCGATGGCGCCGGTGCTGTGGTGGGTGAGTAAGTTCTTCCGCGACCGGCTGAGC
Organism: Phycisphaeraceae bacterium; assembly: GCA_028280965.1. Taxonomy (GTDB): domain Bacteria; phylum Planctomycetota; class Phycisphaerae; order Phycisphaerales; family Phycisphaeraceae; genus JAHQVV01. The sequence continues at coordinate 93,494 of JANQKT010000087.1, forward strand.
ACGGCGTACCGCGCGACGCAGGAGAGCTTCAGCCGCGTCACCGCGACGCTCGCCGAGTCGGTCAACGGCGTCCGCGTCACGCAGGGCTTTGTCCGCGAGGACACCAACGCCGAGCTGTTCGGCGAGCTCGTTGATGACCATGCGGCCTATCACGTCCGCTCGGCCAGGCTCCAAGCGGTCTTCCTGCCATCCATCGAGCTCAACAGCCAATTGTTCATGGCGGCCCTGCTCGCGCTGGGCGGAGCGCAGGTCTTGCTCGGCCAGTTCTTCGCCGAGTACGCGGCGCAGACACCCGCCGACCGTTTTGAATCGCTGGTCGTGTTTGCGCTGCTGATGCCGCAGTTCTTCAACCCGATCGCGACGATCGGCCGGCAGTACAACGACGCGCTGACCGCGATGGCCGGGGCCGAGCGCGTGTTCGGCCTGCTGGACACCGAGCCCGAGCGGCTCGACGCGGATGGCGCGACGGACCTGCCGCCGATCGACGGGCGGGTTGAGCTGGACAGCGTGACGTTCGGTTACCTGCCGGGCAAGCCGGTGTTGCACGGCATCTCGCTGACCGCCGAGCCGGGCCAGACCGTCGCGCTGGTCGGCCATACGGGCAGCGGCAAGACCTCGATCATCAACCTGATCGCGAAGTTTTATCTGCCAAGCGACGGCCGTGTGCTGATCGACGGCCACGACACGCGCGCGATCACCGGCCGGTCGCTCGCGAAGCAGCTCGGCATCGTGCTGCAGCGCAACTACCTGTTCACCGGCACAGTGATGGACAACATCCGCGTCGGCCGGCCGGGCGCGACCGATGAGGAGGTCATCGCCTCGGCCCGGGCGCTCGACTGCCTGGACATCCTCGAAGCGTTGCCGAAGGGCTTGCAGACCGAGGTCGGCGAGAAGGGCGGCAGCCTGTCGCTGGGCCAACGGCAGATCGTGTGCTTCTGCCGGGCGATGCTCGCCGACCCGCGGGTTTTGATTCTGGACGAGGCGACCAGCGCGGTGGACACGATGACCGAGGCGCGCGTCCAGGCGGCGCTCGCGAAGCTGCTCGCCGGTCGCACGAGTTTTGTCGTCGCGCACCGGCTGAGCACGATCCGCCACGCGGATGTGGTCTTGCTGCTCGATGACGGCCGTATTATCGAACGCGGCAGCCACAACGACTTGCTCAAGCAGGGCGGGCGGTACGCGCACCTCTACCGCCAGTTCATCCACGCGAGCGAGGCTTGAGGTTGATCTGCTCCCTCTCCCTTCTAGGGAGAGGGCCGGGGTGAGGGTCCAGCGTGATAGGCGCAGCGCACTACTGATTGAGCCGCGGCCTGTTTGACGCCCGACCCTCATCCCCCTTCTCCCTAACAGGGAGAAGGAGCCCAAGCCTGTTCAGTTTGAACGGACTTGTCCTAAAGCCACGCCCCGTTTGTGCCGACTGTGACGATAACGTCGGATCAGCAGGCAACACTGACGAGGATGCGAGATGCAGCAAGTCGCAAGCGATGATGGCATGGCCCCGATCAACGGCCAACCCAAGGACACGGGCAACGACGTCGGCGGCCTGATCGCCGCGGTCGAGGCGAAGATGGCCGAGCTCATGGCCTGGCACGCCCAGCAGAACAAGCAGCTCGAGACCGACAAGACGGTGCTCGAAGCCCAGGCCGAGCAGCAGCGCGAGACGCTCGCTGCGCAGCGTAAGCAGCTCGAAGAGCGCGCCGCGCAGGTCGATCAGCAGCGGATCAAGCTCGTCGAGCTGACGAGCAAGCTGCGGGCCGAAGAGACCGCGATGTCGCGCGAGTGGGGCGAGGTCCAGCGCGAGCGGGAGTCGGTCCAGCGCCAGGCCGCGGAGCTGGCCAAGCAGCGCGAGCGCGTGGACGAGCGGGCCAAGAGCTGGCTGCGCGAGACCGCGACCGAGCTCAGCCAGCCCCTGAAGCTGACCGAGAGCGAAGCGCCCGAGGCCGGCGACGACGCGGACCGCGAAGCGGCTTAAGCCTCACCCAGACTCTGAATACGCCTCGACCTCGAACGGGTTGTCCCGGTAGGGGTCGTTGCCGCGCGCCCACTGCCAGGCGCCGGCGAGGACGTACGCCGGCGTGAACAGCGGGCCCCAGCGTTCGTACTGCTTGACATGGACGCGCTCGTGGGTGCGCGTGACGTCCAGCGCGGCCCGGGTCTGTGCGAGGACGACGTGGCCGATGGTGATCGCCATCGCGCCGCCTCTGACGAAGGGCAGGCGCTCAAGGATCGGCTTGACCCACCCGCCGTGGGCCTCGATGACGCCGGTGTGGATGGACCAGCCCCCGCCGGTCGCACGGGCGAGCAGGGCCCACGCCAGGCCGACGAGCGTGTTGGGGCAGGCCCAGAGGTAGAGGGGCAGGCGTTTCAACGGTCACAAGAATAGCCGCGATGCTACGCATCGCTGGCAAAGCACCGTTGATCTATGAGGATCCGCCGGCGATGCGTAGCATCGCGGCTATTACTTTTCCATGTTGATCACCGCAGCCGGATCGTTGACAGCGCGACCGCGGCGAGCAGCACGGTGATCAGCCAGAAGCGGACAACGACCTGCTGCTCGGTCCAGCCGGCCATGTGGAAGTGGTGGTGGACGGGGGCGCACTTGAAGATGCGCTTGCCGCCGCGGAGCTTGAACGAGCCGACCTGCAGGATGACCGAGAGCATCTCGAAGAAGAAGATGCCGCCGATGATGAGCAGGAGCAGCTCCTGGCGGATGACGACGGCGAGGTAGCCGAGCGTCCCGCCGAGCGCGAGCGAGCCGGTGTCGCCCATGAAGACCTGCGCCGGGTGGCAGTTGAACCACAGGAAGCCCAGGCACGCGCCCGCCATCGCCCCGGCGAGGATCGCCAGCTCCTGCGCGTGCGGGATGTGCGGCACCAGCAGGTACTGCGCGAGGATGAACTCGCCGCGTTCGTAGCCGGCGATCAGGCACAGCACCATGAACGCGAAGGCGACCACGACCGTGACCCCCCCCGCCAGCCCGTCCATCCCGTCGGTCAGGTTCACCGCGTTGCTCGTGCCGGCGATGAACATCACCGCCAGCGTCACGAACACCGCGGCGGGCAGGATGATCAGCCCCGGCGAGGGCACCCAGTCGCCCTGCGCCGCGTCGTACACCCAGGTCTTCAGGCCCGGCAGGTTCAGCGAGCGCGACATCAGCTCGAACTCGTCGAGCCCGGCGAACTTCGACACGCCGTGATGGAACACGAAGATCCCTAGCAGGACCGCGAGCCCGAGCTGGAAGATGAGCTTCTCCCAGGACCGCAGGCCGTCGCGCGAGCCGGGCTTCCGGCGGGCGGTGGTGAGCTTGAGCCAGTCGTCTGCCATGCCGATCCCCGCCATGCCGAGCAGGCAGATCAGGCCCATCCAGACGTAGAACCCGTGCTGGCGGGAGATGTCCGCGAGCAGCAGGGTCGTGACGACAATCGCGCCGACGATCATGACCCCGCCCATCGTCGGCGTGTTGGCCTTGGACTTCATCAGCTCGTTGATGTCCTTGTTGAAGAACTCGGGGTTGTCCCCGATCTTCTGGCCCACCAGCCAGCGGATGATCTTCTTGCCAAAGCCCACGACCAGCGCGAACGACAGGATCATGGCGAGCACCGCGCGGAACTCGACGAAGGTGAAGATGCGCAGGAAGCTGAAGAACGAGGCGTCGAGCCCGCCTTCGAGCTTGCGGTCCAGGAGTTGGATGAGCAGGTAGAGCAGGGTAGGGTCTGGGGTTCAGGGTTTGGGTAGGTTTCAAAGCGCTCGAAGCCCACGCCGTGACAGCGTGGGCTTCACACCGGAGTTATGTCGGCTATTCGTCTTTCGGGGGCCCATTCCGGGGGAAACGCCGTTCAATCGCGGGGATCAGGCGTTCGAGCCGCATCCCGCGCGAGGCCTTGAGCAGGACGGTGTCGCCGGGCTGGAGGAGATTGACGACTTGGTCGGGGAGGTCGTCGGTCCAGGCTTGGTACGCCCGACAGGATACAGGCCCGTTGGCCTCATCGATCGCGAGACCGGCGAGTGGGCCAATGGTCACAAAAAGATCGATCGGCATCCCCGCAACGAATCGGCCGACCTGGCGATGGCTGTGCTCGGCGTGTTCGCCCAGTTCGAACATATCACCGAAGACGAACACCTTTCTCTTCGCGTGAAGCCGCCACAATGCCTGCATCGCCGAAGCAACACTGTCCGGGTTGGCGTTGTAGGCATCGTGGATCACCGTAGTCTGTTGTCCCAGCGCGAGGCGTTGCCATCGCCCAGCCGGGCGGGGTGCATCGCGATACGCGGACTCAATTATGTCTGGCTTAACCCCGATGCTCAGCGCGACGCACGCCGCGAGCATACCGTTTTGGCGGGTCGGCTCGTGTACCGGGTCCAGCGCTTCGGCGAGAAGTAATGCCTGTTGGTGCAGCGGCTCGGCGCGCAGATATGCGCTCTCGATAACAGAATCCACCCAAGGCACCTCGTTGGGCGCAATACAAAGCGTTTGCTCATCGAAGTGATTCGCGATCGAGAACTCCTCCTCGATCACACCATCGAGCCCCCCGAAAAACTCCAAATGCTCCTCCCCAATGCTCGTGATCACCGCGATGTCGGGCCGGGCGATCGCGCTGAGGAAATCGATCTCGCCGGGGTGGTTCGTGCCGATCTCACACGCCACAAAATCATCCCGCGGCTTGCCGCTGAGCAGGGTCAGCGGCACGCCCAGGTGATTGTTAAAACTCTTGGGGCTCTGCGTGCCCTTCAGTCCCGCGTGGGTCAGGACGTGGTGGATCAGGTGCCGCGTCGTCGTCTTGCCGTTCGAGCCGGCGATGCCGATGACCTTGCAGCCGTCTGCTTTGAGTGCGTCGCGGTAGGCACGCGCAAGGTCTTGGAGGGCTTTGATGGTGTCCCCGACCCGGAGCACCGTCTGCTTCGGCACCCTCCCCCCGGCCCCGCCCTCAAGAGAAGGAGGTGCTGCGCTGACGATCGCAAGACTCGCCCCGGCGGCGAAGGCGTTGTCGACGAAGTCGTGGCCGTCGAAGTTCTCACCCCGGATCGCGAGGTAGGCCTGGCCGGGCTTCAGCTCGCGCGTGTCGTGCCAGAGACCGGTGACCTCGGCGCTCAGGTCGTCGGGCTCAACGAGCCAGCGGCCCTGTGTGACGTTGGCCAGGTTTTGGTAGGTCCAGAAGTGCATGGAGTTGTTGTTTTGTCGATCGCACGGCGTTGCTCAAGCAACGCCGTGGGCATGGAGGTTTTCAATCGTTTTACAACTTGTTGATCAGCTTGTCGCGCAGCGCGGCGGCGGCGTGCTCGCGGTCGTCGAAGTGTACTTTCTCCGTCCCGATGATCTGGTAGTCCTCGTGGCCCTTGCCGGCGATGAGGACGGTGTCGCCCGGGGACGCCAACTGAACCGCGAAACGGATCGCCTCGGCCCGCTCCATGATGATGTATGCCTCGGGGTCCGGCATGGTCATATCACGCGTCAAACCCTTGGCGGCATCATCCAAGATCTGCTGCGGGTCTTCGGTGCGCGGGTTGTCGCTGGTCAGCACGACGACGTCCGCGTGCTGCTGCGCGGCCCCGGCCATGAGCGGGCGCTTGGCACGGTCCCGGTCGCCGCCGCATCCGAAGACCGTGATGAGTTTGCCTGCCGTCAGATCGCGCAACGCCTTACCGACGTTCTCGAGCGCGTCTGGTGTATGCGCGTAATCGACAAGGGCTGCTGGGAGTTGGGGGTTCGGGGTTGAGGGTTGGGGCCAAGCCGGGCCGACGGGTTCGAGTCGGCCGGGGACGGGGCGGCAGGTTTCGAGGCCTTGTTGGAGTTGGGATGCGTCGAGCTCGGCGGTGGCGTGTGCGAGTTCAGCGGCTTGTATGGCGTTGCTCAAGTTGTGGTTCCCCGGCATTGGGAGGGTTGCCTTGAACTTGCCCCATGAACCATCGAACATCGCTTCGCTTGAACCAGAACTCATTTTGATCGGTGCGGCAACAGAAACCCCTTCACCCCACCGTGCAACAGCAGTCCAAATCGTCAACGCACAACAATTGCGCGACATCCGATCACCGTGATGAGCGTCATAGTTCAAGACCGCGACCGCGTCCTCATCCAGCCCCTCAAACAAGATCGCCTTCGCGTCCGCGTAGGCCTCCATCGTGCCGTGGTAGTCCAGGTGGTCCTGCGTCAGGTTCGTGAACGCCGCGGCGGTGAAGCGCAGGTGGTCGGCCCGGCCCTGATGGAGCGCGTGGCTGGACACCTCCATCACGCAGTACGCGCAGCCGTTGGCGACCATCTCCGCGAGCAGGCGCGACAGCTCGATCGCCCCCGGCGTGGTCAGCTGCGCGGGGCGCGGGCCGCCGGGGCCGCCGGTGTCGAGTTCGACGGTACCAATGAGCCCGCACTTGTGGCCGGCGGATGCGAGCAGGTGCCTGGTGATTGTCACCGTCGTGGTTTTGCCGTTGGTGCCGGTGACGCCGATGAGTTTGATTTGGCGTGAGGGCCCGCCGAAGAAGCGCTCGGCGAGCATGCCGCACAGGCGTTGATCGACCGCGACGCCCGGCTCGGCGGTGACAACCGCGACCGACTCGGGCAGCGCGAGCTCGGCGATCGCCTGGTCGTCTATATCCGGCAGCAGCAGGGCGATCGCGCCGGCGACGACGGCGTCGGGGACGAAGCGCAACGCCTCGGCGGTTGCAACACTTCCGGGGGCGGGGGCCGGGCGCGCGATGAACAGCGAACCGGGCGCAACCCGCCGGCTGTCGTCGGTCAGGCCCGACAGCGTGGTGCGCGCATCGCCGTGGCGCGGTGTCAACGACAGCCCGTCGATCAGTTGATTCAGGTGCAAGCGGTGTGCCTCCCTGCAACAGCTTAGCCGCGCGGCGTCGGCCGGAGTTTTTCATCGGCCGGATCACCGGGCGCCACTGACAAACATGTTGGTCCTGCCCGATCCGGCCTCAACAACCCGAACCACTGACAAGCGTGCAAACATACAGGGCCCACATCTGTTTGTCAGTGCTTGTGGTCACCGTCTCAACGGAAGCGCAATGGCTTATCGGCGCCACCCGGCAGGTCCCGGCCAGGCCCGCCTGTTATGATCGCTATTCATGGCCGATACGCCGGTCAACCCGACCAACGACAAACCCGTGGGCGCGATGCCCTGGCGCTGGCCGCTGCATTGGCAGATTTTGCTTGGTCTGATCATCGGTGCGACGATCGGCTTGGGGATCGGGGCGTGGGCGATTGATCAGGTCAATCAACTGCCCGTGAATGACAAGCCGCCGCCCGAGCTTGCCGGTATCAAGGCCGCCGAGTTCGCAACGACGAGCTACGCCTACCTCTTCTTCGACCTCATCGGCGACCTGTTCCTGCAGGGGCTCAAGCTCATCATCGTCCCGCTGGTGACGACCAGCATCGTGCTCGCGGTGGCGAACCTCGTCGGCGGGCGGGCGACCGATGGCGGCGGGTCGCCCACCGGTTTCGGCCGGCTGGCGGGCAAGACGATGGGCTATTACGCGGCGACGTCTATCATCAGCGTCGTGATCGGCCTGCTGGTCGTCAACGCGCTAGCGCCCGGCGTCGCGACCAACGATGCGGGCCAACGCGTCGGGATCCTCGAGGGACAGGACCTCACGGCGTTTGCGGGCGATCAGGCCGACGTCGATAAGAAGGTCGGTGGCAAGCAGGCGACGGATTTCCTGGATGTGTTCCGGGAGATGGTCCCGCCGAACGTGATCGAGGCCGCGGCGCAGGGCAAGCTGCTGGGGCTGATCGTGGTTTCGATTTTAATCGGCTACTTCCTCGGCCGAAGCGGTACCGAGCCGGCCCGCGCGGTGAAGGCATTGACACAGGGTATCTACGACCTGACACTGACGATCACCGACTTTGTGCTCAAGCTCGCGCCGATCGGGATCATCGGGTTGATCGCCGCGACGTTCGGCGAGCAGTACGCGAAGCTCGTGCCCGACGGCCGGCTGCAGGTCTTTGTCACCGGCCTGACCACGTTCGCGGGCGGTGCGCTGCTGGCGCTGGCGGTCCACTTCTTCATCGTGATGCCGCTGATCCTGTTGTTTGTGGCGCGCGTCAACCCGATCCGGCATTACCGCGCGATGCTGCCGGCGCTGATGACCGCGTTCTCGACCGCGTCGAGCAGCGCGACCCTGCCGGTCACGATGGAGTGCGTCGAGGACCGGGCGACGGTGTCGAAGAAGACGACCAGCTTTGTGCTCCCGCTTGGTGCGACGGTGAACATGGACGGCACGGCGCTGTACGAGTGCGTCGCGGCGATCTTCATCTGCCAGGCGTTCGGCGTCGAGCTGACGTTTGCCCAGCAGTTCTTGATTGTCGTCACCGCGGTGCTGACCTCGATCGGGGTGGCGGGGGTGCCCTCGGCGTCGCTGGTCGCGATCGTCGTGATCCTCACCGCGGTGCAGGACGCCCTGCCCGCCGATGCGCTGCCCGACGGCGTGCTGCTGGTGTCGGGGATGGGCCTGCTGTTCGTCTTTGACCGCCCGCTGGATATGGTGCGGACCGCGGTGAACGTGTTCTCCGATTCGGTCGGGGCGGTCGTGATCGCCAAGACCGAGGGCGAGGCGGGCGTGCTGACCGGCTAGGTCGAAACGCAAAAATGGGCGAGATTGAATTCGCGGCTTGCATGCCCCGTGTTCTGGTGTTAACCTATTTCCCAGACCTGAGAATTCAGGCCTAACTCTTGCCCCCGGAAGCTGCCTCTAGCTGAGCCTTGCTCGCTAGAGGCGGTTTTTTTGAGACGCACGACAGCCCAAGGCCTCAGCCGAACGTAAAAAAAAGCCCCGGCCAGCGTGTCGGGGGGGTCGGGTTCACGCCAGCCGGGGACAAGCGGACAGAGTCAATATTTTTCACCTTGTCCGAGTTCAGATTTTGTTGTGGATGATTCGGATCACAGACTGTGTGGGTACCAAGAAGGGAGTGAGCCAGCTTTCGCTATAACTCTTATCTGTTTAAGTATAGCGCCCGCTTGAGCTAAATCTGCCTTAACCACATGTTGGATACAAGATTCAGGTCTTAACCCTACTCCGTTCCCAGATCGCCGTGAGCACGCAGACAGGGTAGGATGGCACGGTTCGAGGATCGGAGTGCAACGATGGATGCGATCAGGATCGGCGTGATGGGCTGCGGGGTGGTGTCGGAATACGGCCACCTCCCGCCGTTGCGCGACAGTAAACGTTTTGATGTACACGCCTTGATGGATCCGGATGCCGACCGGCTTGCTGATTATCAGAGGCGGTTTGGTGTGCCGCGCGGGTACACCGATCAGGACCCGTTTTTTACAAGCGGCCTCGACGCGGTCGCCATCTGCTCGCCCGCTCCGGTGCACCTGGAGAACATCAGGGGCTGCGCTGCACACAAGCTGCCCGCGCTGTGCGAGAAGCCCCTGGCGATGGACGCCGACGAGGCGCAGCAGATCGTTGACGTCATGCGCGAGGCGAACCTGCCGCTCTATGTCGGGTTCTGCTACCGGTTCTCAGGTTGTGCGCAGACGATCCGTGATTTGGTGCGCGATGACGCGATCGGGCAGGTGCGCACCCTCCGGCTGATCTACAACTGGGACTGCCACGGCAAGTACGAGCAGGGTCCCGACGGCCAATGGCGGGTGTACCAACGCCGGGTCGAACGGATGCTTGAGGGCGGGCCGATGGTGGATTGTGGTGTGCACCAGATCGACCTGGCGCAGTGGTGGCTGAACTCGCCGGTCGTGCGGTACCGGGGCCACGGCTCGTGGGCCGATGAGTTCGAGGCGCCCGACCACGTCTTCCTGCACATGGACCACGACTGCGGCGCGCACACGCTCGTCGAGATGTCCTACACCTACGGCCACACGACCAGGCACAAGTACAACGAGTTCATCTACGAGCTGATCGGCACCGACGGCATCATCCGCTACGAACGCAACACCAACCTCTTCGAGCTGCGCACTCATCAATTCACCGAGAAGCTCAAGCACACCGGCGAGAAGAACTTCGCGGTGATGTACGATCACTTCGCGGATGCGATCCAGAAGAACGACCCCGGCGACCTGTGCACCGGCGAAGAGGCGATCCGTGTCACCGACATCGCTCGCAACGCGACCGACGCGATCATCGCGGACCGGATCAGCAAGCCGGTGAAGATCGGCGCGTCGAAGTAGTGTTTAGCGGGAGACGCGCAGCGTCCCGCGCGCACTGTTTTAAATGATCCGCACGGGACGCTGCGCGTCACCTATGAAACGGAAGCGCTTCGGTCTTATTCCGTCGTCGCCGGCACATCCGCGAGTGCGCCGCCGTCCAGCCAGGGCATCAGGCCGTCCAGCTCGTCGGTCACCGCGACCTCGCCGCCGGCCAGCAGCGTGTTGTGGCGCTTGTAGGTCCGGTGGTCCTGCACACGCATCGTCAGCGCCACCGTGTCGGCGCCGACCGCCATCGCCAGCACGCGCGCCCGTCGGCGGTGCTCCAGCTCCAGCACCGGGCGGAACTCGAACGACTCGAGCTGCGCGATCCACTCGCCGATCCGGTCGGCCAATGCCTCCTCGCCCTGCGGCAGTTGCTTGCGCAGCAGCTCGCCCACCTCGACGACCGAGACCGGCAGCGAGCCGGCGATCAGGCCGTCGACCCGGCCGACCGCCATGCCGTCGGGCTGGAATTCGAGCTCGACGTAGCCGGAGAAGACCTGCGACCAGTTGGTCGTGGTGATCTTGAACGCGATGGCCAGCCGCCCATCGACCGCGAGCACGACCGGGCGGGTGATCTGCGTGGGCACCTCGTACCCGCGCTGGCCGGCCCATTCGTCGAACATATCCTGTGCGAGCGCGACCAGTTCCTCGTTGCTCAACTCCAGTTCCGCTGTCTGATCAAAACCCGCTTGCTCGTTGGCCGGCCCGAACGCCGGCAGCGCCGACGACGACTCGGGCTCATCGATCAGCGTGGACACGAGCCGCTGGGTGATCGCGTCGACCTGCTGCTCGCGCTCTTCGGGCGTGTGCTGTTCGAGGATCTGCTGGGCCTGGTTCCACACCGCCGGGGGCCGTCGGAGCAGGTAGACCGTCAGGCCCGCGCCGAACACGGCCGCCGCGCTGACGCCGATCACCGCCCGCCGGACCCAACGCCTGGTTCTTGCCTGCATCGTCTCGCCTCCAATACCCCGTGCTTGTTATCGGTAAGCGGCGGACCACGCTGGCTTGTGTTCGGCGTGCAAGCCAACAATCGGTCCGTCTGTAACGGTTGGCGGGTTGTGCGGGCATTGATAGCGGTCATGGTCCAACTGACCTAAGCTGCCCGCCGATGGACACCGAGCTCGTTGTCAACATCTCGGTCTCGGCCGTGGCCCTGATCGCACTGGGCGTGCTGCTGTTCACCGGCGCGCTACGCGAGCGGGCGCTCGCGCTCGGGCCCGAACGCGACCTGGGCTTGCCGCAGGGCGTCTACCTGGCCGGTGTCGCCGCGGTGTGCGCGTACGCGCTGGCGATGCTGGTGCTCGGCGGGTTGGAGGACCCGGCGGTCGGGCTGGTGCTGCAGATCGTCCCGTTCGCGCTGATCGGGCTGCTGATCGGCCGGGCGATGAACACGGAAGCCGGGGCGCGCAAGATCGGTCTGGTGCCGCGTCGGCCGGGTCGGGATGTGTGGTGGGCCGGGGTCGCGCTCGTGGTCGGCTACGCGTTGATGGGCTCGGCCTCGCTGCTGACCGGCCTGCTCGCGGGCCTGTTTGGGGACGCGCCCGAGCCGATCGCCCACGAGACGCTCCGCCGGCTGCAGGAGGACCCCAGCACCGACCTCGTCCTGGCGGTCATCTTCACCGCGGTAGTTATGGCGCCGCTCC
>JANQKT010000115.1 GCA_028280965.1 Phycisphaeraceae bacterium
GATCGAGGTCGCGCTCGGCCGGCGCGCGCAGGTAGTAGAACGCGGCCTCGGGGCTGATCGGCGGGGCCAGGTTTTTCAAGGTCGCAGCGTAGGCCACCGGCCGGCCCGGTAGCTCAAGCGCCAGCTCGTGCCCCGGCTCGGTGACGTTGAGCGCGGCGACGAAGAGGCGCTGGGGGAAGACATCGCAGTGGTCGGTGTTGGCCTTGGCGGTGGCTTTGAGGTACAGACCGGCGAGGACCGCGGCGCCGCCTGCGATCATGGCGGCCTCGCTGTCGCGGTCGGCGCCGATGACGACCGCGCCCAGCCCGCCGGCGATGGCGAGGTCGCCCAGCACGCTCTTGGCGATGCGCACATCCTCGAGGTTGTTCCAGCGGTGGTCGAGCGCCATGCTGTTCACGTCCGTCACCGCGGGCAGCTCGACGGCCGGCCCGCCCGCGTACAGCAGCCGCGCCGGCGACCGGTCCCGGTCCAGCGGCTGGTACCGCGACAGCGCGCCGCTCGGCCCGGTCGCGACCTTGCGCGGGCCCAGGCCATCGGCGACCACCACGATCGTGTTGTACGCACCCGCGCGCAGCTGTTGCACCAACGGCTGCATCTGCGGACTCAGCGTCAGCACGCGGTTGTAGTAGTCGCTCGCCTCGTCGTCCCGGCCGAGCTGCTGGCTGGCGATCCCGTGCAGCAGGTAGGCCATGGTGAAGTTGTTGCGCTCGGCGACGTAGCCGTGGTCGAGGTAGTCGTCCCCGGACGCGTACTCAGGATCGCCTTCACTTTCGCCCGATTCCCCGCGCTGCTGCGCCTCGTATGCAGCGGCCCGGCGCGCGATCTCGGCGGTATCGATCCTTCTGCCCCCGGAAGATCCCGGCGTGCTGCCGCCCGCATCGTCTTCGCCGCTGAAGTCGCGCAGGTAGAACAGCGCGTTGCCCGCCGCCGCCCGCGCGTTGTCCCAGCTGCCCAGCGACGCCTGCACGAAGCCGTAGTACACCAGCGCCATCGCCTGCTCGAAGGGCTCGCCCTTCCAGACCTTCACGCCTTCGGTGAAGACGACCGCGGACACCGTCTTGTCCTCGTTCAGGCCCTGGGTCCGCAGCACGTCGTAGACCTCGGCGAACCAGCGCTCGGCCCGCTCGGGCTCGCCGGCGTCGAGGTTCAGGACGCCGGCGCGCATGCGGTCGAGCATGTACCGCCGATCACTGCGATCGTTCACGACCTGCGCTTCGACCAGGTCGCGCGCACCGGCAAAGTCACCGGCGCGCATCTTCGCGTGCGGTGACGGCCGCGGGGTGTTCTGGCAGCCGGACAGGACGAGCACGGCTATAAGCAACAGCACACCGAGAAAAAGGGGACTGTCCCCTTTTTGAAAAGGGGACAGTCCCCTTTTTCTTCGTCGCGCATCGGCCATCGCAGATCGCATATCGCACATGGGCTTAGTCTCGGATGCTGCCCCTCGCCGAGCGTTTGAACTCGAAGGTGTCCAGCCAGACCGGCACGTTGGTGTTCAGCTCGAGCATCTGGAACTCGCAGGCGTACAGGTCGGTCCGTGCCTGCCCGTCGCCGCCGGCGCGGGTGATCGAGCGGAAGGTCGCGGTGATGGTGTGGGTCACGCCGCGCTCGCTGCTAAAGCCTTTATCCGCGCGCTCGGCGTCGAGCGTGCCGCGTTGGTCGATCGCGTGCTGGGCGGGGATCACGAACGCGATCCGCTTGTCATCCCACATCGTGTTGATCGGCTGGGCGTTGCGGACCTGGGCGACGACGTACCACTGCTCGCCGCGGGTCATGATCTCGCTGGAGAGGTTCTGCACCTTCTCGAAGGACACGACCCACGGCTCGCTGTCCGCCGAGCGCTCGGCGATCGCGTCGGACTGCCGCAGGCTCTGGGCCATCGCGCCCGCCATCTCGATGTAGTCCTCGATCGTGATGCGCGAGGTCTTGGGCTGCGACTTGCAGCCGGCCATCACGCCCAGCACCAGCAGCAATACCACGCCATGCGTTTTCACGGCCCGACCTGCTTCACGTCTTGCTTGTAGCTGTACACGATCTCGCCGGTCGCGAAGTGGACGAGCTGGATCTCGACCGAGTAGAGGTTGGTGTTGCCGCGGTTGATGCGGTAGACGTCCATCATCAGGCCGAACGACTCGTCCGCCTTGTAGTCCGGCACGTAGTACGAGCCGCCGCCCCAGTTGATCTCCTCGCTGCCCGCGGCGGGTGGGGCCGGGTCGGTCGCGACGCGCTCGCGCGCGGCGATGTTTTCGACCCGACGGCGCTTCTCGACGAACTTGAGCTTGTCGCGCGTCGCCCGCGCGCGGATCAGCCGGCTGCGCACGCCGGAGGTGATGTACTCGTAGTCGGCGGTGCTGACTAGGCTCGTCTTGTTGTTGATGTCGCCCATGAGGATCGTTGCCGACCCGGCGACATCGCGAACGCGCGGCGCATCCGGCAGCATCTGCAGCATGTCCGCCGTCGCCGTGTCCTGGAACTCCACCAGCGTCACCGGGTGCTGGCGCGGATCGTTCAGCTCGCCCGCGGTCGTCTCGCCCGGCGGGACGCGCCTCGGCGGGCTGGTCTTCTGGCAGCCCACGACTCCGATCGGCCCGAGCAGTACCGCCGCGGCGACCACGGCCAGGATGGGGCGGCTTAGCAGTGTCACAATCATCGCGGTTCTCCTGTTCGGTTCTTGCCTAAGGACGATGCCGGTCAAAGACGCGTTTCCCGCCGGCTCACGGTATAGCGCCCATCCTACCGCAGGGGTTCAGCCGGCGATGAAATTATGTGAGTGTCTACTAAACGCAACCGGCCATGGTGTCACAATACGGGCCCCAGTCAAACTGGGCAAGAATCCGCAACCCCTTTTCTAAAAGAAACTTGTGTTTTCCACGTCTTGGGTCTTGCAAGACCGCGATCTCGTGGCATCCTATCGCTGTCCGGCGGATGAACCCCGCTCAATGCCGGCCGCGGAACCCTCGGGGGGGGAGTTCCCCGGCCGGACGGCCCGAACAGGCCCAACCGACTCCCGGCCTCACCATCGCCCCTGATCGAGTGCAGCCCGACGCTCACGCGCCGGGTTGTGCTTTTTTATGCGTATGCGCCCCCGGAAGTTGCCATAGAGCGGGCCGGGCCAAAGAATGCTCGCTTGTTCTCGTACTCGTGTGAATGCGCTTGACACGCCTCGTCCGTTATGTAAGCTATTGCTTACTTATGAGAGACCGCCCACCACAACCCGCCGCCGGGCACGCTGCGCTCGCCCTGCTGCTGCTCGTGCCCGCGCCGACGCTCGGCGTGCTGTGCGCGATGTTCTGGATGCCCGACACCGCGCTGGGCAAGTCAATCCACCTCGGCGCCAAAATCTGGATCCTCGCCCTGCCGGTCGCATGGCTGCTGCTGGTCGAGCGCACCCGGCCGAGGCTGCCGCGCTGGTCGTGGCAGGGCATGACCGCGGGCGTCGTCACCGGGCTCCTGACGCTCGGCGTCATCCTCGGCGCGTGGGAGTTGTTCGGGCGTCAACTCGTTGATGTCTCGATCTTCCGGGAGAAGATGCAGGAGATCGGGCTGGACACGCCGATCAAGTTCCTCGGCTTCGCCGCCTTGATCACGTTCATCAACGCCCTGCTCGAAGAATACGTGTGGCGGTGGTTCGTCTATTCGAAATGGTTCGAGCTGTTGGGTGGGACCGCCAGGAAGATCGCTGTTCCGGGGGCGATCTTCCTGGCGGGGCTGTGCTTCATGCTGCACCACACGGTCGCGATGTCGCTCTACTTCGGCTGGCAGGTCAACGCGCTCGCGTCACTCGGCGTCTTCCTCGGCGGGGTGACGTGGTCGGTCCTTTACCTCCGCTACAAAAACATCTACGCGGGATACATGAGCCACATCTTCGCGGACATTGCGCTGTTTGTCGTGGGGTATCAGATCGCGTTTGGGGGTTGAGAGAGATTCAATCTTTAGCCATAGATTTCACAGATGGACGCAGATTTCAAGGCAAAGTGGATCTAACCCATGTTCTATTTGCTAGCGCCAATAGTATTGATCCTTATCTATGTTTTTACTCTGCTGACTATTGCACTAAGTAGAATCAAGCATAAATGGATATGGATGGTCTTGAGTTCTGCTATTGCTGTTCCCACAGTTCTGTTTCTCGGCTTCTTATGGGGATTCTCCACTGTGAATTGAATCTGCGCAATCTGTGAAATCTGTGGCTAAACTCAGGCCATGAACGACGCCACGACTTCGCTCTCTGAACTTAAACAACGCGTCGCCGACTTCGTCGCCGAGCGCGACTGGCAGCGGTACCACGTACCCAAGCACCTGGTCATGTCGATCATAATCGAGGCGGCGGAGCTCATGGAGCACTTCCAGTGGGTCGGCGTAGAATCGGTTGAAGATGTCAAGGCCGACGAGGAGCGGATGCAGCAGGTCCGCGAGGAGCTGAGCGACGTGCTGGCGTACGTGCTGTCGCTGGCCAACGCGCTGGACATCGACCTGAGCGCCGCCTACGCGAAGAAGATGGACAAGAACGCGGCGAAGTACCCGGCGGACGAGGTGAAGCACTGGGATTGAGGCCGGGCTGACCGGCAGGGCTAAACGGATGAGAAACGGGGGACGAGAAACAGGGACAGCCCCTCTCTAAAGAGGGGCTGTCCCTTTGTCCTCAGCAATAGAAAAGCCCGCCGAGGGATCGGCGGGTTTTATGGTTGTATCCAAGGTGTTGATTGATCAGCGTCGTCGCCGGGCGACGAGCATGCCGCCGAGCGCGAGCAGCGCGAGCGTGCCGGGCTCGGGGGTGACCGCGATGGTCAGGTCGTCGTACTCGTTGGTGAGTGTCGCGGGCGCGTTGTTGTGGACGATGGTGAAGCCGGCGATGACGTCGCCGTCGGTGTAGAGGCTCGCGTTGGTGATGGTCGTGCTGTGCGAGCCGATCTGTGTGACCAGCGACAGGCCGTCGGCGTCCAGCTGATTGAGCACCGCGCTGACATCGAACTCGTTGGCGGTGAGCGACTTGGTGATGTCTACGTCGAACTGGTACCACGTCGAGTCGGCGAGGGTGTAGGGCCCGCTGGGGTCGTCGCTTAGGACGCGCGTGTCGGCGCTGTCGTTGACATCGAAGATCGAGAAGTCCTTGGGCTGGTTGTTACTGCCGTTGACGTTGACGCCGATGCCGTCGGCCAGGTTGTTGGCGGCGGCGCCGCCCCCGCCGATGAGGTCCTTGCCGTTGTTGACGTCGGTCGTGGCGCCGTTGGAGGTGACGGTGTTGACGTCGGCGAGCGAGGCGATGCCCAGGCGCGGTGTCGCGGCGCGGGTAGCGTCGGCGGTAAAGAACTTGAGCGTGAGCGTGACGGTCTCGCCGGGGTTGACCGTGATCGCGCCGGCCGCGAGCGAGCCGCCGGGGCCGTAGAACGCGGCGAAGTCGTTGCCGCCGTTGGTCGTGCCGACGTTGGTCGCCTCCGCCCCGCCGCTAGGCGCGACACCGGTGCCGAGCCCGGCGTTATGCGAGAGGGTGAGGCCGGCGTTGGACGGTGTGTCGTCGCGGATCACAACGAAATCCCCGATATCACTGGCGCTGTTGAAGTCCACCGTGACGCTGTTGCCCACCACCAGCGCGCCGTGCGCGCTGATCGTTGCAAGGCACAACCCGAAAGCCGAACCGGCAAACAAGATCCTGCGATTGTCCATGATTTTCTCCTACAAAACAGTTGGTTGACCACGCGAATAAGAGACCGTTAAAGGCAAAAGAAAATGCGACGCCTTCAATCTTATTTTGCGAGCGGGGTCCGGTTCTTTCGTCTTGAATTACAAATAGCAAGAAGGGGTTATCCCGTCACCGGACTCAACGCGAATGGGAAGCGTACACATTGTCGCCGGCCAACGCGTTAGACATCGGCCTGAACGCTACGAACGCAGAGAAGATGCACAAGACACACTCCGGTACCCGGCGGACCAGGCCAGGTAATCGGGTTGATCACGGGCACCTTTGAGCGCAGACAAAAACGCCCGGCGAAGAGATCGCCGAGCGTCTGATGGATGAAGTTTTGAAGGCTATGCCCGGGCTTAGCCGCGGCGACGTCGGGCGACGAGCAGGCCACCCAGGCCGAGCAGGGCGAGCGAGCCGGGCTCGGGGATGATGTAGAAGGTCATGTCCCGGCCGGCGAACGGCGGCTGGAGCAGCTCCCCGCCGGGGAACGTCGCGTCGTCGAGCACGTTGATCAGCACGCCGTCGGCGTAGGTGCCGTTGTTGTTGCCGCTGCGTTGCAGGCTGAGGCTGTGCGACGCGTCGGGCGAGGTCCAGAACAGCTCGAAGTGGTAGGTCTTCCCGCCGTCGAGCGCGACCGGGGTGTCGAGGGTCAGCGTGATGTAGTCGTCGGCGTTGATCGTAAGGTTGGCGACGTCGTACGTCGTGGTCGAGCCGACCTGCGTGTCGCCGATGCCGTTGCTGTCGGTGTCTTCCATGAAGGCGAGCTGCAGGACGTGGGTGTTGCCATCAAACACGTTCCCGTTGCGGGACTTGAACGCGACCGCGGTAACGTTCTCGGACGAGGGCATCAGGAAGGTCTGGCCGAGGTTGCGGGCCTCGACATCGCCGTCGTTGGTGTCGATCGCCTCGGTGTAGTTGATCCCCACGTTGCCGTTGGTGTTCTCGTTGAACACGATCGGGTCGGCGGGCGCGGTGGCGCTGAGCGACACCGTGCCGGCGTTGACGGCCGGCCCGGCCGCGATGAGCGCAGCGGCTGCGGTAAGCGGTAAAACGGTCTTCATCATCTTCTCCTGGGTCAATGAGGACGTGACAAGTAACACGCACGGTAAGGAGGTCGATCAGATAGCCTCCATAATGTGTTTGCCCGGGCAGACGCGGTGTCACGGCGGCCGTCAACAAATACCGCCATAGCGTTAGGCGTACCGGCCCGTAAACGCCGATTTAGGGACGGATAGAACGGAATGGGGCGAGGCGTAGCGTGTGAATGGGCACGGATTGAAGCCACAGACACACACGGATCAATACAGATCAACCCAATCCGTGTTCATCCGTGTGCATCCGTGGTTCCCAAGATCGAATCAGAGAAGAACCTCCGCACCCGGCTCGATCGCGCGCGGCAGCTTCGCATCCTTCAGGTCTTCGGGGTAGATCGCGGTGACCTGCGGGATCTCGATGACCGCATCGACCGTGCCATCCGCTCTGCGCGGGACCTTGACGCGGTTCGCCTCCAGCCAGCGGGCGGCGCGCTCGGTCTGGAGCTGCTTGCTCGATTCGGGGCTGTCGTTCGCCGCCTCTTCACCTTCCGGCGTATCCGCGTTCTTGATCGGTGCGAACTCATCGACGCGGTCGGTCTCGTAGACGATCGAGGTCTCGCACAGCGGCAGCGCGTCGAACACGAAGGTCTCGAGCTTGATCGCGTTGGGCGTCTCGGGCTTGACCGGCGTTGCGCTGTCCAGGTCGATGTGCGCGACCTTCTTTTCGGCGCGGTTCCACGGCAGCGCGAACCCGCCGGTGCCGGTCTCGGTCGGGCGGGTGTTGAGCTTCTCGACGAAGTCCACGCGCAGCGCGTGCAGCGCGACGTTGCCGCACTTGAATGACAGCTCGCCGTCTTCATCGCGCTGCTCGGCCAATTCGTCGGGCAGGTTCGTGTACTCGATCACCGTGACCTTGCCGTCGACGACGCAGATGTTGCCGAGTTTTTCTTTGGGGTAAGCCTTGGGCAGCATCTTCGAGGACATGTCCGCGCCGTCGAGCTCGTGCAGGCCGAGGAACAGCGGGTCCACCATGCGGACGATCGGGTTGTCCACCTGCGTGTAGGAGAGCTGGGTGACGCCGCGCTGGAGCATGTCGGCGATCGCGCCGGAGGTGTAGAGGGCCTTGAGCGATCCGCCGTGGCCGTTGGGCGATAAAGCGATGGCGTCTTTGGCTGACATCAAGACCTGGCGCGTCTGCAGGTCGATCGCGGGGAACATCGCCTGCGGGAAGCACATGATGTTCTCTTGCTTGAGCCCGAACCAGGCGTTCTTCTCAAAGAAGGCGACCGTGTCCGCGTGATTGAGCGGGCTGGTCATCACGTACCAGGGGATCGCGACGCCGTAGCGCTTCTGGATGTTGTGGATGTACTCGGCGAAGCAGGCGAACAGTGGCAGCCTGCGGATGGGCGTCGCGGGGAAGGTGCCCTTGGGCCCGTCCCAGCCGAGGCGCGAGCCCTGCCCGCCGGCGACGGTGAACACGGCGACCTTGCCGTCCCTGATGAGCTGATCGCCGACGCGGCGCGCCTCGATGTACTTCGCGCGCACCGCATCACTGACTTCATACGGGTACCACGGCGCCGGCTCGATCGACCCGGGCAAAGTGAACCGCGGCTTGTTCTTGACGTGCGTCTCGATGAGCGCCGCGACCTCCGGCCAGTCCACGCCCTCGATCTCGGTCAGCAGGCTGTCCTGCTGCTGCTCATCGAGCTCGTCGTAGAACTTGAGGACGTGGCCCTGGTCGATGGCGTCGAGGGCTTCTTTTGCCGCGGCGTAACGGTCGGTGATGGTGGTGGTCATGGCGGTGGGTTTTCGGTGGTTTGGTTTTGGACCGCCAAGGCGCCAAGTTCGCCAAGGAAGTCAGGTCAGAATGATACGCTTGATGCCGTCGCGCAGCACCTCGACATTGGAATTGATCAATAAACCAAGCGTTTGTTGTGATGCCTTGAGGTAAGACATCACTTGTGCCTGGTGGATGGGAGCAAGCTTTTCAACCGCTTTCAGCTCGATAATCAAGCGGTTTTCCACCGATACGTCGATCCGCCCTTCACCTATCAACTCGCCTTTGTATGCAAGCTGAATCGGTGCTTCTTGCACAAATTGAATATCTCGACGGGCCAGCTCAACGGCCAACGCTCTGGCATAGGTCGATTCCCGGAATCCCGGCCCAAGCCCGCGCTGCACCTCTATCGCTGCCCCGATGACCGCATGCGCCAGCGCGTCGAGCTCTTGATCCGGCTCTCGCATAGACCCACTCCGGAATGTGGCTTCCTTGGCGTTTTTGGCGCCTTGGCGGTTCACCAAACCATCTCAAACCACTCAATCCGTGCTCCGCCAGACCGCGTGGCCGACGAAGAACGGGCCCAGGCGTTCGATGTAGAGCGCGGTCTGCTGGGTCTTGCGCATGGTCTGAACAAGAATCGACAGCGGCGCGAGGGCCTTGCCGACCAGGCCGATGGTGAAGTCGTTGTCGTTGGCGTCCAGGCCGTGCGACGCCAGGCGGATGTCGTGGCCGAAGTCGCCGGCGCCGAAGCCCATGCCGATGACGCCGTGCTCCTTGAGGATCGACATCTGCGTCTCGCGGTCCAGGCGGCTGAACTCGCCCTTGCGGCGGAGCGGGTACCACACCGCCCAGGGCCAGTCGGGGTTCGTCGCGTGGCGGATCGGGCGGTCGATCAGGACCTCGTTGAGGTCGGGTTCGTAGCCGAGCGAATACGTTCGGCCGAGCATCGTGAACTCGGGGTTCACCACCGCGTCGATCGTGTTCACCATCGGGCGCAGCTTCGTAGCAAAATCAGCGGGGTCCTCGGTCCAGGTCAGGATCGCGCTGGCGGTCGGGTCGTTGACATCTTCATAAACCGTCGCGTTGAGCCCGGACCGCTCCGCGCCGTCGATGAGCACGCCGGGGTCGGGGCAGTCGGCGAAGGCGAGCAGCTGCATGAACAGTCGGCGGTCGGACGATTGCCCATTCGCGCCCTTCTCGCTGATGTCGGGGGGTTTGACTTGGGGTCTTTCCATCATCGCACCTTACCGTGAGGCTTGGGTGCTGTCATGTCTTTAGGGTTGGTCGTATCCCGTGGCGTTGCCGCTCGCGTTACTCGCGTCAACGCCGCGGGCTTGGGGGTGTTGTGATCTGCAAATCCTTCACGCCTGCGCGCGGAGGATCGCCACCGCCGCGGCGGCCGCGGTCTCGACCCGCAGGACGTTGGGGCTGTAGCGCCAGGGCTCGAAGCCGGCGCGGGTCGCCGCGGCCAACTCGTCGTCGGTCAACCCGCCCTCGGGGCCGATCAGGACGCGGAGGGCCCGGGCCGAATCGATGCGCTGTGCGAAGCCGGCGAGCGGCTCGGCGTAGGGATCGGCGACGAGTTTAAGGTCGGCGTCGCAGCTGAACGCGTCGGTCAACACGGTCGCGGGATCGACCCGCATTAACCACGCCCGGCCGGACTGCTTGGCGGCCTCGGCCGAGGCCCTGGCGAAGCGCTCGAGCTTGCCCTCGCCGGGCACGACGACGCTGCGCTCGGTGATCAGCGGGATGAGCCGGTCGACGCCGAGCTGGGCCAGGTCGTTGATCATCGCGTCGGCGCGCGGGCCCTTGGGGATCGCGGTCGCGAGCTCAATCGTCGGGGTCGGCGGCGGGTGGTCGTGGACCGAGGTCACCAGGCATGAGCTTGAGCGCGGGTCGTCACCGACCAGCGTGGCCTGCGCGACGCGCCCCTTTCCATCGAGCAATTCGACCGCATCGCCATCACCCAGCCGCAGCACCTTGCGGGCGTGGCGGGCCTGGTCGGCGTCGAGCGTGACGGTTGTCGGTGTACTCGGATCAACCTGGTCCGGCAGGCCGGTGCAGACAAACCGCGGCGCGTGCGGGTCGGGGTGTTGCGGCGGTGAAATCGGTTCGTCTCCTGGTTGGCGGCCGGTCGGCGGGTCCGCGGGGGTTATCGCCGGCGAGTCTTGAGTGCGCTGCGGGCTGTGACGATAAACCGGTGTGTAACGGCTGGGCAACCGGCCGAGCTTTGCCGCGGGAGACCCGCGGCCGCCCCATCATGACCGAAAGCCCGCCCACCAACCCGGCCGACGCAAACGAGGAGACGCCCGACGACGCGGCGCGGTCGGTGCAAGAGCAGCTCGACCACCTGCTGACGCAGATCGAGACCGAGGAGCCGGGCACGCTGGACCCGGCGGTGCTGCCCGCGGATTTCAAGCCCCAGGCCGCGGAGGACCCGCCGCCGGCAACCGATGAGGCGGCGGATGCAGCGGAAGCCGCCGAGGCACTGGCTGACTTCGAGGCGGCGCTGGGCACCGAGCCCGAGGCGTCGGCACCTGCCGAGCCCGCCCCCGCCGAGCCGGCGCCGCCCGCCGACGACGCCGAGGCGCAGATGCTCGCGGAGATCAACGCGGCGCTCAATGCACTCAACCCCGACGCCGAGCCCGCTTCGGACGCAACGCCCCCGGCCGAAGCCGCCGACCCCGCGGATGCCCCGGGCATGGAGGCGCAGCTCGCCGACGAGATCAACGCGCTGCTGAACGCTCCGAAGGAACAAGTCGCCGAGGCCGCGGACGGTAATGCGCCGGCCGGGCCGACCGAGGATGCACCTACTGGTGACGGCACTGAAGCATCGCTTGAAGACCAGCTCGCCAACGAGATCCAGGGCCTGCTCGATGCCACGCCGGAGGCGGGCACGGAGCAGGCCGAGCCCGCGCCTTCCGCCGACGGCGACCCGTCGATCGACGAGCTAGACCGGATACTCGCCGAGGAGATCGACGAGGACGACGAGTTGGCGGGCGATTTCGAGTCGGTCGAAGCGATCACCGCCGGGATCGACACCGGCGAAGCGGAAGCGCCCCCGGAAGCCGACGAACACGCCGCGAGCGCATCGGACGTCGCCAACGAGCTGGACAGCCAGCCCGAAGACCTCGCGGAGCAGTCGCCTGAACCGGAAGGCGAGCCGGAGACGGTCGCCGCAGGCGCCGCGCGCGATCGGGATGGGTATGAAGAGGAAGAGCTCGTCGGGTGGCGCGTGCGCCTGGACGCCGCGAAGGAAGGGCTCCTGCGCGCCTGCTTCGCGATCAACTGGCCGGCCCGGCGGTTCCTCTCCGCCGAGAACCGCGCCAACCTCGGCTACATCGCGCTGCTGAACCTGTTCGGCGCCGCGGCGGTGTGGATCTACCTGATCCTGTTCTGACCGTGATCCCATTCGATCAGCCGCGGCGCTACGTGTCGCCGGCCGGGGTGTGCAGGCCGCCTGCGATAAGTACTCGATCGTTCGCCTGCGACGCGTAGCATCGCGGCTGTTGCCCTACCCATCTAAACGATCCATCGCCTGAAAAAACGACCGCAGGATCACCGCCGCCGCGAGCGCATCGCGTCGCGCTTTCTTCTGTTTGTGTGTCAGCCCGCTCATCGCCATGTGCTCGTCCGCTTCCGCGCTGGTCAGGCGCTCGTCGTGCAGGTGGACCGGTATGCTTGTCGCCTCGCCGAGCTGCTGCGCGAACGCCTTGCACTTGTCCGCCTGCGGCCCGGCGGTGCCGTCCATGTTCAGCGGCAGGCCCACCACGAGCACATCCGGGCCCTCTTCATTGATCAACCGCTTGAGCTGCACGAGACGTTCGTCGGCGCTCGCGGTGTTAACAACGTCGTGCGGCGTGACGATCCCCGTCTGGTCATCGCCGATCGCCACGCCCGTGCGTTTGTCGCCGAGATCGATCGCGAGGTAGCGCATCAGCACAATCTACCTCACGCCCGGCCGGCGGGCTTAAGCAAAGCCCTCCCCGGCAAACGGACGCCTGAGAGGGCCGGAGGGTTTTCCATATTGCTGATCAGGAAGCATATCAGACGTTCATCATGCCCCTGATCTGTGCGAAGAAGTTTTCATCGGAAACCCCCTCGCGCATCGCCAGGAACTGCTCGGCACTGCCGGCTGCGGGGTAGCGCATCTTGTCGCTGCCATCGGTGATCGCCCCGTAAATCACCTCAGCGCACTCCTCGGCGGGCGAGTAATAACCGGACATGTTTTCAAACATTCCAAACAGCGCTCGGACGGTCGGCTGATAGCCCGCCAACGATTCGTCATTGACAAAGTCAAAAGATCGGCCGATAAAATCCGATTGGATCGCGCCCGGCTCGATGATCTTCACCCGGATACCCAGCGGCTCCAATTCATAATGCAGGGACTCGGAGACCCCCTCGACCGCCCACTTCGTGCCGATGTAGTTCGTGCCCAGCGGGAACGAGAGCTTGCCGCCGACCGATGAGACGTTGGCGATCACGCCCGCCTTGGCTTTACGCATATGCGGCAGCACCGCTTTGGTCACCGCGAGCAGGCCCAGGACATTCGTGTCCCACTGCCTGCGGATGCCCCCCATCGAGAACGCTTCGAGCGGGCCATAGGCACCGTACCCCGCGTTGTTGAGCAGCGCATCGATGCTGCCATACGACGACAAGGCAGCATCAACAGCCGACTGGATCG
The DNA here is from genome assembly GCA_028280965.1 of Phycisphaeraceae bacterium. Lineage (GTDB taxonomy): Bacteria > Planctomycetota > Phycisphaerae > Phycisphaerales > Phycisphaeraceae > JAHQVV01. The sequence continues at coordinate 13,179 of JANQKT010000115.1, forward strand.
AAGGCTCATCAGTGACATCCAGGCGTGTGACCAGGACGTTGTCGAGTTGGTTAAGCTCGGTTTCTTTCTCGGGCGAGCGCATGGTGGCGGCCACATTCCAGCCCGCGCGCTGGAAGTGCTTGGTAGCGGCCTTGCCGATGCCAGACGATGCGCCGGTGATGAGGATGGTGGGCATGACGATGCTCCTGTGTTGGGGGAAGGATATATAAGAAACCAGTGGTTTTTAATATTAAGAGACCAGTGGTTTTTTGTCAAGATGGATGCTAAACTTTTTTTATGACCGAGCCAGACACCTCTTGGCAGCGGGCTCGGAGCCCCGAGCAGATCGCCGAGCGTCGCGTATCGATCCTCGATGCGACCGGTGATCTGTTAGATGAAGGCGGTGTCGAGGCGGCAGGCCTGAACGCGATCGCCCGGCAGGTCGGCCTTTCGAAAGCCAACCTGTACCGCTACTTCGAGTCGCGCGAGGCGATACTGCTCGAACTCTTGCTGACCGAGTTCCGTCGTTGGTCCGACGAGGTGGCCAGCGACCTAGATACGATGGATGCAGAGCATACGGCCCCGATCGAATGGATCGCACGACGACTGGCTGCAAGGCATGCGGCCCGGCCCCGCCTGGGCATGCTCTTCCACGCCCTGCCGGGCATCATCGAACACAACATCAGCCTTGAGACCGCCATCGACTTTAAGACCAACGCGCTCGCTCTGATGGAGGGCCTCTCTGGCCGGCTCGAGCGGAACATCCCCGGGCTTAGCGCAGACAGCGCGGCACGGTTCTTAATGCACTGGCTCATGGCGGTGTGCGGGGCCTGGCCCCACTGCCACCCACACCAGGTCATCAACCAGGCCATGCAGCACTTGGGCAAAGCAGACTTGATGCAGCCCTACGAGGAAACGATCTACGCGATGGCGGTCACGATGCTGCACGGCGTACAGCGTGGCTTATAGATAATCCACCCCGAGTTGCTCGCCGATCAAACCGTGCAGCTGCTTGATCCGCTCCGCGTCTCCGGCTTTGCAGACCAGCGTCGCCTTCGCGGTGCGGATGATGATGAGGCCCTCGACACCGATCGTGGCGATCAGGTGCTCGGGGTCGTCGCCGGCCGCGAGGGTGTTGCTGCTGTCCATGAAGACGGTCTTGCAGCCGCCCGACGCGTTGCCGTGTTCGTCCTTGCCGCGTGTCTCGCCGAAGCTCGGCCAGCTGCCGACGTCCAGCCAGCTCAGCGGCATCGGCACCGCGGCGACGCGCACCTCTTCGTCCCGACTCGCCGGCTCCATCACCGCGTAGTCCACGCTGACTTTCTTCAGCGCCCCGAACGTCTCGGGCAGCTCGGCCCTGCACGCCTCACCGCCCCACCGCGCGCCCAGGCGCTCGAGCGGGCCGTAGTTCTCCGGCGCGAACCGCCGGATGCAGTCCATCACGTTCACCGCCTTCCACACGAACATGCCCGAGTTCCACAAATACCGCGTCGGCCCGGCGGCGAAGTATTCGTTCGCGGTCTCGGTCGGTGGCTTCTCCTTGAACTGGTCAACAACGTACGCCGCATCGGCAGGCGAGACGCCTGCCCCACCTTCCGGGGCACCTTCCGGGGGGATCGCCTCGCCGAGTTGCAGGTAGCCGTACCCCGTCGCGGCGTGGGTCGGCGCGATGCCGAACGTCACCAGCGTCGGGTCGGCCGACTCCGCCAGCTCGTATCCGCGTTCGACGATCTTCAGCATCTTGTCCACCGGCTCGATCAGGTGGTCGGCGGTGAACACCGCGACCGTCGCGCTCGGGTCCTTGTGCCCGAGCACCGAGCAGCCCAGGCCGACGGCGTTGAGCGTGTCGCGCCCCATCGGCTCGCCGATGAACCGGTCCTCGGTCAGGTTCGGCAGGTTGTCGAGCATGGCCCGCCGCGTGGACTCGCCGGCACAGACGTAGACCCGCTCGGCGGGGACCAGGCCCTCGAGCCGGTCCATCGCGATCTGCAGCAAGGACTTTGAGGGCCCGCCATCGTCCGATTCGATGAACGGGATGAGCTGCTTGGGCAGGGCCTTGGTGGACATCGGCCAGAGCCGGGTCCCGGAGCCGCCGGCGATGATGAGGGCGTATCGCATAGCGTCTAGCTTGCAGGGTCTAGGGTGCAGGTCAGCCGTACGAAGCCGCGGTGGCTAGACGGCCTGCGGATCATCGGCCGATTTATCATGGCTCGCAAGGCCAGATACATATTACACCTGTCACCGCAGCCTAGACCCTAGACGCTCTCCCAATGCCGCGCTATGATTCAGGCCCGGACTCGCACCGCGAAAGGGCAACACCCATGACCGACGAACAACGCCAGCACATCGTGACCCTGCTCCAGAAGGCCTACAACATGGAGCTGGAGACGGTCTGTAATTACACGGCCCAGTCGATCAACCTCGACGGGTTCAAGGCCAAGCACGTCAAGGATGCGCTGGCCGGGGACATCGCCGAGGAGCTCGGCCATGCGCAGATGCTCGCCCGGCGGATCAAGGTCCTCGAGGGCGTCGTGCCCGGCTCGCAGGCGCTGAAGATGGAGCAGACCTCGCTGCAACCGAATGGCGACGCGCTGGACGTCATCGCGGTGATCAAGGGCGTCATCGCCGCGGAGGAAGGCGCGATCGCCCACTACCAGACGATCATCGACGCGACCGGCGGGGTGGACCCGGTGACCGAAGACCTGGCGGTCACGCTCAAGGGCGACGAAGAAGAGCACAAGCGGCTGTTCAAGGGCTTCCTCGCCGAGGCGGAACGCGGGTGAAGCCACTGGCAGGTTGGTCTGAGCCTCGCATATCAATGCGGGGCTGTTGCTCGACCCCGGCCACCCAGCCGATATAATCTCCGCGGCCCCATCTCAAACACACGGCACCCCCGTTCCGGAGACCCCCATGCTCGGCAGCAACCCCGCGATGAACGAGGACACCTTCAGCATCCCGGTCGAGGGGTACGAAGAGAAGCGTTCGGTCATGACCCTCGAGAGCACCGCGATCAAGTCCGCGCTGCTGGTCGGGATCACCGTCGTCGCCGCGACCGTGACCTGGGGGATCGCCCAGAAGAGCGGCATGGGCGCCGCGATGCCGTGGTTGTTCGGCGGGCTGCTCGGCGGGCTCGTGCTCGCGCTGATCACGATCTTCAACCCCAAGGCCTCGCCCTTCACCGCGCCGGCCTACGCCGCCGCCGAGGGCCTGTTCCTCGGGGCCGTGTCGTTTTTCTACGAGTCCGCGTACGCCTCACCCAACGGGGTCGCCGGGCCCTTCTCGGGCATCGTTGTGCAGGCGGTCGCGCTCACGCTCGGCGTGCTCGTGGCCATGCTTGCGCTCTACGCCTTCCGCATCATCCGCGTCACGGCCAAGCTGCGGGCGGGCATCATCGCGGCGACCGCCGCGGTCTTGCTGGTGTACATCGTGGCGTTCGTCATGCGGATGTTCGGCACGCCGATGCCCTTCCTCCACGATACCGGCCCGATCGGCATCGGCATCAGCCTGTTGATCGTCGGCATCGCGGCGTTCAACCTGCTGCTGGACTTCGACCTGATCGAGAAGGGCGTGCAGCAGGGCGCGCCGAAGTACATGGAGTGGTACGCCGGGTTCGCGCTGCTGGTCACGCTGGTGTGGCTGTACCTGGAGATCCTGCGGCTCTTGAGCAAGCTGCGGTCGCGGTAAACGACTGTTAACAAATACAAGACAGCCGCGACGCGACGCGTCGCCGGCAGAGCCTGATAGACCTGTCACGCTTTGCCTGCGACGCGTCGCGTCGCGGCTGTTGGTTCAACAGCATCTACACCTTGTGTCGCTCTCGCTACACTTGCCCGATGCCCGCCCTGCACCGCCAGTTCCTGATCACCTTCGCCGCGATGGGCGCGGTGCTCGCCTACCTGCCGGTCCTGCTCGAGCAGCGGCTGGCGAGCGCGACGCAGGTCGGCGTCGTCATGTCCACGACCGGGCTGGCGATCATCCTCACGCCGGTCATCATGACCGCGCTGGCGGACACAAGGGTCCAGAGCCGGACGCTGATCGCGACGCTCTTCACCGTCTCGGCGGCGACGTGCTTCTGGCAGGCGCTCAGCTTCAGCTTCGTCGGCCTGCTCATCTCACACACCGTCTTCGCGTTCTTCTTCTGGCCCCTGGCGGCGCTCCAGGACGGGCTGGTCTTCGCCGACAACCAGCAGGCGCGCGCCGACGGCCGGGCCCAGACGCCATACCACCGCGTGCGCGTGTTCGGCACGGTCGGGTTCGCGCTGCCGCTCGCCGGGCTGTACTTCCTGCTCAACTCAGGCGCGGATGTCAGCAGCGCGCTCTATCTCGGCGGGGCGGTTTGTTTACTTGGCGCAACCAACGCGATGACGCTGCCGCGCACCCAGCTCGGCCAGGCACGACGGGCCAGGTTCAACCCAAGCGAAGCAAACCTCAGCAACCCAAGCCGCGCGCAGCTCGACCACCCCACGCGCGCCGCGGCGCGCGCCCTCTTCCGCGGGCCGGCGCTGGTCTTCTGCGTCTGCCTGTTCGTCGCCCACCTGGGCAACAGCGCCTACTACGCCTTCTACCCGATCTACCTCACCAACGAGGTCCACTTCGGCGAGCAGTGGGTCGGGCCGATCACCATGCTCGGCGTCGTGCTCGAGCTCGGCGTCATGGCCTGCGTCGGTTTGATGCTCGCGAACCTCGGGCTCAAGCGCCTGCTCGTCCTCGCGCTCCTGGTCATGGCGGCGCGCTTCGCGCTGCTGGGCGTGTTCCCGAATCAGGCCGTCGCGGTGTGGACGCAGGTGCTGCACGGCATCACGGTCGTGGGCATCTACGTCATCCCGCCGATCTACCTCAACGCGCTGGCGGGCGACCACTTCCGCAGCTCGATCCAGGGCCTATACGCGATGACGGTGTTCGGCCCGTCGCGCATCGCCGGCAACATCCTTGGCGGCGAGCTCGCGGATGTCTCGCTGCCGATGATGTTCAACCTCAGCGCCATCACCACCCTGCTCGCCGCGGTCGCGATCGCGGTGTTCATGCGGATGCCCAATGAATTGAACGAGAACGCGGAGGACGTGCCAGCGTTGGTGGAGGGGGACTGACACAAGCCCGACAGGTGTGCCTGTATTATTCAAAAGCTGGGATCACTTCGACGGCGACATCATCTTCGTACACAACGTAGAAGTACAGGGACCCCAACCCGCACTTTGTCACATTCCCGCTAGAACCGGGTTTCCAAGCCGGCTCGACTTCACTGCGAGCGATATCGACCTGTAAAAACCAACCGACCGCGTCGTCTACCTGCTGGCGTGTCATCCCGTGCTCGACCAGGTCGTACGCCGCACTGATGTGGTAGTACCCGAACATCAGAAGAATGAAGTAGCCCGCGAACAATGCAAGAAAAACGCCAACGGCCCGAGCAATGAGTTTGATCGATTGCCTGAAGCTGGACAGCAAAGCGACATTCATTGCAAACCCCGCCAACAGGATGCAACAACTATTCGACAGCCTCCACCCGCCAGGCCGCCGCGAAGTCCCAGGGCATCGGCGCGTTGTCCTGCTTCCGCTGAATGCGCAGCGTGTACTGGCCGGGAGCAAGCTCGGGCAGCACCAGTAGTTCAACGTTGTCTACTCCGCTCGCGCTTGTTGCGACGACCTCTTCGTTGCCCTCCGCGTCCGTGCGGATCAGGGACAGATCGAGGTTGGGGATGAACGCCCGCGCGTCCCAGGCCTCGCGTTTCTCGCCGGTCACGGGGTCGTCCGCGGAGACCGGGCCGACGACCCGGCGGTGCCAGGTCAGCGCAAAGGTCGATTCGCCCTGCGTCTTGTCGACGGTAAAGCGGTAGTCCGCCGACTTGCCCGGGTCGATCTGCGCGAACGACCAGCCGTAGCGCTGGGTGTGCTGCGCGTTGGGCTTGGCGGCGCCGGCCTCGAGGATGATGATCGACCGGTCCAGGTCCATGACGCCCGCGCCGAGCTTGCGGTCCAGCGGCTCGCCCTCGGGCGGGGCCCAGCCCTCGGGCTTGTGCGCGCCGGCGAGCAGCACGGCCTTGATCACCTCGCTGCGCACGGCGTGCTCGTTGCGCTTCGTTTCTCCCTCGCCCCCGGAATCTGCGTCTTCGTCCGGCTTGCCCAGGCCCTGGGTAGTCGTGATGCCGGCCTTGCGGTCGGCGACTTCGAGCAGCGCCGCGACGCCGCCGGTGACGACGCCCGTAGACCAGCTTGTGAGCTTGCCGGGCGCAACAAGCTCGGGCTTGCACCGGCCTTCGCCGTCGGCGGTGGTCAGGTCATCGGAGTTCTCGCCGACCGCCCGGCCGACGCTGATGACGTTGTACGCGCTGGCGAGCATGGCGGGGATCTTGCCGCTCTGGTTGTTGACGCCGCAGACAATCAAGACGTCGTTCTGATCGACGGCGTAGTCCACCCGGCGGAGGACGGCGGGGGCCGACGCGGAGTCGGCGATCCAGGAGTGGTTGAAGACACGGGCATCGTGGTCATCGCGCGGCGGCAGCGCGGTGCCCGTGTTGAGGTAGCCGCTGCGCAGCCAGTCGTCGGTGGACCAGGCGTGGACCGCGCGGACGCCCTGCCCCGCCGAGTCGGGCCCGAAGGCGTGGCGGGCGACGGTCGTGGCGTGGCCGGAGACGGAGGTCGCGCCCGACTCGGGGATAAACCCTGTGCCGGGCAGGTCGCGGTGTTTCGTGTTGGCGAGGTACCCGTTGCCGCCCGGCTCGGCCTGGCCGACGACGACGTCCTTGCCCAGCGGCATGTTCCAGCCCCAGCGCTTCTTGGCCGTCGTCCAGCCGATCTGGTTGCGGATGCTGCCGACGCGTTCGAGGCCGGTCGCCGGGGGGATCGGCTGGGACAACTCGGCCCCGCCCTGCGCCGCCGCGGGCACCGGCCCGCCGAACTGGTCCGCCAGCCCGACCGCGCCGGCGAACAGGGCGAGCACGCCCAACCATGTCCAGAGTCTTGGCATTGTCACGCTTTCAGTATCGGATGGTTGAACTCGGCTCGACAGGGCTGCATTCCAGGCCGTGTCTCATCGGGTCCTGTCGCCAAGGAACCATACCCCGTCCGGGCCGTCCAAGGTCTTGAATCGTACCCAGCGGTAAAGTTTGAACCCACGCGGCCCGGCACGTCCTGTAAGATAAGCCTTGGCCGTGCAGTCACGCCCATGAAAGACGATCCAGGGAGCACACCCATGACACGCCCACGCTTTGCCGCCTTCTTTGCCGCCCTGCTCGCGGCGGCCCTCACCCTCACCAGCCACGCCCAGGACGCGCCGTTCATCGGCGTCGTCACGCAGGGCAGCGTCGAGGTCCGCTCGGGCGCCGGGCGGGCGTACTACGTCGTCGGCGAGCTGGCCAAGGGCGACATGGTCCGGGTCGAGAAGGTGCTGTTCAACCAGACGTGGTACCAGGTCCGCGTGCCCAAGGGCGTGCACAGCTACGTGTCCAAGGCGTTTGTCGATGCCCAGGGCGACGGCGCGACCGGCACCGTCAACGCCGACCGCACCGAGTTCAAGGCCGCCAGCCTCCGCGGCCCCGGCGAGAGCTACAAGGGCCAGGGCACGTTCAGCAAGGGCGACAAGGTCACGATCCTCGCGGAGGAGGGCAACTTCTACAAGATCGTCTCGCCCGAGGACGCGTTCGTCTTCATCCCCGCCGGCACGCTGCGCGAAGCGACGAAGGACGATCTCGAGGCCGCGGAAGAAGCGGACCCGGACGAGGGCACAACGGACAGCGGCGACAGCACGACCGACCCCGAGCCGGTCACGCCGGTTGATCCCGTGACGCCGGACCCCGAGCCGGTCACGCCCGATCCCGAGCCGGTGACCCCGGACCCCGAGCCCGTGACGCCGGTGGACCCCGTCACGCCGGACCCCGAGCCGGTTGACCCCGGGCCCGTGACGCCGGCGGACCCCGAGCCGGTCGCGCCGATCAAGGGCTGGCCGGAGGCGCCGAACGTCGAGGTCGAGACGCCGGCGCGCTCGGCCGAACTCAAGGCACTGGAGATGAAGGTCCTGCCCTACTTCAGCCTGCCAGTCGATGAGCAGCCGCTGGACAAGATGGCGGGCGCGTACCAGCAGCTGGCCGGCGCCGAAGGCCTGCCGAGCATCGACCGGCAGATCATCAAGGTGCGTCTGCGGACGATCGAACGCCGGCAGGAGATCCTCGACACGCTCCGCCGGGCCGAGGCCGCCGAGCAGACCGACCACGCCCGGACGGTCGTGCCCGACGCGCCGGACCCGGATGAAGCCCCCGCGCAGTTCACCGCGGTCGGCAGGCTGATGCCCTCGACGGTGTACGACGGCCAGTCGCTGCCGCTGCTCTATCGCGTCGTTGACGCCTCGCCGTCTGCGCGGACGCTGGCGTATGTCGCGCCGAACGACGAGCTGAACATCGCCGCGATGCTCAACCGCCTGGTCGGCGTCGTCGGCGAAACGACCTACAACCGCACCCTCAAGCTCCAGGTCATCGAGATCGAGAAGGCCGTGCTGCTGGAGGCGGAGGTGGAAGAGGAAGAAGACGCAGCGGAAGAAGCAGAAGACGCAGATACCGAGTAACCCAGGGTGGCCGTGGCGTGGCGCAGCCATCCCATGGAACCGAATCACCACAGATCGACAACATCGCCATTTGCATTGGACCCCCTCGCGTTCCGTGGGATGCTTTCGCATGCCACGGCCACCCGCCGTAATCGACAGGGGGACAGGCATTCCTGCCTGTCGTTCGGCGCAGCCGAATCAACCGAGCACGAAGCGCTAGCGAGTGCCACGGATTGTCTGCGACTTGTGGCACTCGCTAGCGCTTCGTGCTCGGACAAGCATCAGGCCTTCGGCCTGCCGACAGGCAAGGATGCCTGTCCTCCTTCAAACCTCCCACGCCCGCGAATTATCACCCTCCGTCTCCCATAAACCCGCCTTGCTATCCGACCGATCTCCTAGGTAGGCCACCCTCTTCCCGCCCGGCCTGATGGAGAATCACGCGTGACTCAGAACAGCGACCCCCAGCCCATCCGTATCGGCGAGATCCTTGTCGAGCAGGGTGTGCTCACCGAGCAGCAGGTCTTCGAGATCGTGCAGGCTCAGAAGAAGCTGCACCTGCCCTTCGGCGTGCTGGCCGAACGCATGTTCGAGGTCACGCTCGAGTCCATCGAGAACGCCTGGATCGAGCAGTACCACCGCTTCACCGGGACGATCGACCTGGCCCAGCAGAGCTTCGATGACCGGGCCCTGCGGCTGATCAACCGCAGGCAGGCCTGGCAGTTCGAGATCCTGCCGGTCGGGTTCGAGCCGACGGGCGAGCTGCTCATGGCCGCTTCGCGTCGGCGGCTCGCGCGGGCGGTGACGTTCGCGACCAATCGGCTGGACAAGGTGGTGTACTTCCGCATCGCCGAGTCCGATCAGATGCAGCAGTTTCTGAAAGAGCACTTCCCGATGCCCGAGGTCAGCGACGAGCTGATCGCCAAAGCGCGGGACCACAAGCAGCGGTCGGCCTAAACCGGCCCCAGGAAGCTGCCGATAGCACGCAACCCCGAGCGACCGGGGCGACACCAAGCGGAACCCGCGGCGGGCACTGCCCCGGGCGGAACAACGAGACGGGCCCGGCCACGCCGCGAGAGCGGCACGGCCGGGCCCGCCGTTTTTATTGCGCGTCCGATCAATCTCCGACCGCCGAATCATCCGGCTCACGTCCGCGGATCGTAAAAACCTTCCTGGTCCGAGGCGGAGGACCACCGATGAACAAGGCTTCGCGCAGTCGAAACTCGGGGCCCGATCCGCTGCTGGGTTGCGTATCAGGCAACACATGACTCGGTGAATCACCTTCTTCTAAATCCGTCGGCCTCACCCGGTCCAGCGGCAAGGCACCCGCCGCCGGTTTAACCCCATCAGCAGGGTGTGTGTCGCTTGGCTTGCCTGACGGTTCGGCTCTACTCTCACTGTTGCGGATCACGTAGAGATACTTCGTCCGCTCCGGAACCCCGCGGGCTATCGTGATCGCTTCGATCAGGCGGAAGTCCCGCTTGGGGATAATGTACGTGCCCGGCCTTGCCCCCGTGTTCGCGGTCTGGATGAGGAAGGAGTAGCTGTTCGCCCGTGCATCGAGCATCTGCACCTTGACCGTCGCATCGCGCATAATGTCTTTCTCGTCAAGGATCCTGGCAATCTCCTCCTCAAGCTGGATCGTCGTCCGCCCCGCCGCCTTGACCGGCCCAACGATCGCCAGGCGGATATAACCGTTCTGATCAATCCGACGCTGCTGGACATCGTCGCGGCCGGGTATGCGCAGCTCGTAGATCGATACCTGGACCGTGTCGCCCTCCGCCATCACATAAGGCTCATCCGTCGGCGTGAGGTCCGCCTCCGTGATCGGGGACAGGCCCGGCAACTTCGGACGCGGGGGCTCCTGGGTCAGGATCGGCCTGACACCTGCGGGGTGTTCCTGCTTCAACTGCGCTTGTACCCAATCCGGCTGCTCGAAATCAAGGACCTCCTGCATGGTCGCCTGGTGGATGTTGATGACGTCGTTGGTTCGGAGATAGATATCCGCTTCACTGCCATCTCGGATCCCCTGCAGGCTAGCGCGGTAGATGTCCTGATCCGTATCGTTCACCTGGCGTATCAAGTCGACGATCCAGACCTTGCCTGGCTCAGGCTCGGGCCGGTCTACAAACCCGCCGGCAGAAGCAATCAGCCGATTCAGGGTCAGCTCCTGCTCACCCGGGATCGTGTATGCGCCCGGGCGAGCGATACTGCCCATCATGTAGACAAACCCGGCATTCGGCGACGGCACGCTGATGATATCGCCCGGCCGGATGACGACGTTATAACGCATATCCCCGGCACGCAGCTTCTGATAATCGATCTCCAGGATGCGCGCCTGCTTCGGGCCCAGCGGCTCAGAGGATGGCACATCGCCATCAACAGTCGGCGGATCGACCGTTGTTTGAGCATCGGCCTTATCAGTTATATCAACAGCACCTTCTTCCGAACGCGTTCTATCCCCGCACGCGACGACCGTCAGCGCGGTGCCGGCGATCAGCACCGCCAGCAGGCTTGCGCCCCAGACACTCGACCGGCCCTGGCTCGCGTCGCTTGGCGCGAGCAGTCGACGGACGCGGCCGGCCAAACCGCCATCGGTTGCGGCGAGACAGAGGCCTGGGCGGCCCGCGTCCAGGCCCGCGACCGCGGCGAGCGCATCGGCATAGGCCAGCGGGCTGCCGACCGAGACGACCGCATCGTCGTCGCAGCGGCGCTCGCGCTCGGCGCGGAGCTGTCGGCCGATCCACCAGACCGCGGGGTGGAAGAACAGCAGCGTCTCGATCAAGACCTGCACGAGGTTGATCAGGACATCGTGTCGGCGGACGTGCGCGAGCTCGTGCGCGAGGATCGAAGACAGCTGCGCCGGTGTCAGCCCGGTCGCCGCGGCGGCGGGCAGGAGGACGACCGGCCGGAAGACGCCGACGACACACGGCACCGCGGCGCGGGCGCTGATGGCGAAACGGACTGGTCGGCGGACACCGCTGCGCTGCCTGGCGCACTCGGCGAGTCGCGCGAGTTCATCGGGCAAGGGCACAAGCCCGCGCGTGCGCAGCCACAGCGTCAGCCACCACCCGCCCAGCAGGCGCAGGCTCATCATGCACAGGCCCAGGGCGTAGAGCACGGCGGCGTAGGGCAGCCACCGCGATAGCCCGGCCGTTTCGTGTACCGACGCTGACCCGCCTTGCAAAACAAGCGTTTCCGCGACAACGCCCGCCGAATCAATCGCGCCGGGCGGTGTTGTCGCGTCTCGCGTTAACTCTTCCGGAGCGATGAGCGGCAACACGACCCTAGCGCCCTGGGCCGGCTTGAACACGTCGCCCGTGGCCTCGGCCGTGTCCGTCGCACCGCCCGCATGCCCCCGCTGCCAGGGCTGATGCACGGCCAGCGCCAGGGTGGTGACCAGCGGGATCGCGCCCAGGGTTGCGGCGCAGGCGTGGTAGCGCGTGGTGGGCCGGTCGGGCATGACGCGCAGCGCCAGCCACAGCCCGCCGGCGAGCAGCGTGCCGGCCCAGAGCGTGTGCACGAGCGCCCAGCCGAGCGCGAGGACCGCAGGGTGTTGCATCAGCGTTTGCCAGTCAGTCATGGTTGCGCTCCTTGCGGTACTGTTCGATGAGCTGCTGGATCTCGGCCAGCTCGTCATCGCCGGGCTTGCGGCTCATGAGCGCCTGGCCGATGAGCCCGGCGGCGGACCCGCCGAAGGCCTTGTCGATGAGCTCGGAGACCAGGCGTTTCTGCGTGCGTTTGCGCGTGAGACGGGCCTTGTAGACGTGGGTGCGGCGGGACTCATCGCGGCCGACGAGCTCTTTATCCGCCATGATCTGCATGAGCTTGAGGACGGTCGTGTAGCCGACATCGCGGGTTTGCTCGATGACCTCGAAGACCTCGCGGACGGTGCTGGGCCCGCGGGCCCAGAGGACCTCGAGGATCTGGAGCTCTGATTCGGTGGGTTTGTTGTCTTTGGCTGGGGACATGATGGGCAGGCCTCCACGGGGGTGAGCGGGGCCAGTATATACGAATTATTTCGTATGTCAACGAAAAATTTCGTAGGCTTGCCACGCGGACACCGATAGCATGCCGCAGCCGCCGCGTCATACGCGGTCGGGCGGTTGACAGGCACCGCCCGGCCGGGCGTGGCCCGGCGGTTACGCCAAGTCAAACAACAAGACACGCGCCAGCTCGACGCCACGCACGCTGATCTCGCCGGGAGATTCGATGACCGCGGCATCGCCGGCGGCGAGCGCGGTGCCTGCGATCTCGGCCGCGCCGGTCATGACATGCGCGTACGCGCCGCGGCCTTCGGCGAGCGCGTACGACGCCGTTGCACCATCCGCGAGGTCCGCGACGAGCACAACCGCGTCCTGATGGATCGGCAGCGCGCCCGCCCCGACATCCGACGCGCGGCCGGACGCGATCGGGGCGAAGCGGTTGTGCCTGGCTTCGGGTTCGATCAGAGTCTGGTCGTACCGCGGTGCGATGTTTTGTTCGCTGGGCTGGATCCAGACCTGGATCAGGTGGGCCGGGTCGTCCGCCGAGGCGTTGAACTCGCTGTGGCGGATGCCCGAGCCGGCGGACATGACCTGCACCTCGCCGGGCCGTAGTTCCCGGCTGTTCTCGAGCGAGTCGCCGTGCCGCAGCGCGCCGCCAAGCATCCACGAGATGATCTCCATGTTGTCGTGGCCGTGCTCGCCGAATCCCGCGCCGGGGGCGATGCGGTCGTCGTTGATGACACGAAGCGAGCGGTAGCCCATCCGCTTGGGGTCGTGGTAGTGGCCGAAGGAAAACGAGTGGGCGCTGTCGAGCCAGCCGATCTGTGTGCGCCCGCGTTCAGTGGCTCGGCGGACCTCGATGCTCGGCGTATTGTCGGCCATGCTCAAACCCCTTTCAAAAATCGATCAGGATCTGATACTAGGCGATCGGCCGGGGATCAGCCGACCGCCTGGGCCTCTGCCGATTCCTCCTGCTCCTCCGCGATGACCGGCTCTTCGTCCAGCGCCTCGACCGCTGAAGCAGGCTTGGCGCGCTGGATCAGCATGAGGTTGCGGATGTAGACGACCCAGCCGGTGGCCTGGCCGAACACGCCGACGATGTCCTTGCGCCAGAGGAAGTAGACGATGAGCATGCTCGCCCCGCCCAGGGACATCCACCAGAAGGCCGGCGGGACGACCGACCGCTTCAACCGCTCGCTGGCGACCCACTGCACGATCATGCGGCCCATGAACAGGACCTGCGCGAACACGCCGACGAAGACCCACATCAGGCCCGCGGTCGTGGTGATGTTGAGGATGCGCATGTACGCCGGACGGCCCTGGTAGTCCTCTTCGAGCAGCTTGGCGTAGAGGACGGGCGTGATCTCCTGGGTCGAGCCGTCGCGCCAGGTCACGCGGTAGATCAGGTCGCCGTCGTCGTCGCTGACCAGGCGGACGGAGCTGGCGCCCGCGGGCGTGACCGCGACCTTGATGCCCGCGGCGAGCTCGCTGCGCGTCAGGCCCCACCAGACGCCCGCCGAGACCAGCAGCAGCGCCAGCGCGGCGATCAGCACCATCAGGCGTTTGTTGGAGCGTGTCTGTTCCATGCGGCACCCGGAGGAAAGATCAATCTTGGCTTTCAGCGCGATCGACCCGCGTGTCGCGCAGGCGTTTACGCATCCAGACGACGGCGAAGCAGTCCTGCAGGCCGTTCCAGCCGCGCGTGATCACGCCGACGCCGTACTTCGTCACGCCCGCGTGGCGTGGGCGGTGGTGGACGGGCTGTTCTTTGACCACCCCGCCGAGCGCCGCGACGTAGACCGGCACGAACCGGTGCATGCCCTTGTACTGCAGCGGGACCTGCCTCGCGTACGCGGCGCGCAGGACCCGGGCCGAGCAGCCGGTATCGCGCACGCTGTCGCCCAGCAAGAGCCGCCGCGCGCTTCGGCCGACGATGCTGGCGTACCGGCGGGCGACCGAGTCCTTGCGGTTCGCCGAGCGGTCGCCCTGCACCATGTCCGCCTCGCCCGACTCGACGCGCTCGAGCATCGTCAGCAGGTCCGCCGGGTCGTTCTGCAGGTCCGCGTCGAGCGTCGCGACCAGGGGCGCAAGCGCGGCGTGGACCCCCGCGAACATCGCCGACGACTGGCCCTGACACTTTCCTCTGTGCAGCACCCGGACCCACGCGTGCTCGGCCGACAGCGACCGCGCCACCTCCAGCGTGCCGTCCGTCGACCCGTCATCGACCAGCACCAGCTCGGCGTCAACGCCCTGCTGCCGCAGCGACCCATCGATCTGCTTGACCAGCAACGCGAGGTTGTCTTCTTCGTTGTGCGCCGGCACGACCACCGACAGCCTCGGCGGGGATTCAGAAACGCCGTGACCAAGGGTGTCTGAGTTCGGCGGCATAGACGTTGACCTAGTGTGTTCGGGGCGGGCTGAGCGTAGGGGATCCTACCTGAGGGGGCTGCTCTGCCCAAACCACAGCGGCCCATGACGGGCTGGGTCGTTCGGCCGCAAACAGATAGACCGCCCCAGATGACCACGGCGTGCACGGACAGGTGAAGACTAAACCGCAAACCCAGGCCGAGCAAGAATAAATGCGATCCAGACAGCGGATAAAGCAGCTTGTCCTTCTTGGAAGAGCTTGCCTTTGCCCCCTCTCCCTTCCAGGGAGAGGGTTGGGGTGAGGGTCCAGCGTGGTATCCACTATGAAAGAAAAGACGAAGCCGCGGTCTGCTTGACGCCCAACCCTCATCCCCCGCCTTCTCCCTATCAGGGAGAAGGAGCCCAAACCGTGACAGGCAATAAAACAAGAAGCTCTAACGCCGAAGGTGGTACACCCGCCCGCTGGGCAGCTCCACGACCTCGACGTCTTCATAAGACGCCACCAGCTCATCGAAGCTGTCCCGCAGCGCCTGCGTCGCCGGCCGACGCGCCGTCTCCGGGTCCAGATCAAGCTCCCGGCGGTACTCCACGACCACCAGCTCGTCCGCGCCCGCGTGCGGCATCGGCGACATCGGCACACCGATCTCGACCGGCGGGTTGCCGTACTTCGTCGCCTCGCGGTTCGACTCGACGCCAAACACCTGCGGCATCATGTACACCTGAACATTATCGAGGTGGTAATCGATCTGCAGCTTCAGCCGCGTGTGCTGCACGATGTAGACCATGTCCGCGCCCGGCGCCTCTTCGCGGATGTAATCCACGAAGTCCATCTCATACGTCGGCGGCGGCTCACGGAGCTCCAACGCCATGCCGACGCCCGCGGCACCCAAGACAAGAACGCACAACGCGGCGCGCACCCACACGCCCCCCCAGGGCAGCGACGTCAGCGCGACCGCCAGCCCGACCGCCTGGCACATCGCGGCGATCGTGAAGTAGCGCTCGATCACCATCGTGTTCACATCCAGCACGACCAGGCTGAACAGCCCGCAGACCAGCGGGAAGAACCACATCAGCCCGAGCAGCACGCCGAACCGCCGCGCACGGTAGAGGCCGAACGCAACAACCCCCAGGTGCAGCACCCAGATCAGGGCGACGACGGGCTTGGCCCAGAACGCGCCGGACCTGGCCAGCGGGACCAGGTTCAGGTTGAACGAGTAGTCAAACACCGCGCTCGGCCAGCGGATCAGCCCGCCGGAAGACAGCCACCCCAACCGGTCGTCGACCGTGTACAGGGATTTCGTATAGAGGAACCACGGCAGGAACACCGCCAGCGCGATCAGCAGCGCCGCGGACAGACGCCAACGCGCCGGCCCGACGAACAAGACGCCGACCAGCATGATCGCGACGACCGGGATCGCCGCGTTGTACGAGAGCAGTGCGAGCAGCGCCAACCCCCCGATCAGCACCTGCCGCCAGCGCGCCGGCCGGTCACCCGACGAGACGATGAAGTACGTCGCCGCCATGACGAACAGCGCGAGGAACGCGGCCGGTCGGGTGTTGTGCCCGACCCAGAGGTAGGTGCCCGACAGCATGCACAGCGCGACCGCCAGCACCGCCGCGTACCGCCCGGCGATGGTCCGCACGGTCGCGTACAGGAACCCCAGCGCGATAAAGCTCGCCGCCTGCGGCAGCGCCCGCATCGCCCACAGGCTGTCGGTCCCCAGCAGCTTCGCGCTGACCCACGCGGCCAAAAAATACAGCGGCTGGTGCGCGTGCCGCAGCCGGTCCTCCATCAGCACCGGCAGCGACTCGCGGATCACGTACAGCGTCCGGTACTCGCCGTCCTGCAGCGGCACGCGGTCCATCGCCCACAGGTACAGCCCGACCAGCGGCGTCCACAGCAAGACCGCCAGCAGCAGGTCCCACCGCCGCCCGCCCGGCTCAGCCGCGGGATCATCCGAATTATGAAGAGCGTCCGCACCCATCATCTTTCACCGGAGAACGGGCAGATGGTAGCCGTTCACCCGGGCCCGCGAAAGGATGCCACGCAAAACCGCGCGGGGCAATCGCAGCCGAACAAGTTTCCGAACAAGCCCCTTCCGTGCCAGGTGGGGTGGGCATCCTGCCCGCCGTTCGGACACCGGGTGCCACACCGCGTCCCGAAGGGCGCTGTGCGCGAATCGCAAGGAACGCATGCAAGACAACCCGGCACCGGAGGCGGGGGCAGCCCCTCTATTGAGAGGGGCTGCCCCCTTGCGTACCGTGCGCTCAGGCAGATATTCAGCTGGTCGCGTAATAAAACCGCTCGTGCACGATCTTGCCGCCCTCCCACCGCTGCACCGCGACCTGCTCGACGTGGATGTCGTTGTCGTTGACATCCGTCCAGTCCATGACGTTCTCGTATATCGAGACCCCGTCCCCCACCGCGACCGCGGCGGCCTCGAAGTTCTTGAACGCCTTCACCGAATCGACAAACTTCTGCTCCCGCTCCAGGTTCGCCGCCAGCCCGGCCGTGTCCCCGTACGCCGGCTCGGTCATGACGACGTTGTCGGCGTAGAACTCGCGCATCGCGTCCATGATCCGCCCGTTGCGGATGTATTCGAGCAGCTCGTGGATGCGGACATTGGATTCAGACATCGTGGTTCTCCGTGGTTCGGGTTTGGGCCGTTGACAGCAAACCACTATAGGCAGGGTCTCACAGAGAAACGCCGGTAGAGTCAATGGTTGGCCGTGGCATTAGTATTCCGCAACAATGTCGCCCTCCGCATCGATCAGCAATGGCCGATCCGATCCCGCCTCAGACAAAACGACATAGGCCAACCCATTCTGAAACAGGCCCGCAGTTGAATACACAGGCGGGATGACAACGGTTCCTTCGCGGTTGATGTAACCCCACTTCCCGTCAATCCGCACCGCTGCCAATCCTTCCGAGAAGTATTGAACGCGCTCAAAGATCATCGGGATCACCAGGTCGCCTGAACGATCAATAAAACCCCACCGGGACTTTTCATCCTTCAACAGTTCTTCCGCTTTCCGGGGGCTGATCGATGAGTTCCTGGAGATGGTGCCATCAAAGGCAGCCGAATAGATCGAATCCAGGCTGACCGGCGCCAGGCCCTCCCTGAAATCCCCCGCCGACCCGTAAGCGGGATCGACGACCCATTCGCCGGCCGTGTCGATATAACCGACCAGCCCGCGCTCACCGCCCGGCGTGGCTCTTGCCAGACCGCTAACAAACCGCCCGACGACATGCCCTTTGGTCTCGGTGACGGCCTCCGCGTCCCGATTGATAATCAGAATCGAATCGTCAACATTAATCGCGATGCAATCCGACGTGAACGCCGGCCGATGCGTTTCGGGGTCCAGCGGGAACGTGAAATCAACGCCGATCTGGTTCCCTTCGAGATCATAAATCCCCCACCTGCCGCCGTCCTTCCAGCAAACAACACGCCCGCCGATCGGGAAACCTACGCCGCGAAAATCCTCCGGGCTCAACACCCACTCGCCCGTTTGAACTGAAATCAAACCGGATTGCTCATCACTCACGGCGAACGCCACCTGATCCCGGCCCGGCCCCAGCTGCTGCAACGCCGGCCCAACCCGCGAACCGCCGTTGTACAAGTACAGGTGCGTGCCCGAGTCCTCCTTCACCGCATAAGCGCTCGCGTCCCCATCAAACCGGCGGTACAGCACACGATGCGCATCGGCCCCAAGGATCCGAACGTGGGTCCCGGCACCATACCAGGGCACGACCCGGTAGCCCTCACCCGGACGGTCTTTGTCAAACGCAACCACCGCGCCGACGGGATAAGCCGCTGGCGAATGTTCCTGCAGGACGACAGAACCCGGCGCGGCCTGCGCAAGACATGCTGTGTCTGCGGCGAAAGCCAGAAAGCACACCAGCGCGGTGGCCAATCGTGTTGTTGGAGTCGCTTTCATCTCAACGGAAAGCAAACGAAGCCGCGCCGGCTCTGTCGCGATCTATCCAGTCTATCGCGGCGGACTGTTTGCACCAATGCTAATCAGGGTACGCATGTGGGAACACAAGGGGACAGTCCCTCTTGATAGAGGGACTGTCCCCGTCTGCCGCTCGCTGCATCGTTACGGCGGGTGGCTGGGCGGAATGTGGTGATACACCGGACGATTCATCCGTGTTGCTGATCTTGAGGCAAGCCGGGGTTTCGCTTTGCTCAGCCCCAGCCACTCGTGGGCGCGCGGGGCGTGCAGGGAAAACGATTGTCGTCTTGAGTCTGGGAGGTCAGGCTGGCTGGCCGGCGCTGCGGAACCGCGGAGCTTGCCGTAGTGTGCGCGCGGGATGAGAAGTTGAGGGTATAAAAGGGGACGGTCCCTCTTGATAGAGGGACTGTTCCCGGCTGCCGCTCGCTATGTCGTTTCGGGAAGTAATCTCATTGGCGCTGAAGAGATAGGCGAGGCGGGAGTCGCACCAAAACCCCGTGCAAAACGGCGGGAGGCCAGTGATTCCGATTACCGATCGGTGCGCGCGCCCGGCGAATAGCGGGGCGTGCTTACCCCGCCGGCTCGAGCGCGACGCCGAGCTCCCGCCCGTCGGGGAGTTGGGTCGTGCCGGTCCAGGCGCCGTCTTCCTGTGGCACCAGGTCCAGGGGCTGGTCGAGTTGGCTCAGGGGCAGGCCCGCGAGGCCGGGGTTGTTGAGCGTCCGCAGCGAGGCGAGCGACTGGAGCCGGATGGCCAGGCGGTCGGGCGAGACCGCGACGCGGATGGACGCGGCGCTCAGCGAGATCGAGGTGCCGCTGGCCTTGAGCTCGACGGTGCCCAGGTCGATACGCTTGGCCGGCGTGCCGCCCTGCCCGCCCGACAGGTCGAACTCGCTGAAGCCGTTATCAGTTTCGGTCAGCGTGACGACCAGCTTGTACGAACCGGCGGCGTCTGCGAGCGCCTGGCTGTAGAGCCTGGTGCGCAGGGCGGACCAGGCCTGGCCGACCGACTCCTCGGTCCGATCTGTCATCGCGGCCACGGCCTGAGCGAAGCGCTGCTGGTCGTCCGCGGTGCCCCCGGCGTTGCTGGCCAGCGCCGCTGCGGCGGCCGAGGCGGTGTTCGGGTCCTCCGAGGCGGCCCAGCGCAGCAATTGCTGTTCGCCGCCGGCCGTCGGCCCGCCGAGCTGCGCGGCCCACTGCCGGCCCGTCGGCAACTCGCCCGCGGCCAGCCGCTGGGCGAACCAGCGCGACAGGCCGCCGCCGGGCTCGGCGATCAGGCCGGCGACCAGCGGGACATCGCCACGCAGCTGGGTGTAGAGCGCGTTGACCACGGTCAGCTGCTGCGTTGGCGCGAGCCCGGTGAGCACCTGCTCGAACGCGAGCCGAGAGCCCACGATCCGCTCGGCGGCGAGCCTCGCCACGGCGGGATCGATATCCGGGTCGGTCAGCAGGCGCAGCATCCCAAGCGCCGCCGCCTCGCCGACCTCGGTGCCCGCGTGGTTATCGACAAAATCCACCAGCGTCGCCGGCGTCGCGTCCAGGTCCATCCCCCTGCCGAGGATCGATTCAAAGGCCTTGATCGCCGAGTCCGAACCGTTGATTCCGAACGACCCGTTCTCGGCGGGCGTCACACGGAAATGCCGCAGCGCCGCCCAGGCCAGCTCTTGCTGATTCGCCTCTGCGCTTTCCAGGGCGCGGGCCAGGCCGTGGTTGGTCGATGCCATCGCGATCCGGCCGGGCAACCGGAGCGTGCCGTCATCGGGGGCCGGCTCATCGTTCAGGGGCACGCTAAAGATCAAGGACTCAAATGCCCGCACGATCGCCTCGCTGATCGGCGGCACCACCTCGGCCCGGCCGAGCAGCTCGAGGGTGCGCGTGACACGCGCCGGGTTGTCGCTGCGCAGGAGCCTGACATCCAGCCAGCCCGCGGCGACATCGTTTCCGGGGGCCTGGCGCAGAACCGCCTCGATGACCGCGTCGGTCTGATCCTCGGGGATCGCGGCGAAGTTCAGCCGGTTGATCAGGACGACCCGGACACGGTTGGTCGATTCGAAGTCGCCGTGTGCGCCAGAGCCGCCGACCGCGCGCAGCAGCTCTTCGAGCACGCGTGATGCGGCGGGGCCCTCGGGGTCGGCGAGCGCGAGGTTGACCTGCTGCACGAGGTAGTTCGTTCCTTCGGCGTTGGCCAGCTCGATCGCAAAGAGCGAGCGCAGCGCGGCAAGGCGAAGCACCTCGCGGTCGCCGCCGGTTGCGGCCTGCCCGGCGATCTCCAGCAGGCGCGCGGTGGCTCGGGTCGGGGTCTGGGCGCGGGCGACGGCGTAGACCGCGATCCGCCGGGCGGTCGGGTCGTCCGACACGAGCAGCTTTGATATCAGCTGGAAACTCGGGTCATTTTCCTCAACCGCGTCGGCGAAGCCGCCCTTCAGCACCGCGAGCGCCGCCGCCTGCGCGTCCACCGCGTGGCGGCTGCCGGCCAGCCGACCCAGCCCGGCCATGACCTGCCGCTGCCCGTTGCCGCCTCGACCGCCCAGCTGCGCGGCACGGGCCAGCAGCTCGCGGTCGGCGTCGGCGAGCTTCCAGGGCATCGGCGGCGGGCCCTGCAGCGACAGCCCCTCGCCCTCGCGCACCTCGACCACCGCGTAGATCACCGCGGGCGACGGCTCGCTGAACTGCTCGGGCAGCTCACGCAACGCGTCTCGCAACGCGCGGAACTCATCGACCTTGGCGCGGTGCTCGCGCTGCTGCTGCCGGCGGCGCTCGGCGAACTCGCGCGAGCTCTCCCCATCGTTACGAGTCAGTCGCTCAGCGCGGGGCGGTTCTTTCTCGCGCAGCATCGCCGAGTCGAGCTTGAACGGGTAGAGGTTCTGCTCGCTGCCGGGGCGCAGTTCGGCCGAGGCGATCGAGCGCTCCATGCCCCAGCGCACGCTGCCGTCGGCTTCTAAGTAGATCTTCTTCGCCAGGCGTGGCGGCTTGGCGGAGAAAGCTTCTTCGCCAAACCCGTCCGGGTCATCGATGTCGAAGCCGCCGGGGTCGGGAAATCCCTCGTCGGAAAACTCGTCATCCGAAAACGAAGGGTCGAAGAAGCCCGGTCCGTCTTGCCAGCCTTCCTCTTCGCTGGGGGTAAACAAGAGCCGGTCGAGCGCGCCGGGCGTCTGATCGGTGAACATCGCGAAGTCGATCGGGGACTCGAACGATGCGCCTTGATCGGTCGGCTCGGGGACCATGAAACCGATGAAACGCCCGCCACGCAGGTTGATCGGCGGGCGGGCGATCTCGGTCTTGCGCTCCACCGGGTTGACGGTGAACGGCACCAAGACGAACTGCTTGCCGACGGCGGGTGTCAGCTCCCAGACGGGGTCCTGGATGTCCCGGCGGTCCGTCTCGAAGAGCAGACGCTGCAGGTCCAACACCAGGGGCGGCGCGGCCTGTTCCTGAGCCCCGCGCGTTGGCGCAATCACGAGCAGGAGCAGCAAGGCGGACGCCAGGACAGCATGTTGAGACACGGAGACGGATCGGCGCATCAGATTTCCTTGTCTGTCTGGAAGAGGAGCACCGCATTCTACAGCGTGCGGTGCAAATCGGAACATCATTCTCAAGATGGATTATTTGCCTAATTATTAGGCTAATACAATCATCGTGCACTATATTTCTGCAATTCAGATTTTTTTTGCTTGAAAAACCGCCTCCTTTCAAAAGGAAAGGCATTGCCAATAATAACTTTAAGTTGTTTTAATAAAATTCTTTACGACATACTTAGGCTCGTTGAAGGGTGTTGGAATCGCTGGCTGCCTGAGAATAAGCCGGTCTGGCACGGCCCTTGAATTGTGTTCTTTGTCTCGCGGGCCGGCCGGGCTCGGATCGACACCGGCCCGCCCGCAAGACTTGAAGCAGGCCACCCCCACGGCGGTCGTGGGGGCGAGAGGTGGGCGTCCGAGAGGGCGCTCACCTTTTTGGGCTTTGATCTCGCGCGAGCGACCGGGGCTGGGCCGGGCCAAGGACACGGCCAGGCAGGGCTGGGCAGGGACGCCCGGACCGTGACTCACCGGGCGGCGATGTGGTCGCCGCTCAGACCAGGACCGGCTGACCCGCGGGCGTGTGCCTGAGCGTTGGGTTGGACGGGTTATTGACGGGCCGGCCGAGGGGTGGCGAGCCGGACGGCCTGTATCTCAACCGCTCGCCAGTCAGGAGCACACTTAGATGCCAGAGAAACGTTTTGGGATCGGACGATCCCTGCTCATGCTGTTGCTGGGGCTGACGCTTGTCGCGTCGATTAATGCCCCGTCGTCGGCGTGGGCTGAAGAAGCAACCCCCGAGGATGAGGCGACACCTGTCAAGTTTGAGCTTGATGAGGATCAGGCCAAAGCCCTCGTGGAAGAGGATGGCGGCGAGGCGATCGCAACACTGCTAGTTGGCGAAGAGCCTGAACTGAGCGCGGAGCAAGCGCTCACGCTCGCGGGCGTACTAGACGACGCGATGAGCGAAGAACAGGCGGCATATCTCGCGAACATCATCAACGCGAGCATCCCGTACTACGCGGCAGACGAAGTCTACTACGAAGCCGCGGAAGGCGACAACGCATTCGGCGTGGTGCGCCAGAACCTCGACGATTTCCAGTCCAACAACCTCTGGATCATGATCGCCGGCATGCTGGTATTCATCATGCACCTGGGCTTTGCCTGCGTAGAGTCGGGCCTGACACGCGCTAAGAACACGGTCAACATCCTGTTCAAAAACATGATGATTGTCATGATCGGCATCGTCATGTACGCGGTCTGCGGCTGGATCATTATGTACCCCGGAAGCTGGATTGTGGAAGGCGTTTTTGCATTTGGCGTGGGGATCGGTGGGGGCGGCGGTTACTACTTCGGCGAGGCCGCAACCGGGCCGGACTACAACACCGGCTACACCGTCTGGACCGACTTCTTCTTCCAAGCCATGTTCGCTGCGACCTGCTGCACGATCGTTTCGGGTGCTGTGGCCGGCCGAATCAAGCTGCTACCGTTCCTGCTGTTCTGTATCCCATTCGCGGGTGTGATCTACTGCATCGTCGGCTCTTGGCACTGGGGCGGCGGTTGGCTGGCTGGAATGGGCTTTGCCGACTTCGCAGGTTCGACCCTGGTTCACGGTGTCGGCGGTGCCGGCGCTCTGGCTGGCGCACTGGTGCTTGGCCCGAGGCTTGGCAAGTACGCCAAGGACGGCACCGTTCAGCCGATCCCCGGCCACTCGATGCCGCTTGCCACGATCGGCGTGTTCCTGCTTTGGTTCGGCTGGTTCGGCTTCAACGGAGGCTCCGAGTTGTCCGCCGATCCCGGCGGCGTCTCGTACGTCCTGGTCACCACCACCATGGGCGCATGCGGCGGCGGCATCGCTGCTGCGGTCCTCTCATGGATCCTCGGCGGCAAGCCCGACCTGTCGATGGGCCTGAACGGCATCCTCGCCGGCCTGGTTGGTATCACCGCTGGGCCTGACTCGCCGAGTTGGGTCGAGGCGCTTGTCCTGGTCGGCGGCGTCTCCGGCGTGATCGTCTACTTCTCCGTTATCACCCTCGACAAACTCAAGATCGATGACCCGGTTGGTGCGATCTCGGTCCACGGCGTCGTCGGCATCTATGGCACGCTCTGCTGCGGCCTGTGGGGCGTCAACGGCTTGTTCGCCTCAGCGATCTACGGCGACGCGGCCGGCGAAACCGCGGGCGGTGCACAGCTCGTCACCCAGGCGATCGGTGCCGCCGCGGGTTGTGGCTTCGCGTTCGTAGCCGCGCTGGTGATCTTCAGCGGCCTCAAGGCCGCGATGGGCCTACGCGTCAGCGAGCACGAAGAGGTCGAGGGCCTGGACCTGGGCGAGCACGACATGTCGGCTTACCCGGACTTCAGCCAGACGTTCATCAAGAGCTACCACGCCCGCGAGATCTAAGGCTCGCAACGCGTGGATGCTTGGAACCGATGTGCGGCACACCGTGCCGCCAGTACGGGCCGGACAACCAGCGGCCCGGGACACACGACTTGAAACTACAAAGAAACAAAGGGAATACCACCCATGCATATGATCGAAGCAGTCATCAAGCCCTCGGCGCTCGAAGCGGTGAAGGCCAAGCTCTCGGAGGTCGGCATCGTCGGGTGCACGGCCAGCGAGGTGAAGGGGTTCGGCCGGCAGAAGGGCCACACCGAGCGGTACCGCGGCGGGCGGATGGATGTGGGCTTTGTGCCCAAGATCCTCCTGAAGGTCGCGGTCAAGAGCGAGGACGTGGACAAGGCCGTCAGTGCCATCACCGGCGCGGCGAACACCGGGAACGTCGGCGACGGCAAGGTGTTCGTCTACGGGCTCCAGAGCGTCGTCCGCGTCCGCACGGGCGAGAAGGACAACGACGCGTTGTAGCCTCTGGAAGTTAAGTCCCACGGCATTCCGCCGGGCCGGAACGCCATGGGCATGGATTGGACAATTGAAGATGCCACCCCAGGCCGGCCGTCGCGTTTCGTGGCGGTCGGCCGCTTTTTGTATGTAGAAGGTCGGGTATCTGGAATAGGGAATAGGAGGTCGGAAAAAACAAACCACACGAATCAACTGGGCTTGCTTTCCCGACTCCCTGCTGCCTACTCCCGATTGCCTGCATCCGCCCGATAACCAGCGAGCCCAAGGCGCCCGCCGGTCGTGCCGATGGTGCTGGTATATCCTGCCCCCGACCGCATGGCCGACGCACCCAAGCCCAACCCGACTGATGCCGCCGCGCGCCCGCTGATCGTCGATCTCGACGGGACGCTGGTGGCGACGGACACGCTGCATGAGCAGCTGCTGGAGATCGCCGGGCGCAAGCCCGCCCGGCTGCTCCAGGCGGCGGGCGCGCTCGCGCGCGGGCGCACGGGGTTCAAGGCGGCGGTCGGTGACTTAATCGAGCTCGACCCGGCGGCGCTGCCCTACCGCGAAGCGGTGCTCGCCCTGGCCCGTGAGGCTAAAGAAACAGGCCGGCCGGTCGTGCTCGCCAGCGCGAGCCACGCCTCGACCGTCGACGCCGTCGCGGCGCACCTCGGTTTGTTTGATGCGGTCATCGCAACCACGGACAGCACCAACCGCAAAGGCACCGGCAAGCTCGAAGCGATCCGCGCGCTGTTGAGCGAACGCGGCTGGGGCGAAGCGTTTGACTACATCGGCGATCACTCGGCGGACTTGGCCGTATGGGCCGGGGCGTACACGGCGTACCTGGTTGATGTTGACACGGGTGTTGCTAAGCGGGCGAGCCCTCAACACGAGGTGATCGAGTTGGTCCCGCGCCGCAGCGGCACACTCGTTGAACTGGTCCGCGCCGGCCGGCCGCACCAGTGGAGCAAGAACCTGCTGCTGGCCGTGCCGTTCCTCGCCGCGCAGGAGGCGGGCGAGCGGGCCCACTGGTTCGAGTTCCTGGTCGCGTTCATCGCCTTCGGCCTGTGCGCCTCGGCGGTGTATCTGGTCAACGACCTGCTGGACCTGCGCGCCGACCGGCTACACCCGACCAAGCGCAACCGCCCGATGGCGGCGGGACGGCTGCCGGTGAAGATCGGTGCGCTCGCCGCGCCTCTGCTGGTTTGTAGCGCTGTCGTTGGCTCGCTGGTGCTGCTGCCGCTGGGCTTTGTGTGGGCGCTGTTGGCATACACCGCCACGGCGTGGCTGTACTCGTTCGCGGTGAAAAACAAGGCGATCCTTGATGTCGTCTGGCTCGCATGCCTTTATACGCTGCGTGTCATCGCCGGCGGCCTGGCGACCTCGACGCCTGTTTCCGAGTGGATGCTGGCGCTGGCGCTGTTCCTGTTCCTGTCGATCGCCCTGGCCAAGCGTTACGCCGAGCTGCGCCTGCTCGCTTCGGAGGGGCGCAGCGGCGCCGCGGGCCGGAGTTACAGCGTTGACGACCAGGGCCTGATCAGTGTCATGGGCATAGGCGCGGGGATGCTCGGCGTGCTGGTGCTCGCGCTGTACATCAACTCCGACAAGGTCGCCCGTCTGTACGAGACACCCGAGGCGCTGTGGCTGGTCTGCCCGCTGATGCTTTACTGGGTCGGGCGGCTGTGGCTCAAGGCGCACCGCCGAACGATGCGTGACGACCCGCTGCTGTTTGCGCTGACCGACCGGGTGTCGTACATCATCGGGCTGCTGGTGATCCTGTCTGCGATGGTCGCGGCGTGATGCGGTGGTGGCGGAACGGGATGCCGCGCGTCGCCGGCTAAACGTGCGTGGATCAGATCGTCAGGCGTTTGAAGATCGTTTCGGGGATCGCGCGGATGATGGCCATGATCCACCGCCATTTGCCTGGTGTGTAGAGGATGTCTTTGCGTCTATCGATCGCTTTGACGATCTGCTTGGCGACCTGATCGGGGTCCGCCATCTTCTCGTAGCCGTCCATGCCCGCGGTCATCGCGGTCCTGACCGGGCCGGGCTTGACGGTAACGACGTGGACGCCGGTGCCATGCATGCGCCCACGCAGGCCGTCCGCGTAGGCGGTCAGCGCCGCCTTGGTCGCGCCGTAGCAGTAGTTTGTGCCGCGGCCGCGGTCGCCGGCGACGGAGGACAGCACCGCGATCACGCCGCCAGAGGCGCCGATCATTATCCCGGCGAGTTTCTCTGCAAGCAGCGTATACGAGGTGTAATTGACCGCGATCATGCCCCGGTGCGCGTCGGGGTCGGTGATCGCCTGTTCATTACCCAGCATCACGCCGTGGCACAGGACAGCGACATCGATCTGCTCAAGCCCATTCTGCAGTACGCCGCACGTCTCGGGCTGCGACGCGTCGAACTTGCATACTTCAACCTCGGCGTTGTGCCGCGTGCGTAGATTCGCTGCGTCCTGCTCGAGTGCTTCGGTATCACGCCCAGCGAGGATAAGCCTGCCCACACCACGCTTGGCGTACATACCTGCTATCGCACGGGCGATACCGGACGTCGCACCGGTGATCAGGACTTGTTCAGCATTACGTGGGTTCTGCGTCATGCCTGCTCCGTGATCCCCAAACGCCGTGACTGGTCGGATGACAACACACCTTGCGGATCGAGGCGCTCTTTGACCGCCTTGAACTCATCCAGCCGCGGGTACATCTGCCGGAACGTGTCCGCCGACATGCTACCGTCCTTGGCGAGGTAGACACGCCCGCCGTGCTCCAGCACCAACCGATCCAGTTCACTCAGGAACGCCTCTATTCCGGGGGCCCGCGGCAGATCAACCGCCAGCGTCAGGCCCTTCATCGGGAAACCCAGCGGGCCCGCCTCGTGCCCGCCCATCTGTTTGAGGACCGCGAGGAAGCTCGACCGCTTGGCGTCAACCAGTTTTTCGATCACCGCGCGCACGCCTTGGTCGCCATCGCATTGCGGGAACACCGGCTGGTACTGCACGAAGCCGCGTCTGCCGTAGATACGGTTCCAATGATGAACCGTGTCGAGCGGGTAGAAATAAGTGTTGATGTCCTCGCGGGCGGCGCCGCTGCCGTGGGTCGCGTAGTACAAGCCGTTGAACGCGCGCACGCTCAGCGGGTTGAGCGCGAAACCGGGGAAATCGAACGGCACGGTCTTGCTGCGCTTGCGCGGCAGCGTGTTGCGGCCCGATTCCGGCTCGGCGTGCTCGCCTTGTAAAACAACACCACGGCCGAGCGCCGCGCCCTTCGCCAGGCAATCGATCCACGCGACCGAGTACGTGAAATCATGATCGGTCTTCGTGAAGTGATCGAGCATCGCGTCGAGGTTCTTGACGCGCGTCGTCGTCACGTTCATGTACGGCGATTTGACCCTGCGCAGCTTGATCGTCGCGGCCTGGATGAAACCGGTCAGGCCCATCCCGCCGAGCGTAGCCCAGAAGACATCCGCGTTGCTGCCGCGTGAGCAGTCGAGCAGCTCGCCGGTCGGCGTCAGCAGCGTGAACGACTCGACACAGGCGTTGAACGACCCGTCGCGATGGTGGTTCTTGCCGTGCACATCCGCGGCGATCGCCCCGCCGAGCGTGACAAACTTCGTGCCCGGCGTGACCAGCGGGAACCAGCCGCGGGGCAGCAGCACATCGATCAGGTCCGCGTAGCTCACGCCCGCCTCGGCGGTCAGCGTGCCCGTCGATTCATCGAACGCGATGAACCGGTCCAGCCCGGTGCAGTCGACAACGCCGGCGTCGTGGTTGGTCGCCGCGTCGCCGTAGCTGCGCCCCAGCCCGCGGGCGATGAGCGCATGCTCGACATCTTGCGACACCAACGCCGACAAGCGCGCCGCGCGGTCCGGGGCATAAACCGCGCACGGCACGCGCGGGTGGTTGCCCCAGCCGGAGAGGGTTTGGCGTGTCGGTCTCATCGGGGCTCGGCCTCCCCGCTTGATACGCCCGGGCTCGCTTCGAGGATGTAGATCGGCGCATCTTCACGCCAGCGCATGTTCGCGGGCGGATCGATCGGCGCATCGCCTTCGCCGGCGGGGACAAACACGACCGGTCGACCGGCCCAGTCCGACCAGGGCGGGTCCCCTTCCGTGCGTGCGGTCTGATACACAACGACCTCGCCGCCGGCCTGCATCGAGCGGTAGCTCACCGCGAAGCGCGCCATCGTGTCCGCGACGATCACGACCCCGCCATCGCCGGACAGACGCAGCGCGTGGTCGGCCATCTGCTGCGCCGAGGTTTCGCCCGCGCCCCAGGGCACGAACAGGTAGCGGTAATCATCCCGGTAGGGCTTGTTGCGGGCGAAGTCGCCGAGCGCCCCGCTGGACCGCGCGGCCCAGGCGACGCCGAGGTACACCGCCGGCGCGAGCAGGGCCAGCGCGAGCGCAACAACAAACAGCCGTCGGCCCGTGCGTTCGGGCTTGCTTTGAATAGCCGCCGCGAACCCCACGCCGGCGAACAGCGCGATCAGCGTGTACGCCGGCAGCAGGAACGTGTGCTGGTCGATCACGTTGTAGCGCAGCACGAACAGCAGGTGGATCACCAGCGCCGCGGCCCAGGCGAGCCAGAGCCCCCGCCGATCGCGGTCACGGACCACGCGCCACAGGCCGACCGCGGCGAGCGGCAGGGCCAGGTTGAAGAAGCTCAGCCCGGTAAACGCGGTGCTGATCGCCATGAGTTTGAGCGACGGGCTGGCGTTCATGACGTTGTCCGAATAGACGTTGCCGAACAGCGCCGAGCGGACCGCCCCCGGAAGATCATTATGAGTCACCGCTTCGATCATCACCATCGCCAGGTAAGGCGAGGCGCCGACAAACCACGCAAA
This sequence comes from Phycisphaeraceae bacterium, assembly GCA_028280965.1. GTDB lineage: Bacteria > Planctomycetota > Phycisphaerae > Phycisphaerales > Phycisphaeraceae > JAHQVV01. The sequence continues at coordinate 43,187 of JANQKT010000115.1, forward strand.
GACCGCCAGCATGCTGCGCGGCACGCAGATCCGGTGCGTGATCAACGCCCGCAGCAGCACAACGCCGAGGATCGGCCCGGTCAAGAGCGCGAGGTTGTGGTTGGTCAGGCCCAGGCCGTTGAAGAAGAACGCGGCGACCAGCCAGAGCGCCCCCGGCATTTGCTTTGAGCGCTGTTGAGGTTCCGGAGATTCCGGGGGGCGCAGGAACAGCGCCAGGCACCACAGCTCGGCGCTCAAGAGCGCCGTCGTCACGGTGTAGCACTCGGGCATCGTGCTCATCCGCCAGAACGTGTTGGCCACCGCCAGCGACACCGCGGCAATCACGCCCGCGTCCCAACGCCGGGTCACCGAGAACACGCAGCCGGACACGTTGGCGACCGTCACCGCGCCGGCGATCGCGCTGACCAGCGCAACCGCGTGCGCCGGCTCGACCGGCAGGACCTTGATCGCCAACTGCCCGAGCCAGAAGTGCAGCGGGTGCGCAAGCGCCAGCCCGAGCTCGTTGAACAGCTCACCCTCGACGATACGCAGCGTGAACTGGCCGTAGTCCTGCCACTGGATCGTCCGCGCCGCGGTCAGGCCAAACAGCACGAGCGCCGCGGTGAAGACACCGATCCACCGGGCCGATAACCACAGCAGCGGGCGGCTCGCCTCGGCGTCGTGCTGCGCGGGGATGGGCTGGGTCATGCCTGGGTCCGGGAAGTGTGCTGCGTGGCGGTCTACCCGGGAAAACGGGCGGGTATGCTACCTTATCGACCCGACCGGCCCGCGGGTTCGCGTTTCGTCGGCCGATAGATTTGCAAGCCATGGCCGACGACTTCAACATCCTTGTCTCGTGTGCCGGCCGGCGCGTCGGGCTGGTCAACGCGTTTAGACAAGCGCTGCGCGGCCTCGATGTCAACGGCCAGGTCTTCGCCGCCGACCTGAACTTCAGCTCGCCCGCCAGCCACGCCGCAGACCGCCGCTTCACCGCCCCGCTGTTCAAGACCGGCACGTTCATCGACGACATGCTCACGCTGTGCGAGCGCGAACGCGTCCGGCTGGTCGTCCCGACGATCGACCCCGAACTCCCTTTGTACGCCGAGGCACGCCGGCGGTTCGCCGACATCGGCACGACCGTCGCGGTCGCTTCGCCGCGCGCCATCGAGATCGGCGGAGACAAAGAGCAGACCCACGCCTGGCTGAATGAACTCGGCCTGCCCACGCCCAGGCAGACCACCGTCGCCGAGGCGCTCGCCCACCCCGCCGACTGGCCGACGCCGCTGATCGTCAAGCCCGCGCGCGGCAGCTCGTCCATCGGGCTGCAACACATCACGAACCATGATGTACTCACGACGCTGGATCAGCCCACCGAGATGGTCGTCGAGTCGATCGTTCCGGGTATCGAGCACACCGTCGACGTCTACATCGACCGCGCCGGCCAACCCCGCTGCGCCGTGCCGCGCAAGCGCCTCGAGACCCGCGCCGGCGAGGTCAGCAAGGGCGTCACCGTCCGACATAACGCGCTGCAGGCCCTGGTGATGAAGGTCGCTGACGAGCTGCCCGAGGCCTTCGGCGTGATCAACGTGCAGGCCTTCCTCGACCCCGACACCCAGGACATGGCCGTGATCGAGATCAACCCGCGCTTCGGCGGGGGCTACCCGCTCACCGAGGCCGCCGGCGCGCCGATGACCCGTTGGCTGGTCGAGGACTGCCTCGGCCGGGCCTCTACCGCGACGCCGAACGGATGGCGTGACAACCTCGCGATGCTCCGCTACGACGAGGCGGTGTTTGTAGACGCCTCGAAGATCGGCACCGATGCGTGATACACCCGCGACCAGCAACGCGATCCGGCTCGTGCTGTTCGACATCGACGGCACGCTGATGATCACCAAGGGCATGTCCAGCCGCTGCATGAAGCATGCCGGCGAGCTCGTCTTCGGCCCGTCGTTCGAGTTCCACCCGATCACCGCCGGCACGCTCGACCAGCAGATCTTTGCGAAGCTCGCCGCGGACAACGGCATCGAAGAGACAACCGAGCAGCGTCAACAGTATGAAGCCGCCTACCTCGACGCGCTCGAGCGCGAGCTGAATAACCGCCCAGAAGACATCACGCTCATGCCGGGCATCCCGTCGCTGGTCGAGCAGCTGCACGAACGCGCGGCCGGGCGAGGCGATGTCGTGCTCGGCGTCCTCACCGGCAACTTCCGCAAGGCGACCGAGCTGAAGCTGACGATGTCCGGCCTGGGTTTGGAACGCTTCCCTGTCATCGTCTGCGCTGAGGACGGCGAGCACCGCGACGAATTGCCACGCGTCGCGCTTGAGCGCGCCACAGCGCACGCAGGCCAACCGATCGCCCCACAGCACACCTTTATCCTCGGCGATACCCCGCGTGATATCCAGTGCGCCAACGCCAGCGGCTGCCGCTGCATCAGTGTCGCGACCGGGCGGTACAGCGTCGATCAGCTCCGAGACGCGGGCGGTGTTCCCGTCTTCGAATCGTTCGCCAACAACGAGGCGGTGCTCGAACAGCTCGGCATCTAAACGCCGTATTCACAACGTGCCGCGGGTGACGCGCAGCGTCCCGTGCATACCGCCTGTTGTATAAACCTCGCCGCAAAGCTCGAAACGGGACGCTGCGCGTCACCCGCGACGCGGTGAGGCAACCCGCTCAAGCAGCTCCACAAACGCCCTGGCGTGATCGATCCGGTTGAAGTGCTGTTCGACATACGCCCTCCCGCTTCGGCCCATCGCGGCGCACGCGTCCGGGTCGGCCGCAAACGCACGCACGGCTTCAACGATCGCATCGGGCCTGCCCGGCTCGACGAACCGGCCGGCCTGTGCCGACTCGACGACCTCGCGGATCACACCGTCGATCCCCAGCACGACCGGCCGGCCCGCGGCGAGATAGTCGAAGATCTTGTTGGGGTACACCGTCTTGAACATCGGGATCGGCATCAGCGTCGCCAGGCACGCGTCGGTCGCGCCGAGCACCGCCTTCATCTGAGCCTTGCTGCGCAGGCCCGCGAAGGTCACGTTCGTTAACCCGAGCTCGTCCCTGAGCGCCTCCGCCTTGCCGCGGTCCTTGCCGTCGCCGACCAGGAGGAAGTGGATGCGCTCGTCGTCTTTCATCAACTCGGCGGCGCGGATGATTGTCGGGATATCGTTCGCCGGGCCCATTGCGCCGGCGTAGGTGACGATGAACTTGCCCTGCAGGCCGAACTCCTCTCGGACCGGTTCGCCCTTGTCGCCCGGGTCGAACATCGCCGGGTCCACGCCGTTGGGGATCAGCGTGATCTTGTCGGGGTTCACCCTGTGCTTGTCGATCATGTACTCCCGGAACGCGGGCGAGTTCACGAGGATGTGCGCCGCCCGCGCGTACAGAAAAAGCTCCACACGCTTGGCAAGCCGGATGATCACCGGGTTCTTGATCACGCCCATGTCCACCGCAAAGTCCGGCCAGAGGTCGCGGACCTCCAATAGGAACGGCTTGCGGCGGAGAAACGACACCAACCAGGCCGACGCCGCCTGGAAGATCGGCGGGCTCGTGCCCATCACGACATCGACCCTCCCCGCACCCAGCGCCTTGAACACCGAGCTGACCATGAAGCCCAAAAACGCGACTACCCGCCAGATGAACCCCTTGTTGATGACATTCAGCGTCCGCGTCCGGCGGACCTCGATCCCCTCGATCATCTCCGGCCGGCCATCCGTCTCGATCCGCCTGCCATCCAAGTAGCTGACATCCGACGCGATGACTACAAAGTCGTGGCCGTGGTTGGCGGCGTAGCGCGCGAACTCGAAGTGCCGCGTGCCGCCGCCGTCCTTGGACGAGAGGAAGATCTGATGGATCAATAGGAATCGCAAAGCGGTTTACCGGCTCCATTGTTTCGCGTAGCGATCGACCGCGTCGTTCGGACCGCCCATTGATGCCGGCCAATCCTCAGCGGTCAGCGTGATCGAGCGGTTATTGAACACGATGCGCAGCCCGCTGTCTGCTGGTTGCACATGCAGCCCATCGGGCCCGAACACGCTGAAGAGCCTGCTCGGCCCCGGCCCGGTGGCGGCGGTGAGCCAGAGCGCCGGCTCGGCGAGCATGTACCGCGGGGCGTACCAGCCGACGTAGCTGCCCTCGACAGCACGCTCCAGGTCGAAGCTCAACCCGCCGTCGAGCACGCCGAAGAACGCGCGGTATCGCCCGGGTTCGTAGTCCAGCTCGAGCCGGCCGGTGGACGCATCGAACACATAAGGCGCATCGGCCAGGTGCCAGTGCAGCGTGCTGGGCAAGGCGTCGGCCGATACCCCAAGATCATCGAGCACCACAAAGACCTCATCGCCCAAACGGATCAGCTGCCGGTGGTGTCGGCGGTCGGGCCCGCGCATAGCGATCATCCCAACCGAGTGGTCCTCGCTCTGGCTGAGCAGATCAAACACACCCCGCCGCACCTGCGGCCAGGGCAAGAAGATAAACCGGCTGCCGGCCTGCTCGGCCTGCTCCTTGCCCTCGACCATCACCGTGTTGTGCGCCGCGGTCTTGCTCAGCGGGATGCCCGCCCATTCGTTCTCCGCGTTGTAGCTGTAGGTGCCGGGGTCGAGCGCGACATTCACCCCCTTCCACCGGATATCCACGTGCAGCTGATCGAGCTGCGATGGGCGGTGCTTGTAGCGCTGGGCGCGGAGCATCGCCATGCCGTGCTTGTTGTGGAACGCGTCGCAGCCGGCTGCCCAGTTGTTCACGTCCTCCAAACCCGTTTCGTCGGAAACACCGCGTTGGATGGGCTCGTCACCGCAGAGCCAGAACGACAGTTCGTCCCAGACACCATGTTCAAACGGGAGCTCACCGTCCCCGCAGACCGCTGCCGTCGCCTGCACGACCGGGCGCACGTCGTCATACGCCGTATTCGCGAGCGGGAGGACGTGCGCGCCATCGTCCTGGCCGTAACGCGGGCAGCATCCGGTGGCGCGGTCGGTGATCGAATCGAGGAACGTGCCCGCGCGGGCGACACACTTGCGCAGCGCTCCGCTCAGCGGCGCATCGTTTAATTCGCCGATCCGGATCGCGTACAGGTAGTCGTGCAGCATGACCCGGTGGTAGTTCGCCGAGTGTTGGGCGAATCCGCCGTCGTCGTAGATGAGTGTTCGGGCCTGGGATTCCAGGTGTTTCCGGCCGAGCGTGGCCCAACGCTTGCTCTCTTCGAAGAAGGGGAACAGCAGGCCGATCGTGAAAAGGCCCATCGCCTCGCTGATGCCGTGGTTGTTGCGCTGGCTGAGCGCGTAGCCGAGGTGGGCCTCGACGCGTCGGCCGGTGGCGTGCCCGAGCCTGATCGCCTTGAGGACGCGCTCGGGTGTTGTCGCCGAACAATCGGCAAACCCCCAGAGCGCAAAACACCACGCCATCGCGCGGAAGGTCGACTCTTGGCCGCACTTCCAATTGACCCCGCGGTTCGGCGGGTTGTGTTCCAGCCAGTCCTCGGCGAGCGTCCAGAAGACCTCGGCGGCGCGCTCGTTGCCCGTCCGCCAGTACGCGCGGACCAGGTCGTAAGCGAAGCCGAACCGGCTGGGCTCCCAGATGCACTTCACATCGCCGCAGCCGAACTCGTCGATCTTCGAAAAATGAACCAACGGCGGGCCGGACCTGCCTTCAAGCAGGTTGTCGTTCCACCTCGGCGGGAAGCCGGCCTCGACCGGTTCATTGGAGAAGTAGCTGAGTTTGCCCGCCGCGACCTGTTCGACGCGCGCACCCCAATCGAAGGATGCATCATCGAAGCAGCGCAGGATAGGGGCATAAGCTCCGCGGTCGGCACTAGAGAAGAGGAACGATCCACAGCGCTCACGCCAGTTGTTCACGATCTCCGGATCGATGTGAACCTCATCCCAGCCCGTGATCGGCAGCCTGCGTTCGAGTGTGCCCAGTTTGTGCTGGATCGCGTTGCGCACGCGGTACGCGGCCCAGCCGACGCCGTGGGTCCTGATCAGTTCGTAGGCCAGTCGCGCGCGGTTCAGGCTTGGCCTCCAAACGGTCGAGCGGGAACCCCGCGGACAGCCGAGCCCGGCGGCAGGTCGTTCGTGACGACCGCGCCGGCGGCGACGAACGAGCCTTCGCCGATCGTCACGCCCTGGATGACGACCGCGCCAGTGCCGAGGTGGCAGCCGTTGCCGACGGTGACGTTGCCGCTGAGCGTGACGCCGGGCGCGAGGTGGCAGTGGTCGCCGATGACGCAGTCGTGGTCGACCGAGACGCGGGTGTTGATGAGGGTATTGGCCCCGATCTCGGCACCGGGCTGGACGATGCTCCCCGCCATCAGTTGGGCGCCTTCACCGATCGTTGCGTTCGACGCAACGACCGCCGAGGGGTGTGTGACGACCGCGAACGCGAAACCCTTCGCCCTCATCTGTTGGAAGACCGCTTGGCGGGATCCGGGCAGGCCCGCCGACCCGACCGCGTTCGCGAGGCGGCAACTCACGGGGTCGGTCAATTCTGTCGCGGGCAGGATGACAAACCCGTCCGATGATCGGCCGTGCAGACTCGGGTCATCGTCTACAACTTTGCCCCTGAAATCGGCGTTATTGAGGCGCAGCACATCGATCAGAACGCGGGCATGCCCGCCGGCGCCATACACGACGATCTCTTTCTCGGGCTGTGCCATCACACGGTTGACATCGGCAGGAATCAGGGCCGGGCATGACCGGGATGCGCCGCATCAAAGCCCGTGTGCTTACGGACCAGCGGGCTCTCGGGTTCGGGCAGGCCCTTGAACCACTTGTAGACCAGGCTGTTGCCCGGCGAGACGATCGCGTACGCCGTGAGAAAGATGATCTTCAGGTCGCTCAGCGTCGACCGTCGGTCGTTGTACCACAGCTCGACCGCGCCCTTGTACGGCAGGATGTCGTCGCGGTACGCGGCGATGAGGTCCTTGCCCTGCTCGCCGGCCTCGGTGATGATCGCCTCCTCGTCGCGGAAGACGATCGAGCCGATGCTGGTGAGCCCGGGGTTGGCCTTGACGATGTTCTCCTTGACGTGCTCGGGGTAGTCGCCGAAGCCGCGGGGCATGAGCGGGCGCCAGCCGACGATGGACATGTCGCCCTTGAGGACGTTGAGGACCTGCGGCAGCTCGTTGAGCTTGGCCATGCGCAGGAACCGGCCGACGGGCAGGACGCGCGGGTCGTTGCGGATCGTGATGTCGTTGGTGCCCTTGTTCTCGCTGCCGACAGCCATGGTGACGAACTTGAAGACCTTGAACAGCTCGCCGTTCTTGCCCACGCGGTCCTGGAGGAAGAAGACGTTGCCCTCGCCGGTGAAGCGCAGGACGACGATACACGCGAGCATCGGCAGCGCGAAGACCGCGAGCAGCAGCAGGCCGACCAGGATGTCGAAGAGTCGCTTCATGCGGTTGCGGGTTCAAGTCGAGAGACACTCGTGAAAGGAGAATCTGTCTCTGGCGTTCCGGTTCGTTCCAGGTCTATTCCGGGGGCGGGGGGTATCATAGTGGCTCTGTTGTGGCGGGATGCCGCCCTGGGTTTGCTGGCCTGTAGATGGAACGCCGTGCCCCGCTCGACCCGCTCGATTCCGCGTCTGCTGCGCACGGTCCGGCACCTGTCGTCGAGACAGATCATCGGCCAGTTGCGTCTGCGTCTGCGGTCGCTGGGCGGGGACCGGCTGGCGAAGTGGGCCGATAAGCAGACGCCCGAGCAGATGGAGCCCGCGTGGTCGCCGGTGACGGATTTCCTGCCGCCGCCACAGGCCTCGATGGATGCGGACGCGATCCGCCGCGGTGAGCTGACGTTTTTGAATCAGACGTACGCGATCGGCTCGCCTTTGGACTGGGGGACAACCCAGCCGCCCAAGCTCTGGCAGTACAACCTGCACTACATGGACTACCTCTGGGCACTGCCGGCCGACGGAGTGCGGGCGCTGGTGCTGGACTACATCGAGCGGCACCCGCCAAAACAGGGCAACTGCGGCTGGGAGCCGTACCCGCTGTCCCTGCGGTTGATGAACTGGTGTGCGCTGCTGTACGGAAGAGACCGCGAACAGACGCTGGCAGATCATGCAGAGCACGCGAAGATCAGCGGGTGCATCCGTTTGATGGCGGCCTGGTTGAGTCAGAACCTTGAGACGCATATCTGTGCGAATCACCTGCTAGAGAACTATCTCGCGCTCGCAATGACTGGCAACTGTTTTGTCAGCGAAGCGGAACTGCCAGAAGGCAAAACGACATATGAGAATGAACTGCCTGTTGCCTGGTGGCTGATTGGCGTCGAAGGCCTGCAGAACGAGCTGGGTGAACAAACACTCGCCGATGGCGGGCACTACGAGCGCTCACCGATGTACCAGAGCCGGCTCCTGTGTGCCCTGCTCTGGGTTTTGAATAGCGCAAGACCGAAGTATCGCGAGATGTTAACTCCGTACGCTCAGCGCATGGCCAACCACCTCGCCGCGATGACCCACCCTGACGGGCAGATCGCGCTCTTCAACGATGCGGCGTTCGGAATCTACAACACGCCGGGCGAGCTGTTCGATTTCGCCGAGCGGCTGGGGATCGAGGTCGATCGGAAAGCTGTCAGTCGAAGCGCCTGGCTGGCCGAATCGGGCTATGCCGTCGGCGGGTCGGATAACGCCGCGGACCACCGCTTCATCATGGACGCCGGCGAACTCGGCCCGTCGTACCAGCCTGGCCATGCGCACTCGGACCTGCTCTCGTTCGAGCTGTCGCTCTTCGGCAAGCGGCTGGTCGTCGATGCGGGCAACTACGACTACGTCGCCTCGGATATGCGGGCCTACTGCCGGGGCGTCGAGGGCCACAACACCATCGAGATCAACGGGCAGGACCAGTGCGAGTTGTGGTCCGCCTTCCGCGTCGGCCGACGCGCCTACCCCCGGAAGGTGGCCGTGGACTGTGACCCATCAACGGGCGAACTGTCCGTCTCCGCGTCTCATAACGGTTACGACCACCTGCCCGGCCGGCCGAGGCACACCCGCAGGGCGACCTGGCACCCCGAGGGCGTGCTGCTGGTCGAGGACCGGGTCGATTCGGCCGAAGAGGTAGACGTGGTCAGCCGCCTGCGGCTGGGCGAGGGTTGGACGCTGCGCCCCGTCAACGTGGACCACTACGAGTTGGCCCAGGGAGGCGACGTGGCTACGATACGATTGTTCGGCGAGGCCGGCTGGGAGGTGGAAGACGGCTGGACCTGCCCGCACTTCTACGATAAACGCCCCTGCCGGGTGCTGACCCTGCGGGCCCGGGGCTCGGCCGTGCGCTGCGGCTTTATCATCGCCGCGGGAACGATCGACGGCGCCGTGCCGTTTGAATCGGTAGAGCTCGGCGGCAAGACCTACGCCTTCTGACCATGCGGATCCTCTTCCTCACCCACTACTTCCCGCCCGAGGGCAACGCGCCGGCCACGCGCGTGCACGCGCTGTGCAAGCGCTGGGTCGAGATGGGCCACGAGGTCACCGTCATCACCTGCGCGCCCAACGTCCCCGACGGCAAGGTCTACGACGGCTATAAGAACAAGCTCGTCCAGCGCGAGGACATTGACGGGATCAAGGTCGTCCGCGTCTGGACCTGGGTCGCGGCGAACAAGGGCACGCTGCTTCGGACGATCAACTTCGTGTCGTTCCAGATGAGCGCGACGATCGCGTCGCTGTTCCAGAAGCGGCCGGGCGTCGTCATCGCGACCAGCCCGCAGTTCTTCTGCGGCTGGGCGGGGGTGTTCGCGAGCTGGATCAAGCGTGCGCCGTTTGTGCTCGAGATCCGCGACATCTGGCCGGCGTCGATCGCGGCGGTCGGCGCAGCGGGCATGGCCCCGGGCCGACGCAGGTGGCTGCTGCGGACGCTCGAGTGGCTCGAACGCCGGCTCTACGGCTTTTCCAAGCACATCGTCACCGTCGGCGAGTGCTACCGTCGGGACCTGCTGGACCGCAACGTGCCCGAGAAGAAGATCTCGGTCATCACCAACGGCGTCGACGCGGACCGCTTCACGCCATGCGCACCGGATGAAACGATCCGCCAGCGCCACGGCCTGACCGACAATCACCTGGTCGTGTCGTACATCGGCACGGTCGGCATGGCGTCGGGTCTGGGCGTCGTGCTCCGCGCCGCGAAACAATACAAGGAACGCGGCAACGAACGCGTCCGCTTCATGATCGTCGGCGACGGCGCGATCCGCGAAGACCTTGAAACGCAGGCCAAAGCGGAGGGCCTGGACAACGTCATCTTCGCCGGCCGGCGGCCGAAGGAAGAGATGACCGGCTACCTGTCGGCGACGGACGTGTGCCTGATCCACCTGATCAAGCGCGACCTGTTCAAGTCGGTGCTGCCCTCGAAGATCTTCGAGGCCACCGCGATGCGTCGGCCGATCGTGCTCGGCGTCGAGGGCTTCGCCTGCGAGCTGATCCGCGAATCAAACGCCGGGCTGTGCATCGAGCCAGAGAGCGAAGGCGCGCTCATCGACGCGGTCGATCGGCTCGCGGCGGACACCAGGCTGCGGCAAACCCTCGGCGATAACGGCTACGACTACTTCGTGCCGCGCTACGACATCGACAAGCTGACCCGGGATTATGCGGGCATCCTCGGCGACATCGCGGCCCGGCGGCCGGTCGCCGCGCTGCCGGCCGTCGAAGAAAGCGAACATACCGCACCGACCCCGAACAGCCGCGCGGGCATGGACTTCAAGACAACGGCGGGCTTGACCATGCTGCCGACGATCGAGCCGGCCGCCGACACGGGTGTCAGCTTCGCGTCGCTGCTGGCCGAGGCACGCCCGGGCGCGACGCCTGCCGAGCGACCGGTCGTGTGTGTGCAGGGCCTGGGCCACGTCGGCTCGGCGATGGCCGTCGCCGTCGCCAACGCGCGCGACGCGCAGGGGCAGCCGCTGTACAACGTCATCGGCGTCGAGCTGGACAACGACATCGGCAACGAGAAGGTCTGCGCGATCAACGCGGGCCGGATGCCCTTCGCCTTCACCGATGGCCAGCTCTCCGCGGCGCTCAAGAGCGGGTTTGAGAACAACAACCTCATTGCGACGATCAACAAGGACGCCTACGAACTCGCGTCGGTCGTTCTGGTGGATGTGCCCTTCGACGTCGCGGACATCAACGGCACGCCGCACCTGCCGTGGGACCACTTCAAGTCCGCGCTACGCACGATCGGGACCCACATCCGGCCGGGCGCGCTGATCCTGGTCGAGACGACCGTCCCGCCGGGCGCGTGCGAGAAGGTCGCCGCCCCGCTGCTGGCCGAGTGCTTCCGCGAGCGCGGCCTGCCCGAAGACGGCTTCCTCTTGGCGCACTCGTACGAGCGCGTCATGCCTGGTCCGCAGTACTACGAATCGATCGTCAATTTCTGGCGCGTCTTCGCCGGCCATACCGACCGGGCGGGCGACGCGGCCCAGGCCTTCCTCTCCAGCGTCATCGACACCGACAACTACCCGATGACCCGGCTGCAGAACACGACGGCGTCGGAAACCGCGAAGGTGCTGGAGAACAGTTACCGCGCGACGAACATCGCGTTCGTTGAGGAGTGGGGCCGGTTCGCCGAGTCCGTCGGCATCGACCTGTTTGAAGTCATCAATGCGATCCGCGTCCGGCCGACGCACAACAACCTCCGCCAGCCGGGGTTCGGCGTCGGCGGGTACTGCCTGACCAAGGACCCGCTGATGGCCAAGCTCGCCGGGCAGGAGCTGTTCGACCTGGGCCTGGACTTCCCGTTCAGCACGATGGCGGTCAAGACCAACAACGCGATGCCGATCGTCTCGCTGGACTACATCGACGGCGCGCTCGGCGGGCTCGCCGGCAAGCGCATCCTGCTGCTGGGCGTGAGCTACCGCCCGGGCGTCGGCGACACGCGGTACTCGCCGTCGGAGATCTTCGTCCGCGAGGCGCAGGATCGTGGTGCCACGGTTGATTGCCAGGACCCGCTGATCGACCACTGGCGCGAGTTCGACCTTGACCTGCCCGCCGAGATCCCGGGTCCCGCCGGCTACGACGCGGTCGTCTTCGCCGTCGGCCACAAGCAATACATGGAGCTGGACCTCAAGGCCTGGCTCGCCGGCGCGACGCCGCTGATCTTCGACAGCAACTGCGTGCTCAGCGCGGCCCAGCGCCGGGCGGCGCGCGACGCGGGCTGCGACGTCCGCGCGATCGGGCGTGGCGGCCTGCCCTCGCCAAGCCCCGTGGAGGCGACACCATGAAAGTCCTGATCACCGGGGGCGCGGGCTTCATCGGCGGGCACTTCGCCAACCGGCTCCTGCAATCCAACAACGTCCATATCGACCTGCTCGACAACTTCGCGCGCGCTGTCCACGACCCGTTCCTCGACGCGCTCAAGGCCAAACCCAACGTCGGCGTCATCGAGCGCGACCTCCTGCTGCACGGTGCGCTGGACGACCTCGCCGATGACTACACCCACATCGTCCACCTCGCCGCAATCGTCGGCGTTGTTCACGTCCTCAAAAAACCCTACGACGTGCTGCGAAGCAACGAGGGCATGATGTTCGCCGCGCTCGACCTCGCGCACCGGCAGAAAAACCTCGAGCGGTTTGTCTTCGCCTCGACCAGCGAGATCGTCGCGGGCACCCTGCTGCAGTACGGCATCGACATCCCGACCCCGGAGACAACGCCGCTGTGCGTTCCCGACCCGTCGGACGTCCGGCACACATACCTGTTGTCCAAGCTGTACGGCGAATCGCTCTGCCACCACAGCGGCTTGCCGTTCACCTGCGTCCGCCCGCACAACGTCTACGGCCCGCGGATGGGGCTGGTGCACGTCGTGCCCGAGCTGGCGAAGAAGGTGCTGGCGCTGCCGGAAGGCGGCGAGCTGGAGGTCTTCTCCGCCGACCACCGCCGAACGTTCTGCTACGTCGACGACGCGGTGGAGATCATGGCCCGGCTGATGACCGGCGGGGACGACTGCCAAGGCGTTTTCAACCTCGGCACGCAAGACCCGGAGGTCACGATCCGCGAGATGGCCCAGGCGGTGGTGGACAAGATCGGCAAGCACGTAAAACTGGTGGACGGCCCGGTGATGACCGGCTCGCCGACACGCCGCTGCCCGGACATGGGCAAGACGACCGCCGCGTGTGGTTTCACGTCACAGGTCTCGCTCGCCGAGGGCGTGGGCCGGACGCTGGACTGGTACAACGAGCACGTGTTCAAGGCCGGCGGGCCGTCGGCGGTGTGAAGCCTCATCGCCCCCGTCAGCTGTCTTCGTCAAAGCGCTTCAAACCTAACGACTGGATCGTTATCCCCGCGGCGCTGCGAATCGCGAAATGACGAATATCAGGCGGCTTGCCGTAAGGCGCATCGGTCAGCTTGTCGATACTGCCCCGCCACTGCCAGGTCTGCTGATCATTGACCCAGACCCTGATTGCGGCCTGATCTTTGCTGAAGATCTTCACCTGAACCCGTATGCCTGCCGGAACGCCAGCATCAAGGCGCATGCTCCTCTCTGAACCATCGATGTATAGCAAACCATCGACTTTGGACTTGCGGTGCTTCCCGCCATCTACAATTAAACGGGCGGAACGATCCACAACGGGCAGCCAAATGATGAGGGCATCACGTTCTCGGCCGTCCGCCTCAACCGTCATGGACACTTCATAGTGTTCGCCGCCGACCTGGGGCAGATGAAGGATCGTTTGAGACGGCAGCAACAGCTCGCCCTTGCGGAACGTAAACGGCTTGCCATCGATCACATGCTTCTTGGGATCCAACAGCTTCAGCAGATCGGTCTCATCGCCTTTCACGGCGTACTGCTGCTCGAAAAGCTCGTCCAGTTGGCGGAGCCGGATCACCGCGCGCGCCTTCTCGATGTCTTCCTTCGACGTCGTGGCGACGTACCGGGCCAGCATCAGACGGGCCGACACCAGCGCACGCTCTTTCGCCGGCTCGCTCAGGCCCGGCTCATCGATCAGGTCGGCGTACCAGTTGCCCGCCTTGGCCCAATGGCCAGGCGGGTGGTCGCCCGGGTCGTCCACCTCGGCCCCGCCGACCGATGCGGCGGCCTCCAGGCCCTGCGCGAAACCGGCGTCTTTCAGGAACACCGCATACAACCGGGCCTGCTCCGGCCTGGCCATCTCCAGCACGAGCAGGACCACCAGCCGGCGGGCCTTGGCCGGGGAGATCGCGTTGGCCTCCGCGGCCGCCTCGAGCTCACGCAGCTCCTCGTGCATCCGCTCGAACGCGCGGACCTCGCCGAGCTTGTCACGCAGGTTGAACGCGCGCTCCAGGCGGTTGACACGCTGCACCGAGCCGGCCTCGTTGAACCAGCGCTTGGCGTTGACAAGGTCGCCGCTGTTGATCGCCGACTCCGCCGCGGCCACCAACTCATCGAAGTACACCCCGGCGACCTGCTTGCGCTGCCCCGCATCGACCGCGCGGTACCAGGACGCGTAGACCTTCAGCCGCCGGCCCGGCCCGGCTTCGGGGTGCCCGGGGTTGTGCTCGGCCAGTGCATCCAGGGCCCGGAGCGCGAGTTCATGGCCCGCGCGCGAGCGATCAACCATCCCGGCAAGCCGGACATACAGCGCCGTCTTCGCGTCGGGCTCGTCGGGCAGCGTCGGGGCGATTTCGAGCATCTCGGCCATGAGCTCGAGGTCGTCTTCATCATCCCGCGTGCGCTGGACGGCCTCGATCCGTTTGCCGTAAAGCGATTCGACAAACGCCCGGCCCTCGTCGGGGCCCGGCTCATCGGCGTCCTGCGCGGACACCGCGTCGGGCATCCCGAGCAGGGCGCCCGAAAGCAGTGCGGCGGACAGCACCCGGAACGGCTTTCTTCTCACGTCTTGCATACCGCGGCATTATAGACACCGCGGGCGGACTTCCATAGCGGGTTGTTTCAAAGCCACGCGCTGCTGGGCAGACTGATCACGCGCTCGGCGAGGTCTTCGGTCACCGCCAGCGGCATGCGCGGGCAGCGGGCGTACATCGGCAGCCGGTGCATCGGCCGCCAGACCGGCCGAACCAGCAGGCCCGCGGCGTGCAGCGCCTCGATCGTCGGCCGGGTGGCCTCCGCCGATTCCTGGTCGAGTACCAGCGAGCTGAACCAGTAGTTGCTGCGCGTGCCCGGCGGCTCCACCAAGATCGACGCGTGCTCGCTGCCCGCGAACGCATCGGCGTACCGCTGCGCTAACACGCGCTTCTGTTCGAGCATCGTGTCCAGCCGCTCGAGCTGGGCGCAGCCGAGCGCCGCGTTGAGGTTCGGCAGGCGGTAGTTGTACGCGACCACATCGTGGATGTACTCGTACTTGTGTGGTGCCTTGCCGGTCGTCGTCAGGTGCTTGGCTTGGGCGGCGATCTCGTCGTCATCGGTAAGCGCCGCGCCCCCGCCGCCGGTCGTGATCGTCTTGTTGCCGTTAAAGCTGAGGATGCCGAGCCGGCCGAACGTGCCGGTATGCCTGTCCTTGTACAGCGAACCGAGCGACTCGGCGGCGTCCTCGACCAGCGGGATATCCAGGTCATCGCAGAGCGCGCCGACCGCGTCGAGGTCGAACGGGTGGCCGAACGCGTGCATGCCGATCAGCGCGGCGATGCGGTTACCCGTTTGTTTGTTGTATAGGCTGCCATCGTCGCGCCGCTCGAACTGTTCGTCGGCGTACGCGCGGAGCGCCCGGGCGTCGATGCCCATCGATGTGGTTTCGACATCCGCAAAGTGCGGCAGCGCCCCGCAGTAGCTCACGGCGTTGGCGGTGGCGACGA
>JANQKT010000120.1 GCA_028280965.1 Phycisphaeraceae bacterium
GTTGAAGACGCCCTCCTCCCAGTCCGCGGGGGCGACGTTGTAGTTCGCGCGCTTGCCCTTCTCCGACTGGTCGCCCAGCACGCTGACGACCTGGTTGTCCTTGTCAAGCACGACGGCGCGCCCGGCGAGCTCGGCGACGGCCGCGGTGTCCTTGTAGAACACCACCGCGCACGGGCGGCGCAGGCCCGTCGTCGTCACCGCGACGAACTCGCCCTCGAGCGTGAACGTCTGCAGCCGGCCGTTCTCCCGATCGCAGATCAAAAGGCGCGGCTCGTCGCCGCGCGTGTCCACATTGATGCCGTGGCAGGTGTTGAACTGCCCGTCGCCCTTGCCGCGCCCGCCGAAGTGGCGGATGTAGTTGCCTTCCTTGTCGAACTGGTAGATGAACTGCGAGGCGTAGCCGTCGGCGAGATAGATATCACCATCCGGCCCGACCGCGACACCGGTCGGGTTGAAACCGCCGGCCGGCGACTGCTCGGGCTTGCCGATACGCAGCTTCACCTCGCCATCGAGCGTCAGCTTCACCGCGCCCTTCTTACCCTGCTGCGCATTCTGCGCGCCGTAGAGGTAGCCCGCGCCGCCCTGCTCGACGTAGATCAGGCTGTGCAGCCCGTGCTCGCCCTTGGCGATGCCTTTGATGTACTCGCCGTCCTTGTCGTACACAAGGATGCCGAACCCGTCCTGGTCCGGCGAGTTGAGCGTGATGTAGATGTTGCCTTCCTTGTCCACCGCGGCGCTGCCGTGGGTCGGGCCGAAGTGCTCGCCCTTGGGGACCTTCGGCCAGCCGGGCACCGTCGCGAACGTGTGCTCGCCGGCGCCCATGACGATGCGCTCGGTCGTCGCCCGGCTGGGCGGCGCCTCATGGGCGTGCGGGCCGGCGGCATCATGCGCGAAGGCCGCGGGCGCGAAGGCGAGGGCGGCGGCGAATATCAGGCGTTTCATCGGCGAGCTCCGGTTTTTGGATGGATGTGATAGGGCTGAAGGGGGACAGGCATTCGTGCCTGTCGTTCGGCGCAGCCGAAGTAGGACTCGTATCAGGCCTTCGGTCTGTTGACAGGCAGCAATGCCTGTCCCCCTGATTGTATCTCGCCGTCACAGTTCCTTGACACGAACAAAGGGTGATTGAAATTCAAGCAAACAACTCGTGCTTGACGTGCCCGTGCACGTCCGTCAGGCGGTAATCCCGGCCCTGGAAGCGGTAGGTCAGGCGCTTGTGATCGACGCCCATGAGGTGCAGGATCGACGCCTGCAGGTCGTGGATGTGGATCGGGTTCTGGGCGACATGTGCGCCCCAGTCGTCGGTCTCGCCGATGACGGACCCTGCCTTGACGCCCCCGCCGGCCATGAAGATCGAGAAGCAGGTCGGGTGGTGGTCCCTGCCGAGGAAGCCCTTGTTATTGCGCGCCTCGTTCATCACCGTCCGCCCGAACTCGCCGGACCAGACAACCAGCGTCTCATCCAAGAGTCCCCGGCGTTTGAGGTCCTTGATGAGTGCCGTGATCGGCCGGTCGGTCTGCTCACACTTCTTGGGCAGCTGCGTCATGATGTCGTCGTTCGGCCCGGTGCCGTGCACATCCCAGCCCCAATCAAAGAGCTGCACGAAGCGGACACCCGCCTCGCTGAGCCGGCGCGCGAGCAGGCAGTTGTTCGCGAACGACTGGGCGCCCGGCTGCGCGCCGTACATTTCGAGCGTCTCTTCGGTTTCCTGCCGGATGTCCATCACCTCGGGCACCGACGTCTGCATACGGAAGGCGAGCTCGTACTGCTCGATGCGGGTCAGGGTCTCCGGGTCGCCGAACGCGTCGGCCTGTTCCTGGTTGATCGTGTTGATCGCGTCGATGGTGCGCCGCCGGGCTGAGCGGCTCATCCCCTTGGGGTCGGAGACGTAGAGGATCGGGTCGCCCTCAGACCGGCACTGCACGCCGGCGTGGACGGTCGGCAAAAAGCCCGAGCCCCACGTCGCGCTGCCGGCAGAGGGTTTCTTGCCGCCGGACACGAGCACGAGGAACGCGGGCAGGTCCTTGCTCTCGCTGCCCAGGCCGTAGGTGAGCCACGAGCCCATCGACGGCCGGCCGTGGATGAAGTGGCCGGTGTAGAGCATGAGCTGCGCCGGCGCGTGGTTGAACTGGTTGGTGTGCATCGACTTGACGATGCAAAGCTCATCGGCCACGGTCTTGAGGTTCGGCAAGAGCTCGCTCATCCAGGCACCCGCCTGGCCGACCCGTTCGAACTTGTAGGGCGTGCCGAGCACTTTTGCGTTGGGCTTGACGAACGCCGAGCGCTGGGCGTAGCAGTCCTGCGGCGCGACCTCGCCGTGGCGTTTGTTCAACAGCGGCTTGTAGTCGAACAGCTCGTGGTGCGGCGGCGAGCCGGCCATGTGCAGGTAGATGATCCGCTTGGCCTTGGGCGCGAAGTGCGTGCCGGCCTTGAGCACCTCGTCCTGCATCGCCTGAGCGCCCGAAGGGAACGCGCCGTCGTTGAGCAGCCCCGCCAGCGCCGCGACGCCGAAGCTCTTGGTCGCCCGGCCGAGGAAGTGTCGGCGGGTGATCGCCTTGACGCGCTCGGCGTGCAGCAGCGGGTTGGTGTGTGGGCTCTTCATCTTCCACTCCCGATCTATGGTTTGTTAATCACCTCGTCCAGGTTCAAGAGCACGTTGCCCACCAGCGTCATCGCCGCGGCGTCGGCGGCGTCCATCCCCTCGGGCAGCGGACCGCGCGGCAATGTCGCAAGGTACTTCGCGGCTTCGGGGTTGTTCCTGTATTCCGCCAGCGATTCGTTGTAGACGCGCCGAAGCGCGTCCCGCTCGACCGCCGAGGGCTCGCGGGCCAGCACCAAGCGCATGCCGTGGGTGATGCGAGCGTCGAGGTCGTCGCCGGCCTCGACGATCATGCGTCGCCCCAGCGCCTGGGCCGCCTCGACATACACCGGGTCGTTGAGCGTGACAAAGGCCTGCAGCGGCGTGTTGGTGCGCGCGCGTTTCGAGATACAGATGTCGCGAGCCGGCGCATCGAACGCGGCGAACGACGCGTAGTGGGCCGTGCGCCGCCACATCGTGTAGAGACCACGGCGGTACAGGTCGTCGCCGGTGCTCTGTTTCTGGACGTAGCCGTCGAACGCCTGGGGCAGCATGCCCTTGGGCATGTAGGGCGTGACCGACGGCCCGCCGAGCCGGTCGGTCTTCAGCAGCCCGGATACGAACAGCGCCTGGTCGCGGACCTGCTCGGCGGAGAGCCGCAGGCGCGGGCCGCGCGACATCAGCCGGTTGTACGGGTCGATCTCCAACAGCTCCGCCGACACCTTCGCGCTCTGACGGTACGCCGAGCTGGTCACGATCAGTTTGATCAACGCTTTGGTGGACCACCCCAGGTCGTGCTGGTACGTCACCGCGAGGTGATCGAGCAGCGCCTTGTTGCTCGGGTAGCTGCTCTGGAAGCCGAAGTCCTCGCTCGTGCCGACCAGGCCGATGCCCCAGAGCTGCTCCCAGACGCGGTTGGCCTGCACGCGCGCGGTCAGCGGGTTGTCGTCGTGCGTCAGCCACCGCGCCAGACCCAGCCGGTTGCGCGGGGCGTCTTCGGGGAAGGCGTGGAAGGCCGCGGGGGTGTGCGGGGCGATGATGCCGCGCTCCTTGTCGGGCGCGAGGAAGCTGCCGCCTTTGAAGAGATACGTCTGCCGCTGCCGATCCGCAGGCAGGTCACGCATGACCAGCGCTAGCGGGATACGGTTGCGATAGTTACTCAGCTGCTTCTCCGCGTCCGTCAGCGCCTGCTGCTCGGGCGTCGGTGCTGGCGCGGTCTCGCCCTCGGCGGGCTTGTCTTTCGGCGCAATAAAAGGCTGCTGCCCCGCTTCGACCAAGGCCTCGCGCGCCGCTTGGGCCTGTTGCTCCAGCCGCTCGATTTCCTGCTGATGCTCCTGCGTCGGCGCCTTGATCGCCGGCGCGTCATCGGGACGGTCCGCGTCCTCGGTCTGGTTGAAGAACGCGTAGACGCCGAAGTATTCCTCGTGCTGGATCGGGTCGTACTTGTGGCTGTGGCACTGCACGCAGCCCATCGTCACGCCCATCCACACCTCCATCGTCGTGTTGACCCGGTCGATCACCGCGGCAGCACGGAACTCCTCGTCATCCGTGCCGCCCTCGGTGTTGGTCATCGTGTTGCGGTGAAAGCCCGTGGCGATGAGCTGGTCGAGTGTCGGGTCGGGCAGCAGGTCGCCGGCGATCTGCTCGCGGGTGAACCGGTCGAACGGCATGTCGGCGTTGAGCGCGTGGATGACCCAGTCGCGGTACCGCCACATGATGCGCGGCCGGTCCTTCTCGAAGCCCTGGCTGTCGGCGTAGCGCGCCTTGTCCAGCCACTGCCGGGCCCAGTGCTCGCCAAAACGCTCGGAGGCGAGCAGGCCATCGACGGCCTTCTCATACGCGTCCGGGGAGGTGTCACCCACAAACGCGTCCGCCTGCTCGGGCGTCGGCGGCAGGCCGATCAGGTCGAGGTACACCCGGCGGATCAGCCGGCGACGATCGGCGGGCGGGTTCGGCGTCAAGCCATGCGCCGCGAGCTCCGCCTGGATGAACACGTCCAGGTCTTTGCTGGCCCAAGACGGGTCCGCGCCGTCGGGCAGCTCGGGCAGAGCAGGCCGCATCGGTTTCACATACGCCCAGTGGTCCGCGTACTCGGCGCCCTGGTCGATCCACCGGCGGAGGATATCGACCTGCTCGTTGCTGAGCTGCGGCTTGCCCGAGTCCAGCGGCGGCATCTTGCGGTTGGCACGGGTCGTCGTGATGACGTCCATGACCGGGCTGTCCGCCGCGTCGCCGGGCTTGATGTACCCGAAGCCCACCGCTTCATCACGCACGTCCAGCCTGAAGCCCGCGGCGATCGCTTCTTTCGAGTCCTGGTCCGGGCCGTGGCAGAGCAGGCAGTGGTTGGAGAGGATCGGCAGCACCTCGCGGGCAAAGTCCACCGGCCGACCGGGCGGGTCGGCATCGGCCTCAACGCCCTGGGCCTGGACGGTGACCAGGCCCGCCCGGCCGGGCGACTCCACGCCGCCCCCCGACGGCCCGGCGCGGCTCGTCAGCAAGACCATACCGGCGAGGCACAGTGCGCCGAGGAGGATCGGGGCGGCATGTCTTCGGTCGGCCATGGGCGGCACCGTGTATCTTCACGAAGAGAAAGATGACACCGTGTGAGACGGAGGCGGCGAAGAAATCATACGCAATACGCTTTGCTGTTCACAACCAGCCGCGAGGCTACGCAGGACGGTCGCATGCACGGAGATCGGCCGCAACGCTACGGGTTGCAGGCGAATCGCGTGGGTTGCTGGCTCTTCGCGGCCTTCAAACAATGCTTGCGTGTATCACAGCGCCCCGGCGAGGCGTAGCCTCGCGGCGGTTCATCAGATTAAAACAGTCAGATACAAGCCGCTTGTGCGGATACACACGACAAGCCGTCACCAACACTACCCGCCGACGCGGGCGTTGGTGACCCGACGGACCAGGTCCGCGGTCGAGTCGGCCATCAGCTTGGACATGATGTGGGCCCGGTGGACCTTGATCGTCTCGATCGAGCGGTGCATCTTCGCCGCGATCTGCTTGTTGGTCAGGCCGTTGACGATCTCGTCGAGCACTTCCTTCTCACGCGGGGTCAGCGCGTCCAGCCGCGACAGCGTCTGGGCCCGCTCGGCCCGGTCCGGGGCGTTCTTCTTCGCCTCCTGGATCACGCGCTCGATCGTCTCGGGCAGCCGCGGGGTCGACAGGTCGTCCTTCACCAGGTACGCGTTCGCGCCGGCCCGGGTGATCTCCGCGGCCAGGTACTCGTCGCCCTGACCGGTCAGCACGATCACCGGCTGGAGCAGGCCCAGCTGCCGCATCTCGCGGATGACCTCGAGCCCGGTGGTCGTGCTCAGGCGGTAGTCGAGGAAGACGACCGCCGGGTCGATCTCCTTGACCTTCGCGATGGCGTTCTCCGCATCGACCTCTGAACTGAGTTCGTATGGGCCGTCGGGCAGCGTCGCGAGGCGTTCGCGCAGGAGGACGATATCGTCCTCGTTGTCATCGATCATCAGTACGGGGGTGGGGTCTGCTGCCATAGCCGTTTATCACTAACCTCTTGGAAGTTAAGTGGATGATACGTCATTAAGCGCATCGGATGCAAGCCAAACATACCCCCGAAGCATACCCTGCTCTCCAAGGTTAGTCGATCCGGGTTATACGAACAACCCGCCCTTGGCGGGCGGGTTGTAGCGGTTAATCGTGTTAGAGGGCTTGAACCGGTCAGGCCGGCTGGGCCAGCGGCATCGGGTCCGGGCTGCCCGGGCCCCACCGGTCCAGCACCCGGCAAGCCAAGTCACGCAGGTGGCGGAACTCGACCGGCTTGCGGAAATAGTCCCGGGCCCCGCCCTCGGTCGCCCGGCGGACGTCCTCGGGCTGCTCGCTGGTCGTGAGCATCACCACGGGGATCGAACGCAGTTCGGGGTCGGACTGCACCCATTCGAGCACATCGAACCCGCTGAACCGCGGCATGTTGATGTCCAGCAGGACGACGTCCGGCCGGTTATCGGTGTGCTCTTTGAGGTAGCTCAGCGCTTCTTCACCATCCGAGATCGCGTCCAGACGGTGAGCCACCCCGGACTCTCTGAATGCCTCCCGGACCAGGAAGATGTCGTCGTCGCTATCGTCAACCAGTAAAATATGTGGTTCAGTGTTTGGCATAATGCGAGCTTTCTCCCGGACGCTCACATTATCACCCAACTTTTGTCGCTTCGCTATAACCAATACTTAGTAATAAAATTACTAATAAAATGCGAGAATGAAGCGCGATCCCCCTTCTGGGGAATCTTCAACCCAGACCCTACCCCCATATCGCTCCGCCACCTGCGCTACAATCGCCAGGCCCGCCCCGGTGCCCGGGACCTCCCGGCCGACGCCGCGCTGGAACAGGCCGAAGATCCGTTCGCGCTGGTGCTCCTCAACACCGGGCCCCTTGTCCTCGAAGACCAGGCCGGTCAGCTCGCGGTCCACCCCGACCTCACGCGACGCGTCGCTGGCCACCGGGTCGTAGCGGTACGGGCGGATCGACAGGTCGGGCGATTCGCCGTCTTTGGTGAACTTCAGCGCGTTGGTGATCAGGTTGTGGATCGCCTGCCGCAGCCAGAACGCGTCGATCTTGAGTTCGGGCAGGTCCTCGCCGACTTCGACCTCGGCCTGCGTTCGGTCAACGGTCGCTTGTAGGTCGCTGAGCACTTCCTTGACGATCTTGCCGCTGGGGACCATGCCGGTCGCGGGCTCGGCGCGCTGGGCGCGGGAGAGCGTCAGCACATCCGACAACAGCTGGTCGAGCCGCTCTGCCCCGCGGATCACGCGGTTGAGCATGTCCTGGCTGGACTGGCCCAGCGACTCGTACTCGCGCTCGACGACCAGGCCCGAGAAGTTGCGGATCGCCCGCAGCGGTTCGCGCAGGTCGTGCGAGATCACGTACAGCAGCGCCTTGAGGTCCTTGTTGCGCTGGGCCAGCTCGCGCTGGACCGCGGCGACATCGGTCAGGTCCACCGCCGACCCGCCGACGAACACCGAGCCCTTCGCGTCGGTGTACATGAACCGGGTGACCATGAGCGGGACGATGCGGTCACCGACGGGCAGGTCGACGTGGATCGTCTGCGCCTCGGTGCCGTTCTGTTTCAGCAGGTCCGCCTGCCGGGCGACGACCTCGAACGCGTTGCCGGTCTTCGGCTCGAGTACCTCCTCGGGGGTTCGGCCGACGCAGTCCGACGCAGCAACACCCATCATCTCCTCGAACGCGGGGTTGACAAAGACGTAACGCCCGTCGCGGTCCACCGCCCACTTGATGGCCGGGGAATTGTTCATAAACGCACGGAAACGCACGTTCATCGAGCGCAGCTCGTCTTCGGCCTGCTTGAGGTGGGTGATGTCGGTGGATACGACAACAAGCCCGTCGATCTCGCCGGCGGTGTTGCGCGTCGGCATCTTGTCGGTCTGGACATAGTGCGTCTGCCCGCCCTCGCCGACCAGCGACTCGATCACGCCGAGCTTGGGCTTGCCCGATTCGATGACCGCCTGGTCTTCGCGCAGCAGCTGCTCGGCACGGTCGGGGTAGAACGCCGCGACGGGCCGGCCGGCCATCTGGTCCGGCGTGCACCCGACCGCCTTCGCCGCCGCCTCGTTGCACTGCAGGATGTTCCCGTCCGTGTCCTTGCGCCACACCATCGCGGGCAGCCGGTCGAGCACCGCCTGCGTCTCCCGGCGGGCGTGCTCGGACTCCTCGACCGCGGCGTGCATCTTCGCGTCCAGCTCGTCGCGGTCCATCTCCGAGCCGAGGATCGCCGACAGCAGCTCGACAAAATCGCGGTCCTGCGGGTCAAAGCCCCGGCCCAGCGCATCGCGGCTGGCGAAACTCAAGGTGCCCCACACCCGCCCGTTCACCCGGATCGGCGTGCCGATGTACGACTCGTACGCGAACGCGCGGAAGCAGGGGTGCCCGGCCAGCGGGGTGTGCGCCGCGTTGCTGACATAGAACGTGTCCTCGCCTTCCAATGTCTTCTCGCAGAAGGTCTGCCCGGGCGCCAGGGTCTGGCCGACACGCAGCGCCGTCCCCGACATCGCGCACAGCGAACGGACGTCGTAGGCCGTCCCGCGCACGCGCGCGATCACGCCGACATCCAGCCCCAATCGGCGGCAGCCCAGCGCGAGCACGCCGTCGAAGGTTTCGTCCAGCGAGCGCGTGTGATTCCGCAGGAGCTTGGTCAGCTCCGCAAGGACCGACGCGAGCCCGGACTGGCTCGCCGGCGTTGTGGCGTGGAAATCTCTCATCGTTCTGAACTACTACAAACGCATGGAAACCCATCGGGCCCTAGGCGAGGCATGCGGGCTCCCCTGCCGCTCTAGTGACAACACACTAAGCCTTAATGATTATCGCACATTTTTGACGCCAACGTAAGGCCTGTTCAAGATAGAGGCGTATATCTTCGGACGCGCAACACAAACCCCCCTTTTGGGTTATAGTCTCCCGACCTGTCCGGGGCCTTCCCCACGCCTGCACGGAGCTAATCTGCCATGACGAGTACCGAACGAACAGCTACGGCCGTGATGCCCCGGCTGAGCATCATGATGTTCCTGCAATTCTTCATCTGGGGCGTCTGGTACGTGACCGGCCCCAACTATCTGTCAGGCATTGGCTTTGGCGCGACTGACTTCGGCTGGATGTACTCGGTGGGTCCGATCGCGGGCATGATCTCACCGTTCTTCGTAGGCATGATTGCCGACCGATTCTTCTCGACCGAGCGGGTCCTTGGCGTCATGCACCTGCTCGCCGGCGCGGCCATGGTCGGGGCGATCGCCCTCATGAAAGCGGAAGAGCCGTCCCCTGACATGATCAACCTCATGTTCTTCCTGCACATGCTCTGCTACTTCCCGACGCTCGCGCTGACCAATACGCTGGCGATGAAGAACATGAGTAACTCGGAGAAGCAGTTCCCGCTGATCCGCGTCTTCGGAACGATCGGCTGGATCGTCGCGGGACTCACCCTCACCGCGCTGGCGTTCGACAAGCGGATCGAGATGTTCTATATCGCCGCCGGCGCGTGCATCGTCATGGGTCTCTACAGCTTCGGCCTGCCGCACACCCCGCCGGAGAAATCGGAACACAAGCCGACCGCCGGGGAGATCCTTGGCCTCGATGCGTTCGTGCTGTTTAAGAACCGCTCCTTCCTTGTTTTCATGGCCGCATCGTTCCTGATCTGCATCCCGCTTGCGTTCTACTATCAGATCGCCAGCCGTGCCGTGGAACAGGCCGAGCTGCCCCCGGCCCTGACGATGTCCTACGGGCAGATGTCCGAGATCTTCTTCATGCTGGTGATGCCCTTGTTCTTTGCCCGGCTGGGCGTGAAGAAGATGCTGCTATTCGGCATGCTAGCGTGGGTCGCCCGTTATGCGCTTTTTGCGATCGGCGCACCGGACCAGGTCGTCTGGATGCTAATCGCCGGCGTCGTGCTGCACGGCATCTGCTACGACTTCTTTTTCGTCACGGGCCAGATCTACACCGACAAGATCGCGCCTCAAAAGATCCGCGGCCAGGCGCAGGGCATGCTCGTCCTGTTTACGCTCGGGTTGGGCATGCTGATCGGGGCACAGGTGGCGGGCCGTGTTGAGGCCGCCGGCACGCCGCTTGAAACCAAGACCCTGCAGGCCGAGTCCGCCGCCGCCGGTGGCATCGCCGGCCTGAAAGACAAAGAAGGCCTTGACCTGAAGATGGTGCAGGAAGAATCTACAAAGGCGGTGACGGCAGCGCAAGAAGCCCTATCCGCTGCCGAAGGGGATGAAGCCAAGAAAATCGCTCAGGCGACGCTTGACTTTGTCACATCGCGTGACGCCGAGTATGCCGCCCTGCCCGCGGACGCCAAGGTCGCGTCGCTGGTCGAAGCCCAGGCAACGATTCAGGCCGAGAAAAAACTGGCCGGCTTGCAGGCGATGGACTGGAAGGTGATCTGGGGCATCCCTGCGATCATGGCCGGCGTTGTCATGGTCCTGTTCCTGCTGCTGTTCAAAGACGACCCGTCCCAGTACGCGGACCACGACGATGCTGCCGGTGCACCGCATGGCGCCGAGCCCGCCGCCTGAATTGAAGCAACATTAAAGACCCCTTATAGCCCCCGCCGCGAGGCGGGGGTTCTTAATTCGCTGACCTACATTCTTTTCTCGCATACCGTATCTCAGTACGATTGGGTGCGTCCTATCACACACGATTACCAACAGGAGCAAGCCCATGAAACGCCGAGAGTTCCTTGCCACCGGGGCCGCCGCCGCCGCGTCGCTGACCGCTGCGGGTGTCGCCGCCGCCGACGGGCACGCCGATGATGAGAAGCCCGCCAAGCCTGGCGGTGCGTTCAAGCTCAAGTACGCGCCGCACCAGGGCCACTTCAAGCACCACGCCGGCGACGATGTGCTGGACCAGATCCAGTTCGCCGCCGACCAGGGCTTTAGCGCCTGGGAAGACAACGGGATGCCGCGCAAGGACCCCAAGCTCCAGGAGGCGATCGGCAAGAAGCTGCGCGACAACGGCATGACGATGGGCGTGTTCGTCTCGCGGGCCGACTTCGGCTCGGACAAGTTCGTCACCGACACGTCCAAGGGGTACCGGGACAGCCTGCGCGAAGCGATGAAGAAGAACATCGAGGTCGCCAAGCGATGCGGCGCGAAGTGGACCACCGTCGTGCCCGGCAAGATCAGCAACCGGATCGAGATGGACTACCAGACGGCGAACTGCATCGAGAACCTGAAGGTCGTCGCCGAGGTCTTCGAGCCGGCGGGGCTGGTCGCGGTGCTCGAGCCGCTGAACTGGTGGGCCAACCACCCGGGCCTGTTCCTGACCAAGATCCCGCAGGCCTACCTGATCTGCAAGGGCGTGGGCAGCCCGAGTGTCAAGATCCTCAACGACCTGTACCACCAGCAGATCACCGAGGGCAACCTGATCCCCAACATCAACAACGCCTGGGATGAGACGCCGTACTTCCAGGTCGGCGACAGCCCGGGCCGCAAGGAGCCGTGGACCGGCGAGATCAACTACCGCAACGTCTTCAAGCACCTGCACAAGAAGGGCTACACCGGCGTCGTCGGCATGGAGCACGGCATCAGCCAGGGCGGCAAGGAAGGCGAGCAGAAGCTGATCGACGCGTACCGCAAGGCGGATGATTTCTGAGCGCAGCAGGTTTGAGTTAACACAATTGAGGCCCACGCTCTCAGAGCGTGGGCCTCAATTTTGCACTGATTAACAATTCTGAAGCGTTAGCCACCCCGGCGCCGCATCGCCATCAGGCCGCCCAGGCCCAGCAGCGCGAGGCTGGCCGGCTCGGGCACGTTGGCCGCGGCGCCGGGGCCGGTGAACGCCGCGAAGGCCAGGCCGAAGTCGGCGTCGTCGGTGTCGGTGTCGCCGTCGAGGTCCGACGCGGGGTCGCCCGTTGCGACGCCCGGGCCGGAGAAGGCGGCGAAGAACAGGCCGAAGTCCGCGTCATCGACGTCGCCGTCCTGGTCCAGGTCGGCGGGGTCGAACGCGAGCACCGGGGTGACGTTATTGGTCGTGTCGCCCAGCGCGAGGATCGTCGCCCGGAGGAAGGACTCGTCGGCGATGCCGTCGCCGTCCGAGCCGAGCACGAAGTCAACGAACTGGCCTTCGAGGATGGTGGTGTCGAAGTCGAAGTAGGTTTCCTCGGTCGTGTTGCCTGGCATGTTGACGCTGAAGAACTCGACGCCGTTGACGAAGATGAAAAAGTCAACGCCGTTGACCGTGGGCAGGGGGAAGTCGACGAGGTTGCGGATCGAGCCGTTGATGTTGATCAGGCCCTCGGACGAGGCGCCGGCGGTCCAGCGGCTGACCAGGTACTCGCGGTCGACGTCCGGCGGGTTGCCGAACACGCCGCCGCCCGCCGGATGCAGGGCCAGCTCGTGATAGCCGGGCTGGCCCTGGATGCCGATGTTGTCCCCGCCGTCGGGGAACAGGTACTGGTCGGAGATCGCGCCGAGGTTGAGGTTCTGGCCCAGGCCGGTGTTCTCCCCGGCCCCGAAGCCCTGGTTGCCGGCGGTGCCGACGTTGCCCCAGGTGAGGATGACGGTGTCGCTGCCGTTCTGCGTCGCGTCGGCGGCGAAGAGCGTCCACGTGCCGTCGCCGGCGGTGTCTTCGATGTTCTGGGCCGCGGCGCCGTTGCTGATGCCGCCGGCGATGTGGCGCTTGAAGTCGGTCGATAGCTCGGCGGCGACGTGCATCGTCGCGGTGCCGGGCGCTCCGTAGTAGAACGTCGCGGCGCCGTGATCCACCGAGCCCTGCTGCCACTTCCAGACCTCCATGTCGAACTTGAGCGACTGCTCGAACGTGATGGCGTCCAGGCCGCGGACCCGGCCCTGGATCGTCACGCCGTTGCCCGACGTGTCGCGCTGGGCCGTCGCGATCGGCTGGGTGACGAACGCGCTTTCGAAGATGGTCTCGCTGCCGAACGAGTAGCCGTAGTAGTCTTCGGCGCCCGTGCCGACGTGGTCCGGCGTCGCGGCCGAGCCGTCGCCGTTCGCGTCCAGGTAGTCGATGTAGATCTTCTCGTCGCCCTCGCCCCACCAGCGGTCGCCGGCGGCGCTGCCGCCGATCGCGCGGTTGCGGATCGACATCGTGTCGCCGACGTACACGCCCTTGCCGCGGATGTCGGTGAAGCGGAAGTCGGCGTCGCCCTCGGCGCTGTAGCGCTGGTTGTCGGCGATGACGTCGCTGGTGCCGACATCCCGCGTGAGGATGTTGAGCTCCTCGCGGTAGTCCGCGTGGAAGTGCATCGAGTCGTTCGTCCACTCGTAGTCGCCGGTCTTGACCTCCAGGTCAACATTGACCGTCTGGCCGCTCTCGTTGACCAGGCGCACCTGCGCGTCGTTCTGATACGGCATCACCCAGCGCGAGGTCATCGTGCCGTTGGCCTGCACCGAACGGAAGTAGTCGTCGAAATCGTGGTAGACGTTCGCGTTGTTCTCGCTCCAACCGTTGCCGAAGAACTGGCCCACCGGCACACGCGCCGTCTTCTGGCCGTCGAAGGTCAGCTCGACGAACGTGCCCTCGAGCGCCGCCCGCTGCTGGGCGCCGGTCCCGCCGTTGAACTGCAGCGTGATCTCGCGGATCGCCTGGCCGTTGCTGGCGCCGCTGGGCGCGGTGTAGTTGCGCGTCAGGTTTGCGCCGTTGCCGATCGACTGGTTGTTCTGCGTATCGGTCGCGCCCACGTGGCCGTGGACCTGATTCGCCGCGAGCTGGGTGTTGGCGTTGCCGAGCTGGGACGCGTAGGTCGCGGTCGAGGCGCCGGTGTACGGCTCCACCACCGTGCCCGGCTCGTACTTGCGGTAGTTGATGTTGTACCACAGGGCGTTGCCGGTGCTGTGCGTGGTCCCGCCGTTATTTACGTACTCGTTGATGTTGGCGAACCCGCCGTGGGTCGCCGGGCCGTCCCACGTGACCTTGACGCCGGTGCTGTAGGTGATCGGGCCGTAGGTGTTGCCGCCCCGGGCCGGCGTGCCGAAGTTCAGCTCCGGCCCGAAGCCGTTGTTGTTGCCACCGACCCAG
>JANQKT010000146.1 GCA_028280965.1 Phycisphaeraceae bacterium
TGGCCGACACCGGCGCGGGCGAGCATGTTGGCGATGACCGTGCCCAGCGCGCCACAGCCAACGACCAGCGCCGTCGCGCCCAGCAGCTTCTTCTGCCCCTCCTCCCCGAACCCGGGCAGCAGCATCTGCCGGTGGTAACGGGCCAGCGCGTCGTCGGTCTGTGTCTCGATGTCCGTTGTCTCTGTCGCTGTCATTTCTACTGCTCAAATCTTCTGCCTCAGCCGGCGACCAGCGAGCCGCCCTCGACGGGATCGACCTTCACGCCGCTGCTAACCAGATGGTCCAACGCCGCCTGGATGTCTTCTTCCTCGCCCTCGAACAGCACCGCCATGATGCCGATCTCCTGGTTCACGCTCGCCTGCCGGATGTCGAACACGACCTCCGGGAACTTCTGGCTCATCTCCCACAGCCGGGGCTGCTGCTGCTGCCCGCCCTCAAAAGTCAACCAGCACTTGCGTTTGATCGATGCCATGGTGTTACTCCGGGTTCGAGGTGGTGGACTGGATCAACGTGCCCGGCGTGTCGGCCGGGAGAAGGGCAAGGGTTGGGTGCACAGCTCTGAGAACGGCTCTAGCCGCCGGCGATCGCGAGGATGATATCGACCTGATCCCGCGCGGTAACCTTCGTGTCCATGTTCTCGAGGAAGCGGATATCTTCTTCGTTGACGTAGACATTGATCGAGCGGTTCATCTGTTCGCCGCCGTTTGGGAACAGCTTGTCGCCGAACGACGGGTACTGGGCCTTGAGCGCATCCAGCACGCCGCCGATGGTGTCGCCCTCGGCGGTGACGGACTCGCTGCCTTCGACCTGGGGCCGGAGCGCAGCGGGGATCGTGACGGTGATCGATTCGGGCATCGTGGAGTCTCTCCGGGCGGGGTGCCGCCTGTTGGTATTGTAGGTCAAGGGGGGAAGGCTGATTCAGGCGTTTGTGGCCGCCGGGGCCGGTTCGTCAGCCTCTTTCATAGCGTTGACCATCGCGTCGAAGTCGCCGATCTTCGCGGGGATCGGCTCGACGTGCTCGAACTGGCCGTCCATCGCCTCGATGGTCTTCAGGCCGTTGCCGGTGACGCAGACGCAGATCGGCTCGTCGCGCGGGATCTTGCCCTCTTCGATGAGCTTGATCGCGCAGGCCAGGGTCGTCCCGCCGGCCGGCTCGGTGAAGATGCCCTCGGTCTCGGCGAGCAGGCGGATCGCCGAGATGATCTCCGGGTCCGAAGCGGACGTCGCGTACCCGCCGGACTCCTTGATGTGCTGGATGACGTAGTAGCCGTCGGCGGGGTTGCCGATCGCGATCGACTTGGCGATCGTGTCCGGCTTCTGCGGGTGGAACAGCTCTTCGCCTGCCCGCACCGCCTTGCTGATCGGGTTGCAGCCGTCCGCCTGCGCGCCGTACATCGCGGGTTTGTTGTCCTCGACCAGGCCGAGCTGGATAAACTCCTGGTACGCCTTCCAGATCTTGGGCAGGATCGTCCCGCCGGCGACGGGCACGACGGTGTGCTTGGGCAGCTGCCAACCCATCTGCTCGGCGATCTCAAAGCCGTACGTCTTCGCGCCCTCGGTGTAGAACGGCCGGAGGTTCACGTTCACGATCGCCCAGCCGTACTTGTCCGCGATCTGGGCGCACAGGCGGTTCACATCGTCGTAGTTGCCCTTGATCTTCACGAGTTGCGGCCCGAAGCTGCGCGTCGCGACGATCTTGCCCTCTTCCAGGTCGTGCGGCACCATCACGAACGAGTCGAGCCCGGCGATCGCGGCATGGGCCGCGACCGAGTGCGCGAGGTTGCCCGTCGAGGCGCAGCCGACGGTATCGAAGCCGAACTCGATCGCCTTGGTCACGGCGACGGAGACGACACGGTCCTTGTAAGAGTAGCTCGGGTAGTTCGCCGAGTCGTCCTTGATGTACAGCTCATCGACGCCGAGCTTCTTCGCCAGGCGGTCGGCCTTGACCAGCGGGGTCCAGCCGGAGTGGAAGCCGGTCTTGGGCTCGCCCTCGATGGGCAGCAGGTCTTTATATCGCCACAGCGACTGCGGGCCGGCCTCGATGGACTGCCGCGTGACCTTGCCCTTCATCGCGTCGTAGTCGTACTGTACCTCGACGGGCGAAAAGTCCAGGTCGCAGATCGTCCGCGGCTCGATGGGGTACTCGGCGCCGCATTCCTTGGCTTTGAGGGATTTGACGTAGCTCATGGCGGTTCGCTCTGGCTCAGGCGGGCGGGCGGGCAGTCCCACCCTTAACGGGGCTGCGCCTTAATCAAACAACCCCTCTCGCAGAAGCAAGAGGGGCGAGTCGTCAAGCCGTTAAGCAAGCGGTCTGCCGCTCTTGATCTGCCCCCACCGGCAGATGCTCGGCGAGGCGGGAATTCGCACCTCTCGCTTGCGTGTGCAAACGCGGTTGCGGTGACGTCAACGGGCCCAATCCCTCGGTCACTCTTGATCAAGGCAGATAAGTTGTGAATATGGGATTATACCCGACCGGCCCGCCGGGTCAATCCCCGGACAAACTTAGGCCAGCTCGGTCTCCGCGAGCCACCGCGCCGCCATCAGGCCCTGGCCGTGGCCGGAGGGGTGGACGCCGTCTTTGCCCCAGTGGGCAGGCGGGCTGCCTGCGGCGACCGCGGCGTCGAACATCGCCTGGTACGGCACGAACAGCGCGCCGGCCGATTCGGCGACGCGCTTCGCCGCCGCGACGCGCTGGTCCCATTCAGGGAACCAATTGTCCTTCACCGCGCCGCACCGCAGCGCAAACGGCTCACAGACAATCAACTGCACCCCCGGCAGCGCGTCTTTCGTCTGCTTGAGCAAGGCCTTGTAGCCGGTTTCGTAGGACTCGGGGGTGCCGTGGTACCTGCCGTTCATCTTGTGCCACATGTCGTTTACGCCGATCAGGATTGACACGACGTCCGGCTTCAGATCGATGCAGTCCTTGCCCCACCGCGCATCGAGGTCCGGCACCTTGTGGCCTGAGATGCCGCGGTTGTAGATCTTCAATTCTTTGTCCGCGTGCACCGTGAGCAGGTGGTACGCGATCAGCTTCGCGTACCCGTTGCCCAGCACCTTGAAGTCGTTGTACTTGCCCGCGTTCTTCTTGTCGCGCCCGGCGTCGGTGATCGAGTCGCCCTGCAGGAGGATGGTCGCGCCCTGCTTGAGCGTGATACGTTTCTCCTTGTGCTCATCGGCGGCGGCGCTGTCAGGGAATGTCGATACGGCCAGCCCCGCGGCGGCCGCGGCTGTTCCGGCCAGGAATGTCCTGCGTGTCGGTGGCATTGCGTGTGCTCCGTTGTTGCGGGGATTGTGTGGTTGGGCTATTCGCCGCCTTCTTCGTAGACGATCTTCTCGTGCACTTCATACGCGACGCCGTTCCAGCGGTACACCGTGTTGATGTCGTGGCCGCCCATTTCCCAGCTGGTTTCCAGGTCGTGCCAGCCGCCGTGGGTCTGCTCGCGGACATGGAAGACCTGCGAGATCGACATGATGACGACCCAGCCCTGGCCCTGCCGACGCAGCAGGTAGGCGGTGCCGTTGCCGGTCGCGCCCATGATCAAGTCTTCCTCCCCGTCGTGGTCGATCAGGCGCATCGCCGAGACGATGCATTCATCGACACCGTCGTCGTTAAGGTCGATCCATGCTTCGCCGAGGTGGCCGTCTTCGAGGTAGGCGATCGACCGGTCGATGTCGTGCGACCGCCCGGATGTGAACTCATGGACAAACGCCTCGGCGGTGGATGCGTAGACAAGCGGCGTCTGTGCAGACGTCGGATCGGCGTGGCAGCCGGCGATCAAGATCAAAGCCAGGGCAGCTATGGTGATTTGTCGCATTGTGCCTCCATGCACCAGGGGATAGGGACTACTCTGACTTTCCGATCGTCAGGTCGGTCACGCTTGAGCCGACCTGCCCCGCCGCGATCTTGTCGAACCCGCTACCCAACTCGCCGATCGGGTCGGGCGGGGCGATCTCGACGACCTTCTCGCCTAGCTTCGCTTCGCCGGCCCGGACCTTCTTCTCGAACGCCAGGCACTCGGCCATCAGGCGGTCGAGGATCTCTGCTTCCGGCACGTTGGCGACCTTCTGGCCCTGCACGTAGATGATGCCGCGCTGGTTGCCGGCGAAGATCGCGACATCCGCGCCCTCCGCCTCGCCCGGGCCGTTGACGATGCAGCCCATCACCGCGACCTTGATCGGCAGGACCAAATCCTTGAGCTTCTCGCGCACATCCTGGATCAGTGTGAACAGGTCCACCTGGATACGCCCGCAGGTCGGGCAGCCGATCAGGTCCACGCCGACGCGCTTGCGCAGGCCCAGGCAGTAGAGCAGCTCCAGCCCGTCCTCGACCTCGTAGACCGGGTCGTTCGCGTAGCTGATGCGGATCGTGTCACCGACCCCAGAAGCTAATAGATGCCCTAACGGGACAACACTCCTGATCGTGCCCGTCTCCTTCGGCCCCGCGTGCGTCACGCCTAAATGCAGCGGGTGATCGAAGCGTTTGCTGATTTCGGTGTACGCCGCGATGACCAGCGAAGGATCGGGCGACTTCGCGCTGATGGTGATGTCGTAGAAATCGTTGTCGTAAAAGATGTCGAGGTATTCCTCGAGCTTGGTGATCATGATGGCCAGGAAGTGGCCGTGCTTGTTGTCGGAGAAGACGCCGCCGAGCTCTTTGAGGCGTTTCTGCTTGTCCTTGCGTTCGACGATCGAGCCCTCGTTGACGCCGACGCGGATGGGGATGCCCGCCCCGCCATTGGCCTGCTTGCAGGCGGCGATGACCTCTTCGACCTGCTTGCGGTCGGAGATGTTGCCGGGGTTCAGGCGGATCTTGTGGACGCCTGCCTCAACCGCTTCCAATGCCCGGCCGAAGTGGAAGTGCACATCCGCGACGATCGGCACGCGCACCTGCGGCAGGACCTCTTTGAGCGCCTGTGTGTCGTTCTTGCCCGGCACGGCGACGCGCACGATGTCCGCCCCTGCGGCGGCGAGCTTGTTGATCTCCGCGACGCAGGTGTCGATTTCGTGCGTGTACCCGGCGGTCATCGACTGGACAGAGACGGGCGCGGGGGTGGTCCCGTTCTTTCCGCCGCCGATTTGGACGACGCCGACGCGGTCGTCGCCGACCGCTACCTGGCGTGTGGGCCTGCGTTGGATCATCGCTGGATTATAGGTTCTGTCGGAAACAACAAGGGGGACAGGCATTCCTGCCTGTCAACAGGCCGAAGTCCTGATCTGAACGCGTTTCGGCTGCGCCGATCGACAGGCAGGAATGCCTGTCCCCCTGATGGCTCGATGAACAAGAAAAAGGCACGCCGCCCCAGAGAAGACCGGGACGGCGCGGGAGGAGAAAGTCAGCATGTTGTAGGCGGCACGTCAGTCGCCGACCTGGTACACGGTGCCATCGGGGCCGATGATCACCGCCCCGCTGCGGGTTGGGAGTTCGGGCTTGTCGCGGTGGACGCGGACGGTCATGTCGGGCGCGGGCCGGTCGGCGCGGGCGTCGCGGCGCTCATCGCGTACAACGACAACCAGCGGCACGCTCGGCGTGCTGATCTGGGCCCGGGTTTGCGGGCGCCTGGCCGCGGTGAACGTCGTCACGCCCGTGGCGGGGCGCCGCAGCGAGCGCGAGTACGGCCGGTCTTCAGGCCGCGAGATGCCGAAGTTATCGTCGAACCCGACGAGTACGTCACGACTGGCACCGGTCCCGCCGCCGAAGACCGAGTCGTACGGCCGGAGCCCACGCCTTGCATCGATCAGCCGTGTCGAGGTCGAGCTCAGCCGGGCGGAGGTCAGCGGGGCGCGCCTGACCGCCTGCGGGTCGGGGATCGTTCGGCGGCTCACGATCGGCTGATCGGGATCGTTGCTGAACGATTCGCGTGCCTGTGCGATCGCGGACGGCGCACCAACAAAAACCACGGCCAGTGTGAGGCCGGCAACAAGTTTAGATACGGACTCCTTCATCGCGGGTCTCCTTTGTTGTACAGGAAACTCCCACCCGCACCCTTATTATTGCCCGATAACGGCCTGAGACAAGACTTTTCTAACGGCTTGTTAAATTGGGCGGGTACTTTCCCAGGCCTTTTTCGCCGATCCAGCCCCGGGAGACCCGTTTTGACGCTTGAATCCGATCTTTACCCGCTTGTCTTTCAGCCGATCTACAAGCAGAAAATCTGGGGCGGCCGGGCGCTGGAACGCCTCGGGCGGGTCCTGCCGGGAGATAGCTCGGTTGCTATCGGCGAGTCGTGGGAGCTCGCGGACCTGGCGACGACCAGCGTGTCCGGCGGCGGCGGCAACGCCGCGCACTCGGTCGTCGCGAACGGGCCGCTCGCCGGCAAGACGATCCGCGAACTGATCGAGACGTATGGCGAGCGTCTGCTTGGCAAGGGCGTCGCGCCCTCCGCCGACGGCGGGTTCCCGCTGCTTATCAAGTTCCTGGACGCCAAAGAGAACCTGTCGGTGCAGGTGCATCCCTCGCCTGAGTACGCCGCGGCGCATCCTGAGGCGCACCTGAAGAGCGAGGCGTGGTACATCGTGGACGCCGAGCCGGGCGCGGTGATCTACAAGGGGATCAAGCCGGGCACGACGCCGGACCAACTGCGCGCCGCGATTGAGGCGAACACCGACGACGCGGTCGTCCCGCTGTTGAGCGCCGTGCCGGCGGTGAAAGGTGACTGCCACTACCTGCCCAGCGGGACACTGCACGCGCTGGGCGCGGGCGTGTTGGTCGCGGAAGTCCAAACACCCAGCGACACAACCTTCCGCGTCTACGACTGGGGGCGGACGGATCGGGAGCTGCACGTCGAGCAGGCGATGGCGTGTATTGAGTTTGGTAATCCCACGCCGCCGATTCATCATCCTGGCGATCCGGCTGCAATCGCCGGGCTTGCTTGTGAGAGGAAAACTACTTGCGACCACTTCGTCATCGATGAATTAGCGGGTGATGGATTGGGCGGCAAAGCCGAGGTGATGCTTCGGGCCAACGAGATATGGATCGCACTCGCAGGCGAAAGCCATTGGTCTGATCTGGGCGCAACTCACAAGCAATGGATCACTGCGGGACAAACGGTCTGCCTGCCAGCGGCCATGACACAGCACTTGGTGTGCTTAACTTGGAAGAAGGGAAGCCGCTGGCTTCGGGTATCGCCGCCTCTCGCCCGATAATGCAAGCTTTGCGTGGGCACAGCGCCCCCGCCGTGCCGCGCCGCCTCGCGGCCGTTAAATTGACCACGGCCTGGACCGATACCAATCGGGGCGACTATCCCGATTTCTACCCAGCGATCAGACCATGAAACACTACGACTGCATCGTCATCGGCACCGGGCCTTCCGGCCAGAAGGCCGCGATCCAGGCCGCCAAGCTCGGCAAGTCCGTCGCCATCATCGAGAAGTCCAAGGTCGTCGGCGGGGCGCAGATCAACACCGGGACGATCCCGTCCAAGGCGTTGCGCGAGGCGGCGCTGCACCTAACCGGCGCGTCTCGTCGGGGGTGGTTCGGGCGCAGCTACCGCGTGAAGAAAGACATCACGATTGCGGACCTGGTGTCGGTCGCCGATCAGGTGATCCGGCACGAGTGGGAGGTCATCCGCGACCAGTTCGACCGCAACAATATCGACCTGATCTGGGGCGCTGCCCACTTCGAGGGGCCGAACCTGCTGCAGATCGTCCGTGACGGCGACACCGAGATGCTCACCGCCGACAAGTTCCTGATCGGTGTGGGCACGCGCCCGGCGAAACCGCCCCACATCCCGTTCAACGACACGGACGTGCTCTGCTCCGACGCCCTGCTCAAGCTCACGACCCTGCCCAAGACCCTGATCGTGGTCGGCGGGGGCGTGATCGGCGTCGAGTACGCCTGCATCATGGCGACGCTCGGCGTCCGCGTCACGCTCATCGAGGGTCGCAACCAGGTCCTCGGCTTCCTCGACGACGAGATCGCCGGCGCGTTCCAGTACCTGATGCGGCAGAACGGCATCACCCTCCGCCTGGGCGAAAAGGTCACCGCGATCAACTCGCTGCCGCCCGGCGACGGCCGTTCGGGCAGCGGCTCGCAGGTGCAGGCCGAGCTGGAATCCGGCAAGGACCTCCGGGCCGAGACGCTGCTGTACTGCGTCGGCCGGCAGGGCGTGTGCGGCAGCCTCGCGCTCGAGAACGTGGGCATCACCTACGACGACCGCGAGCGCCTGCGTGTCAATGAGCACTACCAGTGCCTGAACACGGAGGACCCTGACAACCCGCGTCCGGTCGAGCACGTCTACGCGGCCGGCGACGTCATCGGCTTCCCCGCGCTCGCCTCGACCTCGATGGAACAGGGCCGACGCGCGATCTGCCACGCCTTCGGCGTCCAGGTCGACAACTGGAACCAGGACCTCTTCCCGTTCGGCATCTACGCCGTGCCGGAGATCTCGATGGTCGGCAAGACCGAGAAACAGCTCACCGATGAAGGCATCCCCTTCGAGGCGGGCATCGCCAACTACCGGGAGATCGCGCGTGGCCAGCTCTTAGGCGACGACAGCGGCATGCTCAAGCTGCTGATCCACCAGGAGACGCACGAGATCCTGGGCATCCACGCCCTGGGCACCGGCGCGACCGAGCTGATCCACATCGGCCAGACGTGCATGGCGTTGGGCGGCAAGGCCGAGTTCTTCATCGACAACGTCTTCAACTTCCCGACGCTCGCTGAGGCGTACAAGATCGCGGCGTACAATGGGCTGAATAAGTTGGCGCACGTGTAGCCAACCGACGCGGCACCTCGCGGCCGGGGATTGGAGCACATCTATGCGGGCGCTTGACTACCTGGTGATCGCAGCTGTTTTGGGCAGCGGCGTCGTCGCCGGGATCTTCTTTACATTCTCCAACTTTGTGATGCAGGCACTTGCTCGGATCCCCAAGTCTCATGGGGCAGCCGCCATGCAGGCGATTAACATCACCGTGATCAACCCGGGGGCGATGGTCGCGATGTTCGGCACGGGCGTGGTCTTCATTGTTGCAGCCATCCTTGGGATGATGGGCGCGGAGGGTGCCGTGTTCTGGCTCTACCTCACCGGGGCCCTGCTGTATGTCGTTGGCTGTGTCGGCACAACGATCGCGGGCAACGTGCCGCTGAACGAGCGGCTGGCCAACGTCGATCCGGGTACGGACGAGGCCGCTGAGCTCTGGGAGCACTACCAGGTGCGGTGGACGCGCTTCAACACGATCCGCACAACCGCGTCGGCGCTGGCGTGCGTGGCCTACGCGGTCGCGCTGGTTCTCGGGTAATCCCGGCGGATCAGGCGGGCAGCGTCTCGCTAAAGAAACGAAGCCAGTTTCCGTGCCGTATTCCGGCGATGCTGTCGTCGCTGTAGCCACGATGCGACAGTGTCTCGCTCAGCCGATTCAGGTCGCGGTGCGTGTCCAGCTCGGCGGGCATGTGCTCGGCGCCGAACCCGCCGTCGCAGTCGCTGCCGATGGCGACGTGCTTGGCGCCGCCCGCGAGCTGGCAGATGTGGTCGATGTGGTCGGCGACGGTGGCGTAGTTGGCCTGTTCTTTACCACCGTCGCGCCGGTAGCCGGCGAGCAGGAAGTGGTTGAACATCGGCAGGCCGATCACGCCGTCGCGTTCGATGATCGCCCTGAGCTGCGCGTCGGTGTGGTTGCGCGGCATGTCGTTGAGCGCCCGGCAACAGGTGTGGCTCGAGTAGACCCGGCCCCGGAAGCGGTCCGCGGCTTCTTCGAAGCTCTGATCAGACGTGTGCGTCAGGTCCAGTGGCATGCCGAGCTCATCCATGATCGGAAGCAGCGCCCGGCCGAAGTCGGTCAGCGGCCCGTCCGTCTCGGTTGCGTGCTGCGGCTCGTCCGGCGGCGTGCCGTGCGCGTAATGCGACTTCCCGAAGTGCGCGAGCATCAGTGTCCGCACACCCGATCCGTACCAGTGGTGGAGTTGCTCCGGCTCGACGATCGGGTCGGCGCCCTCCATCGTGACGATCATGCCGACCGGCGCGGTGTCCGGGGCAGTATCCCACTCGGCGAGGTGCCGCTTCAGCGACCCCGCGTCCATGATCAACCTCAGGTGCCCCTGCGACTCGAGCAGGCGGTAGTACGCCAGCTGCCCCATCGCCACGGCGTAGGCCATCGATGGGGCGGGCCAGTCAAAATCGTGGATGTTCTCCCGCGTCGCCTTGACCCAGGGCTTGGCACGCGCGATCACGGTGCTGAGCACCACACCACAGCCGCCTCGCCGGAGCTCATCCACGCTGACCGTCGCGATGCCCCGGCCGTCGGCGACACCGCCCGCCTCGCGCTCACGGAGGGCCGAAACGGGCAGCGTCTGGTCGCGTTCATGGTCGATGGCGTTGAGCGCCATGTCGAGGTGGCCGTCGAATAATTGCATGGCCTGCATTGTAGAAGTGTTTGAGTGTTTCGCTTTTCTTTGTAGCGTGCACAAGGGGACAGTCCCTCTTTATGGAAGGACTGTCCGCGTCTGCCAGTAAAGCTAGACTTATAC
The DNA here is from genome assembly GCA_028280965.1 of Phycisphaeraceae bacterium. GTDB lineage: Bacteria > Planctomycetota > Phycisphaerae > Phycisphaerales > Phycisphaeraceae > JAHQVV01. Next base: position 10,462 of record JANQKT010000146.1, read on the forward strand.
CCATGCCCGACCAGAGCACGACCAACCTCCAATGCCTCCAGGTCTGGGGCGGCACCGAGGCCGCCGACCAGACGCTGCGCATGACCGGGCTGGACGGCTACCTCTACGCCCGGCCGTACGAAGGCGCGAAGCGCGGCGGGGACGTGTACTACGTCTCGTCGTGCGCGTCCGGCCGGATCACGCGCGCCCTGCTCGCCGACGTCGCGGGCCACGGTAGCACCGTCGCGGAGACCGCTCAGGACCTGCGCTCGCTGATGCAGTACTACGTCAACTTCACCAGCCAGCAGTTGTTCATGCGGGCGATGAACCAGAAGTTCGCCGAGATCACCGAGGCCGGGCGGTTTGCGACCACGGTGGCGATGTCTTACTTCGCGCCCGCCCGGCGGCTGTCATTGAGCAACGCCGGCCACCCCGCCCCGCTTTGGTACCGCGCGAAGCAGCGGTGGTGGTTTTTGCTGGGCGTAGACCCTGACGACCCGGCGGGCGAGGCGACAGCCGACCTGCCGCTGGGTATCGCCGATGACGCGGGCTACCAGCAGGTGGACATCACGTTCGGCGTCGGCGACCTGCTGCTGCTCTACACCGATGCGCTGATCGAGTCGCGCGGGCCCGACGGCCGGATGCTCGGGCTCGGCGGTTTGCTGGATCGGCTCAATAGCCTGGAAGTCGGCGAGCCCGACCGGGTGATTCCCGCGCTGATCGAACGGCTGACCGATGATGACGAGCACGACCTGGCCGACGACGATGTGACGGTGCTCTTGATGCAGGCCAACGGCACAAGGGGCGAGTGGCTCAAGCTGGCGCTCAGCCCGTTCCACGCGCTACGCGGGATGCTGCGCGGCCAGCCGGTCGGGCGCGGGTGATGCGTGTCGTGGGTGACACGAAGCGTCCCGCTCCAAGCCATCTGTCACTCCACATGGGACGCTACGCGTCACCCGCGACGCAGATCGATCAACTCCGTTCAATTGCCCCCGACAGCGCCAGCGGCAGCGCCGACTCGACCTTTACCTGAACCATCTGCCCGACCAGCGACGGGTCGCCTTGGAAGAAGGTGATCAGGTCGCCGTCGGTTCGGCCGGAGAGCTGAACGGCCCCGCCGTCACCGCCCTGCTTCCTTGATTTCTGGCTGACACCCTCGACGAACACCTCGACGGTCTGGCCGATGAAGCTGTCGTGGATCTCGGCGCTGACCTCGGCCTGCAGGGCGAGCAGGTCGTTGTTGCGCTCGCGTTTGATGGGGTCGGGGACGTCGTCGGGGATGCGGTCGTAGGCCGCGGTGCCGGGCCTGGGCGAGTACTTGAAGATGAAGCTGTTCTTGAACCGGCAGTACGCGAGCAGATCGCGGGTCTGCTGGTAGTCGTCCTCGGTCTCGCCGGGGAAGCCGACGATGACGTCGGTGGCGAGCGTGACGCCCGGCAGCATGGCCTTCGCGCGATCGATCAGTTCAAGGTACTGCTCGGCGCGGTAGCCGCGGTTCATCTTCGCGAGCACGCGGTTACTGCCGGACTGCACGGGCAGGTGCAGGTAGCGGCAGATGCGCGGGCTGTCGCGGATGACCTGGAGGATGTCGTCGCCGAAGTCGCGCGGCAGCGAGGTGACGAAGCGCAGGCGCTTGATCGCGGGTACCTCTTCGTGGATACGGTGCAGCAGGTCCGCGAAGCTGGTGGTCGTGTCGTTGAAGGTGGGCGACGGCCCGCCGGTGCCTTTGTTGGGGCTGATGACCGTACCGATTTGGGGCTGCCAGACGCCGTCGACTTGCTGCGTCGCGCTGTGGTCGTAATGGTAATGGTTGACGGTCTGGCCCAGGAGCGTGACCTCGATGACGCCGTGGTCAGCGAGCTTCTTGCACTCGTCCACGATGTGGTCGGGGTGGCGGTGGACCTCGGCGCCGCGGGTGTTAGGCACGACGCAGTAGGTGCAGAGCTTGTTGCAGCCGCGCGTGATGCGGACGTAGGCGGACCTGCCCCCGCCGGGGATGTGTTCGCCGGGCAGCTCGATGTCGGTTGCGGAGAAGCTGCGCGACAGGTCGATCAGCTCGAGCTTGTCGCTGGCGGCGCTGAGGGTGGAGCTTCGGCGGTGGGTGTTGCCTTGGAGGGCGACGGTCTGAGGCTTGCCGCTTAGCACGGGTTTGCTTTCGTTCGGCCGGCGACGCGTAGCGTCGCGGCTGTCCTCATCATCAACGACCTTGGTCTTGAACGCGTTGTCGATGAGGATCGGCACCTTGTCGAGCTCGCCGGGGCCGCAGAGCAGGTCGATCTGCGGGTAGCGTTTGACCATATCCGTGCCGTCGCGCTCGGCCATGCAGCCGATGACGCCGAGCACAACACCGGGGTGTTCCTGCTTGTGCTTGCCGACGATGCCGACGCGGGACCAGACCTTGTTCTCCGCCTGTTCGCGGACCGAGCAGGTGTTGTAGAGCACGACGTCCGCGGACTTCCAGTCGTCGGTGAACCGGTAGCCGAGCCCGCGGAGCTGGCTGACGACGAGTTGGCTGTCGAGCACGTTCATCTGGCAGCCGAAGGTCTCGAGGTAGACGCTCGGGCCGTCGCCGGTGCGGTTGGCGGGGTCAGCGGCGGGTGACGGTTCCGGGTCGGCGGAGCAGCCGTGGCCTGGCTGGTGGGCACTGCCGGGGACACTTCCCGAGGGGGGGAATTGTTGGAGTTTCAGGTCGGGCATGGCATGTCCCCCGGGCCGGGCGGATCGGTCATGATACCGGATGGCAGCCGCTGGGCGGGTGTCTCTTGTCAGAATCCGCCGGTGAGCGTATCCTATAACTCGCTGACAGCACCGGGCCTACGTCGATCGTGCGTGTGTGCGAGGATGCATGAGGCCCAACCAAGCCCCGCAGGAGCCCGTGATGGCGAAGATGTTCTATACGCTCGAAGAAGCGGCCGAGAAGCTCGGCGTCGACGCACAGACGGTCAAGGACATGGCCGCCCGCAACGAGCTTCAGCAGTTCCGCGACGGCGACAAGCTGATGTTCAAGCGTGACCAGATCGACGCGAAGGCGTCCAGCGGCGCGTCCGACGGGCCGATCAGCCTGGCCGACTCGGCGATCGACGACGCGATCACACTCAAGGACGACACCGCCGCAAGCCCGGCGATCGACCCGAACGAGGCAACGGGCATCAGCGTGTTCGACGCCGGCGAGATCGACGCCGCCGACCCGCTGGCACAGACGCAGGTCACCGGGCCGATGATCGATGATGAAGAACTTGCGCTCGAGTCGGTCGGCTCGGGCTCGGGCCTGCTGGACCTGACACGCGAATCGGACGACACGTCGCTGGGCGCCGAACTGCTCGACGAGATCTACCCCGGCGGGGACACGGGCACCGGCACCGGCATCTCCATGGAATCCGCGGTCGGCTCGTCCGGTGTGTTCGACGGCGCGATCTCGATGGAGACCGGCGCTTCGGGCCCCTCCGGCCTGGAGAACCTCAGCGCCAGCCCGGCGCCGCAGACCGTCGGCGTGGCGCCGGCGGTGGGCGGGATGGCCTACGACGAGTCGGACGACCCCGCCGGCAGCTGGTTCGGCGCGGGGATGCTGTTCGGCGTGATGCTCGCGCTGATCGTTGCGCTGGCCGCGGTCATCCCCGCGGTCGCAGGCGTCGAGGGCTCGATCGTCGAGGCGCTGTACCCCAAGGAGAACAACGCCTACAGCCCGACAAACGTCTACGCCGTCGCCGGCGGCCTGTTCGTGGTGAGCCTCGTGCTCGGTGTGGTCGGGATGTTCATCGGCAAGTCGTCGGCCCGCTGAGGCGAACACAATTCAAGATGATTTTGAGCCGGCCTTGTTGCGAGGCCGGTTTTTTGTAGCCGCGGGGCTAAGCCTCGCCGGGCAAGCGCTGGAAACGTATCCCCGTGTCAGCATGCCTTCGGGTCGGGCATCAACGGATATTCGCCGGCGACGCGTAGCGTCGCGGCGAAACAACACACGCCTGCCTCTGCAATCCTCGCTACCATGTCGCCGATCAGGGCGATTCCTTCATGCTCAGCAAACACGCCAAGCCCGAGTGCATCACCATCGCCGCGGTCGGCTTGATGGTCACCGTCGCGGTTGTGCTGGTCGGCGCTTGGTGGCTGGCGATCCTCACCGTGCCGCTGTCCCTTGGGCTGCTGCTGTTCTTCCGCGACCCCGAGCGGCGGACGCCCTCGCAGCGCGGCGTCATGGTCGCCCCCGCCGACGGACGCATCACCTCGATCCACGAGGTCGAGCACTTCGAGCCGCTGGAAGGCCCCGCCCTGTGTGTTCGCATCTTCCTCAGCGTCTTCGATGTCCACATCAACTACAGCCCGTACCACACCGCTGTTGAGTCCATCACCCACACGCCCGGCGAGCACCTCAACGCGCTCAGCCCCGAGTCGGCGGAGGACAACGAGAACAACCTGCTCGTCCTGATGCACCCCAACCGCCGGTACAAGATGGCGGCGGTGCGGCAGGTCGCGGGGATGATCGCAAGGACGATCGTCTGCCACGTCCACGAGGACCAGGTGCTTCAGCGTGGCCAGCGGATCGGGCTGATCAAGCTCGGCTCGACAGCCGAGCTCTACATCGCCAAAGACCTGTCGCCGAAGCTGCGCGTGCAGCCGAAACAGAAGGTGACCGGCGGGGTGACGGTGGTCGCGCAGATCACGCCCAAGGAAGGCGCCGCGATCATCGCGCGGCCGGAGGAATCGGAGAACGCGGCCGAAAACGAGGCCGCCTCCGTTTAGCGGGCGACGCGGAGCGTCCCGCTTAGACACTTTTTGTATGGCGCATCGGGACGCTACGCGTCACCCGCGAAACAGAGCATTATCATTCTTCATTCTTTCCCCAGCCGTACGACCTCGCGGTAGTTGCTCTTAAAAAACGCCCGCCACTGCACGCGTTTGGCATCCATGTTCTCAATGGCTCTGAGCCGGGTCGCGAAGCCTTCTAGGGCTTTGAGCACCTCGTTGTGCCGCTGATGGCCCGGGTCGTGGTGGATCGCGTGCCAGTTCTTTGCGAGTTCGTCATCCGGCCAGACGAGCGTGATTTCTTCGGGCAGCGCGAAGAAGGCGGTTTCCATCTCGGCGAGGTTCGGGTGGTTGGTCTCGCGCGCCCTTGTCAGCGTCTGCCAGGCGAGCACAAGGTCTTCGTGGATGTCGGTCGCCATTGCTTTTGTGACCGGCGCGACTATCACGTAGTAGCCGGGCGTGCCCTCGGGGAACGGCACCGCGGTCGGGAAGGGGTTGAGTTCCTGGTCCACCCACGCGGACTTGCTCTGCGTGTAGAGGTCGGCGCGGATCGGCTGTCGGCGGAGCTCGTACCGCTCGGGTCGGAGCAAACCGTCGTCCGAATCAACAACCGCGCGCTGCCAGAGTGCCTGTGCGTCAGGCGTCAGCAGCCATGCGATAAACGCGCGGGCCAACTCCGGGCTCGGCGCGCCGCGCAGGAGCGTGATTGGGTCGGCGGTGGTCGCGGTCATGCTCCGGCCGTCCACGACCGGGTCTGCGTAGCCCATGCGCCCGCCGCCGATCGAGCCGGTCTGGAACCGGCCGTAGAAATCGATGCACATGCCCGCCGCCGCGTCGCCGCGCGAGACATCGACCGGCACGCGGCTCGAGTCGGTCGCGAAGTAGCGGGCGTTGGCGTAGACCATGCGCAGGGTGGCCCAGCCCTCGGTCCAGCCCTGGCGTTTGAGGATGGTCTCAAAGGTCGCTGCGATCGACCCGCTGTGGCCCGGGTCGGCCAACGCGACCCAGCCGCGGAGTTTGGGGTTGGTCAGGTCGGCCCAGGTCCCGGGTCGATGGATGCCGAGCTGGTCGAGCACGTCGTTGTTGTAGACGATGCCGAAGCTGGAGAGCGTGACGCCGGTCCACCCGATGATCTCGACGGTTCCGCTTTCTTGTTGTTCGTTGGTTTCTTCGAAGCTGAACTGCGCGTAGAGTTTCTCGCCGCCGATGAGGGGCTGGGGGAAGGCCGCGTCGAACAGGGCCTGATCGATCTCCGGGTCCATGACGATGCGGTGGGTGATGGTGTTGCCCTGCTCGCCTTCGACCGCGATGCCCGAGGTGATCTTCTCGTGGTCGTACTCGCCGCCACCAAAGAACAGGTCCACCCCGATGCCCTTCTTGCCGAGTTCGTCCGATTTGATGAGCTTGTTGTACTGACTGAGGATGCTCTTGCGGATGTCCTTGGTCCCGCCGGGCGTGCGCCAGTCGAAGACGACCTCGGGCAGGCCGCTTTCGGCGCGGTGCTTGTTGAACGCGCGCTCGATCTCGTAGCGGATCTGCTCGTTGTGCGGGGTGTAGATCACCAGCCGCGGGGCGTCGGCGGGCGCGTCGGCGGCACCCCCGGCCGGCCGCAGCAGGATCGGCACGCCGACAATCGCGACCAGCAGGGCGACAATAATGATCTTGGACAGGTGGTCACGCATGATGCATATCAGTGTAGTTGCTCGCGGGCGAGTTGGGCCGCGGCCTGTCCGAGCAGCTCCCCGGTCCGTGCGATCGACTCGGCGGGGTCGAGGCCTTCGCCGATGACGACGTACTTCGTCAGCCCGCATCCGAGCGCCCGCTCGGCCCCTTCGCCGACACAGCCGACCAGCGCGACGCACGGCACTCCCGCGGCTCGGCAACGCTTGGCGACCGTCATCGCGGCCTTGCCGTGCAGGGATTGACCGTCGAGCCGGCCCTCGCCGGTGACGACCAGGCCCGCGTCCTTGATGCGCTGATCAAAGCCGATCATGTCGAGCACGAGTTCGGCACCGGGCACCAGCTCGGCCCCGAGCATCGCGACCAGCCCCCCGCCGACCCCGCCCGCCGCGCCGGCCCCGGGCAGTTGCTCGACATCGACGCAAAGTTGTTCGCGCCAGGCCCGAGCGATATGCCGCAGGCCGGCGTCGAGCTGTTCGACCTGCCCGGGCGTCGCGCCTTTCTGCGGGGCGTAGACGTATGCCGCGCCGTCCGGGCCGGTGAGCGGGTTGGTGACGTCGCACGCGACACGGATGGCAATCGTTGAGAGCCACTCATCGCGCGCGTCTGTATCAATGCCTGTCACACTCGACAAGTCGCGGCCCGTGATTGGAGTGGTTATCGCTTTGCCCGATTTGTCAAGGAATCTCACGCCGAGCGCTTGAGCGATGCCGCAACCCGCGTCGTTGGTCGCGCTGCCGCCGATGCCCAGCAGCAGCTGGTCGGGCCGGTTTTCGAGTGCTTCCCGGATTAATCGCCCGGTGCCATACGTCGATGTCCGTATCACGTCCCGCTCGGCCGGCACGAGGTGCTCCAGGCCTGAGGCCGATGCGAGTTCGATCACCGCCGAGCGGTGCTTGCGGTCATCTTCGAGCAGCGTCCACGCCGCGGTGATCGGCCGGCCCAGCGGGTCGGTTGTGTCGCACACGCGCGTGGTGGCTGGGGCGCTGCTGCCCTGCGTGATGGCATGCATAAAGCCTTCGCCGCCGTCGGCGATCGGGCAGAGATCAATCTCGAGATTGGGGCTACCCGACCGCAGGCCTTGTGCGATATGCAGCGCCGCGGCGTCCGCACGCAGGGCGTCCTTGAAGCTGTCGGGCGCGATCACGATCTTCATGCGGGCATGCTACCGTCGGCGGGTAGACTGGTGTGATGGACTTAGAAGAATTAGACACCGCCATGATGCGCCTGGCGATCGAGCAGGCCCAGCAGGCCGCGGCGATCGGCGAGGTCCCGATCGGCGCGGTCGTCTATCAAGGCGATCAGGTCCTCGCGTCCGCCCACAACATGCGTGAGCACTGGGCCGACCCGACCGCCCACGCCGAGCTGATCGCCATGCGCGAGGCAGCGAAGCAGCTCGGCACCTGGCGGCTGGACGGCTGCCGCGTCGCGGTCACGCTCGAGCCCTGCCCGATGTGCGCCGGGGCGATGGTCAACAGCCGGCTCGAGGCGGTTGTCTTCGGCGTCACCGACCCGAAGATGGGCTGCGTCGAGACCCTGCACCGCCTGCTGGATACCGAGGCGTTCAATCACCGCGTGGCCTGGCAAGGCGGGGTGCTGGCTGACGAATGCTTGACGCTACTGCAAGACTTCTTCAAGGCCCGGCGGGTTGCCGATAAGCCGCCCAAGCCGAGGCCCGGAAACAACGGCTAGAGCCCGAATCGCGATGCAACCCGCCAGTGACAAGCCGGTAGACCCACCCGTGACGGCGTTGGCCGCGAGCGATGTGTCACTGGCCGGCTGCGATGAGGGTGCCTTGGCGTCCCGTGTCGCGGCGGGTGATCGTGTCGCCGCCGAGGAGCTGGTCCGCCGGCACCAGGCGTCGGTCCGCGGGTTCCTCCGGGCGGTGTGCTACGACCGATCGGCGGTGGACGACCTCGCGCAGGAGACGTTCCTGCGGGCCCTCAAGCACGCCGGCCGTTTCGATCCGCGGTACCCGATGCGCGGCTGGCTGCTGACGATCGCTCGGCGGCTGTCGATCAACCACGGCGACAAACAGAAACGCCGGCGTCCCGAGCCCGGCGTCGAACTCAACCAACTGCAAAGCCGCACCGACAACCCGCCCGGCGAGCGCGTCGAGCGAGATGAACGACACGAAATGACCCGTGACATGCTGAACCAAGCCATGCTCGAACTGAGCGAACCGCAGCGCACGGCCATCGCGATGCATTACCAGCAGGGCCTGGCCCTGGACCAGATCGCCGAGCTGCTGGACATGCCGGTCGGCACGATCAAGAGCCACCTGCACCGCGGGCGGCAACGCATGCGGAAGCTGTTAGAACCCCAGGCGGAAGAATTGATGCCATGAACGAGAACAAGCCCAAACCGCAAGACGCGCCGAACGACGGCGCCCCACCGCCCATGGATGCCTTTGAGCGCGAGTGGACCGCCCTGCTCGCCGAGCGCGAGCCGGACCTGGTGCGCGGCGAGGACGCCTTCGTGAAGGATGTGCTCGATCGGCACGAGCAGGCCGCCAACCGGCCGGCGGTGATCAGGCGGATCGGGATCGGCCGTGCCCAGCTCGCCGCGGCGGCCGCGCTGGTGATCGCGGCTCTGGTCGGCTGGTTTGTGCTCTCCGACGCCGGCGAGGGATCGACAGAATCCGAAGACAAGTTTGTCGAGCAGCCGCCCGCCACGCAACCCGCGGAAGACACGCCGGTACGCGAGGGTGTTGACCCAAGCAGGCTCCAGCTCGGCAGGATGATCGCCCAGACCCGCAGCACCGTGACCCAGCCCGCATCCAACCTGACCTCGACCGTCCGAGACACCCCGCAGGCGCTGCGTGTCGAGCGGCTGCTGGACCTGATCGAAACCCCCGTGCCCGACCTCAAAGAACTGCTCGCGCCGCTGACGCCGGACGAGCAGCAGAGCCGGGCGTAGTTTCTTCCACACCGCTAACTGAACCGCCAAACCGCGACCACGCTTTCAGGAGAACACCATGTTCCACCGCTCCACCCCAACCCGTTTCTTCGCGGCCCTGTTCGTGTCCGCCACGCTCGCGCTCGCCGGGCCCGCAAGTGCGCAGTCGCCCGCGGAGCTCGCGCCCGCCGACACCGCTGTGTTTGTGCACATCAGCGAGCCGGCCGACTGGTTCGGTGACCTGACCCAGGGCCCGCTGGGCGAGAAGTTCCGCGACCAGGTCGAGACCGCCGAGGGCTCGGGCGACCTGCTCGCCGCGCTGGGCATGAACCTCAACGAGTTCATGGACGCCTACTTCGGCGGGGACGTCGTGCTGCTCAGCCCCGGCGGGGACGACGACATCGGCGTGCTGTTCACCAAGGTCGCCGACGACCAACGCGATCACGCCATCGACTCGCTCTTCCTCAAGCGCAACGGCGAGATCGCCGGCAACGCGATGTATGTCGGGCCGGACGGCGACGGCGTGTTCGTGATGACCGACGACTGGGTCGCGATGTGCGACCTCAACTCGGTCGAGTACCTCACGTCCGTCCTCAGCCAGGCCGACGGCGCGCCGCGCCTGGCCGACACGGATTTCTACCGCAAGTGGACCCGCGAGCTGCCGGGCGAGCGCGCGATGACCGCGCTGGTTTACGAAAGCGAAGACGCGCAGCACGCGCTGGGCGTGGTCCGCAAGGGCAAGGGCCTGGACGCGACGTATCTCGGTACCTCGCCGGACTTCGACGAGCTGATGGGCATGCTCGGCGAGACCGATGTCGCCGAGTTCGGCCCGCTGCCGGCGGACACGATCGCCGCGGTCTCGTTCAACCTCGAGGCCAACGACGAGATGCGCCAGCAGTTCGCCGGGCTCGATCCGTTCCTGCGTGGCAAGTCGTTCGTCGATGACATCCTGCCCAAGCTCGACCCGACGACGCTGCTGTTCATGGGCTCGGTCGCCGGGGACAGCGTCGATCCGAAGGTCGATGTCGAGGTGCCGGTGGTCGGCCTGGCGCTGAAGATGAACGACGACTCGGTCGCGACCGACCTCGCGGGGATGCTCGACATCGCGGTGGTCTTCGCGAACCTCGCTATTGCCGAGTTCCAGGCCGGGCCGGTCAACCAGCGCACCGCGACCTACAAGGGCAGCTCGTTCCAGGTCGCGGAGGTCGGCAAGCCGATCGCTCAGGGGATCGAGTTCCCCGAGCTCGCGCCGATGCAGATCGTGTACGGCCAGGTCGGCGACTACTTCATCGTCTGCACGCAGGAACAGTTCTTCAAGCAGTGCGTCGACGCCAACGCCGGCGGCAAGCCGATGCGCATCGACGTCGAGGGCCCGGCCCACCGCCTGGCCAAGACGCCTGTGCTCGCGGTGACCGCCCGGCCCGACGGGTTCGGCCGGCTCCTGCTGTCGTGGGTCAAGATGCTCGACGAGAAGGGGCTGCCCGATGTGCTCGCCGCTGAGGTCGACGCCCCGGTCGATACCGAGACGCTCTTTGATGTCGTCCAGCTCATGCAACAGTATTCGTTGATGAAGATGCAGGTCTGGAGCGGCGACGACGGGCTGGTCATCGGCCGGGCCCAGCTCACCCCGCCGCAGTAAAAGCAGGTGCCTGCGCTCCTGCACGAGCTCGAGGGGAGGCCCCGCAGCGATGCGGGGCTTTTTCATTTCCAAGTTGTAGAGGGCGCGGGTGCGCCGCTTCGCCTATACTCGCGCGATGCCTGCTGACGCCGCATCCCAAACCAAAACCGGCCTGTTCCCCGGCACGTTCGACCCGATCACCAACGGCCACCTGGACATCATCAAACGCGGTCAGGGCCTGTTCGACCGGCTGATCGTTGCGATCGGCACCAACCCCGCCAAGCGGCCGATCTTTTCGCTAGACGAGCGGCAAGAGATCATCGGC
>JANQKT010000248.1 GCA_028280965.1 Phycisphaeraceae bacterium
CGCGGCCGGGCGTCGCGGCCGGGTTGAACTGGATGTCGGCGAAGGGGTGGAAGTAGGCGCCCGCGGTCGTGCCGACACGCAGGACCTCGCGCATCGTGCCGGTGTTGATATCCCAACTGCCCGAGGGGGGGCGGGCATATGCCACTCGGTCAGCACGGTGTGGAACGTGACCGGGTGCGTGCCGGTGCGCAGGTCGGTAGCCGCGAAGTCGGGGACCGCCGTGGTGCCGGCGGCGTGCTCCGTGCGCAGCGTGTACATCAGCCGGTTGCTGGCGTGGGCGTGGTCCGGGTGGAACGCGAAGCTGATCAGGCCCGCCGAGGGCCCGGGGCTGAACGATATGTCGGGCAAGAGTGAGCCCGGCCCGCCGCTGTGCGCATCGATGTCGAGGTAGACGTGTGGGTTGTTCTGCGCATCGAGCCGGTAGACCTGCCCGCGCAGGTCGTTGACGAATAACCGACCGTCCGGTGATGTGCGCAGGAAGTTGATCCGGGCGACCGTGCCCGGCCCCTGTGAATCCGGCTTGCCGCCCAGCGTCGCGAAGCTCGGGGGCATCTGCGTGACATCCTCGCTCTGGACGCGAAGGCCCTGCTTGGTGATGGCGACGGGGATCGGGCCGGTGAGTTGTGCGCAGGTTTCGTAGCCAAGTGCCGACGCGTTCGAACCAACCGCGCCCGCGAGCGCAAAACAGCAGCAAAAACAAGTTGGGTCAAGAACACCCATCCGATTCGATCGTACCCGCATCGTTCTCCCGCTCGCGTGCGAGCTGGCCGGTAAACATCCGGCGGTAAGCGCCGTAGCTGATCGCCGCCATGATCGGGATCGCCAGGCCGCCGACGACGGGGATGACCTGCACCCAGATCAGGACGAAGAACAGCAGGCGCAGGGCCCAGCGGGTCGGCACGGTCCGCCAGGCCGAGGTGTACCGTCGCAGCGGCGCGACCAGGCGCAGGCGGTAGAGCAGGATCGCGGGGATGATGCCGACAACGGGAACCAGGCTGAACAGCCCGGTCAGCACGAGTACTACCGGGACGCGCGCATCCAACTCGGCGAGGTAGCGTGAGACCTCGTCCCCTTTCTTGAACAGTTCGTGCCCACACGCAGGGCATACTTGGCAGGCCTTACCCGATTGAAGGTGCGTCGCGCAGACGGGGCAGCGCTGTTTCTGCGTCAGGCGCAGCGGCTGCGCATCCGGGTGCTGCTCACGCGTGTCCAGCGATTGGCCGAGCCAGCCGATGGCGTGGATTTCTGCGTTCGGTTGTTTGCAGGCGGGGCAGGCGACAGCGCTGCGGTACATAGATTCGCCGCAAACCGCACACGGCGTTTTGCTCTTTTCTTCCCGCCGTATCGCACACCAACGCAGCAGCGCGACCACGCCGAGGATCAGCACGGTCAGCGCCAGCATCACTAGCGGGAAGAAGATCAAAAGCAGGGTACCGAGCAGGGCCCACAGGTCCTCGGCCCAGCTCATCAGGCCCAGCACCATCGTGTCGTCGTCCGGGTCGGCGTCGAGGAACAAGCCGATGAGCCCCCGCCGGGCCGTGCACGTGAACCACACGCCGACGGCGGAGAGGCAGGCGGCGATGAAGCCGACCGCCTGGTCGCCGAAGCCGGCCTGCACGGGCTCGATGAACGCGGTGATCTCTCTGAGTACCGCGGCGTCGTTGTGCGTGATGATCCCGCTGACGGCGAGCGTGGTGACGAAGGCGCTGGCGGACTTGATATACCCCTCGATCTCGTTGAGCAGCGCCCGCGCATCCGCCGACTTGGTCGCCGTGATCTCAAGCACCGCGAGCAGGCCGAGGATGGTGAGCGTGACGTCGTGGGTGAACCAGGACGGCACATCCTTGACGCGTTGGAGCAGGCCGGTGTTGTTGATCCAGCCGATCTGCGGGCCCCATTTGAGTACCGCCGCGACCGCGAACGCCGAGACAAACGCGCGCGAGGCGAAGAGCCCGATCGAGTTGACCCCGGCGAGCACGGTGGAGAGCGAGGCGTTGGGCATGGTGGGCAGCGCAGCGGCAAGGGGAAATCGACTCGCCAGACCTTATGTTTAGCGGGATGCGCAGGCAAGTGATGCAAAGGTCGATACGTGGGATTCAACGATAACAGCCCCCGGCATCGGCCGGGGGCTGCGAGTCGGTTCAAGCGACCGGTTGTTTGCTGACGATCACAGGTCGAGGTCGTCGTCTCCTCCTCGGCGGCGCTCGGGCCGCTCACCGTCTTCACCGCCGCCGCGACGCCGGGGCCGGTCGCCTTCTGCGCCGCCGTCCTTCTCGCGCTCGGCCCGGCGTTTTTCCATCTCTTCGCGGCGCTTGTCGACCTTGGCCTGCTGCTCATCGGTCAGCACGTCGTCGTAGACCTGCTTCATCGCGGCCCGCTGGATGCCGCGCATCTCTTCCATCACGGCCTGGCGGTCAACCTCTTCGCCGGCCTCTTTAGCAGCCTTCGCCTCTTCACGCACGGCCTTCGCGGCCTCGCGGGCGCCTTCCATGATCTCCTTGACCTCGGCCTTCTGGTCGTCGGTCAGCTCCAGGCCGTGGAACGGGTTGCCCCGCCGGCGGTCGCCGCGGTCGCCACGCTCGCCGCGTTCACGACGCTCGGGCCGGTCGGCATCGGGCTTATCGCCGTCCTCCGCCGTCACTTCGTAGACACCTTCTTCGCTTTCGTCGCCCTTGTTCTTCCGGCACGGCTTCTTGGCCTGCTTGCCGTCCTCGGTGCTGACCTCGTAGACGCCTTCTTCGCCAGGCGACTGCTGCTTGTCCTTCTTCGGACAGGCGAAGGCCGAGCCGGCGGCCAGCAGGGCGGCGGTAGTAAACGCGAGCAGGGTGGTACTTTTCATGGGTGGGGGTCCTTTACTTTGAACGTTACCGGTGGCCAGTGGCACGCTGCCGCCGCCGATCCGACAACCGGACAACGCACCACGGCCGGGGGTATTGCAAACGGGTGACGGATTGCGTTTTCCGGCTAAAATTAACTCCCGATCGCCTCAGGACACCCGTACGATGCCCGACCCCGCCACGAACCCGCCCTCCGACGCCGTCTACGCCGCCCTCCAGACGGTCAACGACCCCGAGCTGCACCGCGACCTGGTCACGCTCGGCCGGGTCCGGCACGTCGAGATCATGCCCGCCGGCGTCGCCCAGGTCGGCATCCGTTTGGAGTCGCTCACCGGCCCGATCCGCAACCGGCTGCGCGACGATATCACCGAAGCGCTCATGCGCGTGCCCGGCATCAACAGCGTCGAGATCGAGTTCTCTGCCGGCCTGACGACGGCCCAGCCTCAAGCCGTGAAGGCCAAGTCCGCAGGCGAATCGGCACCACAACAAAACCCGCAGATTGCTGCGCGCGAGGGCAACCCGCTGCCGGACATCAAGCACATCATCGCCGTCGGCGCCGGCAAGGGCGGGGTCGGCAAGTCCACGGTCAGCGTCAACCTTGCCGTCGCGCTCGCGCGTCAGGGCCACGCGGTCGGCCTGATGGACGGCGACATCTACGGCCCGTCGATCCCCACGATGCTCGGGACCGATGCCTACCCGCCCAAGGCCGTGGGCAACACGATCATCCCCTACAACGTGCATGGTCTCAAAGCGATGTCCGTCGGTTCACTGGTCGAAGACGACCAGGCACTGATCTGGCGCGGCCCGATGGCGCACGGCGCATTCCGCCAACTCGCGACGCAGACCGGCTGGGGCGAGCTTGATTATCTGATTATTGATCTGCCCCCCGGAACCGGGGATGTTCCTCTAACGATGGCGCAGCTGCTCCCGCTGACCGGCGCGGTGGTCGTGTGCACGCCGCAGAAGGTCGCGCAGGACGACGCCCGCCGAGCGATCGCGATGTTCAAACAGCTGGGCATCGAAGTGCTGGGCCTGGTCGAGAACATGTCCTACTTCATCGGCGATGACGGCAAGGAGTACGACCTGTTCGGCAAGGGCGGCGCGCAGATGCTCGCGCACCAGCAGGGCCTGGCGGTGCTCGGCACGGTCCCGATCAACATCAACCTCCGCCACAACGCCGACGCCGGCGACCCGACCGCCAACTTCACCGGCGACGACCAGCTGGCGAACGAACTGGATGCGCTCGCGCGTGCCCTGATGCAACAGGTCGTGGCGGCCCAGATCGAGCTGGAGCAGGCGACGCCGACGATCAGTGTGCGGGATTGATCGCCACCGCGGCCGGTGAAGATCAGGCGGTGTCTCGATCGCGGCGGCGGTGTATCGGGTGCGTCAATCGCCTCCGGCCACTGATCAGGATGCCAAGCCCAAGCAGCATCGCCCCGGCGGGCTCCGGGACGGTGGCGGTAAAGATGCCTGAGGTGCCGTCGGTAAAACGAAGCGATAAAAGCAGTTCGTCCGCCCGGCTATAGGGCTGGCCTTCCACCGCGTTAAACGAATCGACGGTCTTGAAGTTGGGGGCAAGCGGATCGTTACTGATATCAACCCGGTCGCCACTCCGGACAACCAGTTGCAACGAGCCGTCTTCGTCGGTCATCCACAGCCCCGCACTGTTCTCATTCGTCACGGCGTCGCCGCGGACAACGGAAATCAGGACGATCCGGCCGTCGTCCAGCACCCAGGGGCTCAATGAGTCGGATCGGAACACGGCGTGTCCCGCGATGCCCGGCGCCTGGTCGCCCGCGCGGACAAACAGTCTGATTTCGCCACCGACTTCCCACCAGATACCTTTGTTATTGGTGTTGTCGATTCTCTCACCGATTAGAGAACCTTTGAACACGACAGACCCATCGTTTGCGATCGCGATCGGGTCGATCAGATCAAAGCGGGTTCCCGCCGGTGCCTGCGGCGTGGCTTGACCGGTCCTTGCGACGAGGCGTGTGATGCCACCATCATTGGCCCAGATGCCGTACCGGTTCGACGCATCAACGCCCGGTCCCGCGAGCGGGCCGCCCCATGCAAGGTGCCCGTTATTGCTGCTAAGCGTGCTTCTCCAAAACTCTTCGAGGTCTGCGCTCGTGCCCGGAGCTGCGGTGCCTGTTCGGGCAACCAGTCGAAGCTGGTCTTGTTCATCGATGAGCCAAAGTCCGTGGTCGTTCGTCTTGTCAATGTTGGGGCCTGTAAAGGAGCTGCCGAATGCGGTCACCCCTGCGGCATTGCTGATGGGGAATGAAATGAATTGAAAAAGCGTGTCGGCACTCAGCCCCGGCACCGCCGTGCCCGAGCGGACCAGCAGGCGTGGACTTCCTGGCTCGCCGCGCCAGATCCCGTCGATCAATCGTGTGTTGACACCCGGCCCACGCAGTGGACGCGTGCTGGGCCAGGCGAGGTGGTTCCAAAATGTTGCCCGGCCGTCGTCGCCGACGATCGCGGGGGTGAACGATTCGCCGAACTCGACGCCGGGCGCTGTGCCCGGGGCCTGTCCACCGCTGACGGCGATGAGCTGTGGAGCCAAGCCATTCGTGGTCCAGAGCCCATTGATCGGCCTGCTGTCCAGGCCCAACCCGGGCAGGCGAGCGCTAAACGAGACCTGCCCGGCGTCATTGAGGTGGATCCGTTGCCCGGTCCGGGATACATCAAAAGCGCCTTCAAGGAAGTTGGTGTAGGCCAGACGCGTCCCCGGCGCTGGGCCTCCTTCGCGTGCGACCGCCTGCGCGGCACCGTCGGTCATCAACCAGATGGCCGCGTTGTTGGAGTCGTCGATCCCCGGGCCTGCGAACTCGCCGTAGTACGCGAGCTGGCCGGTTTGGTTGGCGGTTGGCCAGAAGATCTGCGTATAGACGATGCCCGTCCCGAGCCCCGGGACAGGGTCGCCCGAAACAACGATTGGCCGGAACGCTGTGGAGGCCGGTGACGCGGTGCAGGGCAACCATAACAGCAGCACCCCAATCACTGCCCGGGTCACGATAGACGGCATCGAGCAGGAGACACGATTAACAACCGCCGTAAGCATGTTTTTTGCTTATCGGGCTCAGTGGTGTCACTGCTGTATTTATGTCTTAAGCAATCGCTCCTAGCGGTGATTGAGCACTGATGAGCATGAAAAAACACCCCGGCGTTCGCCGGGGTGCTGAGGTATCAGAATTGGTTTGATGGTCGTCAGCGTCGCCGACGCGTGCCGATTAGCAGTGTGCCCGCGGCGATGAGTGCCAGCGAGGTCGGCTCGGGGATGACGCCCGGGTTGATGTCAAACTCCTTCTTGGTGATCTGAGCGACGGTGTCGGGGTTCGACTCGCTGATCGCGACGAGGGTGTTGTTGATGACGACATCGCCCTTGGTTGCGAAGTTGATCGACGGGTCGAAGCCGGCATTGGTCAGCGCCGGGCCGAAGTCCAGCAGCAGCGAGTGCGTCCAGGCCTGGTTCAGGCCCGGGTTGGCGGCCAGGTCCGCGGTGAACTGGGCGGAGCCGACCACGGTGATCGAGTTGGCGAGCTGGACGCCGTCAACGTGGGTGATGTCGACCTGAGCGAAGAGGCCCGCGTTGACGTTGGTGCCGGACGTGCCGGTGCCGGCCAGCGTGAAGTCGCCGCCCTCGCTGATCAGCAGGCTGTCGAGCCCGGTGCCGTTAACGGCCATGAAATCAAAGTTGAGCTGGGCCTCAACCAGATCCGCGCCGGGCAGGGCGCCAACGGCGACAGCGCCGAAGTTGGACGGGTCGAAGTCAAGGTTGTCACCGAAGATCGACGGCGCCCCGTAGCGCTCGGGCGGGATCGGCACGCTGGAGGACGATTCGGTGACATCCAGGTACATGACCGAGCCCGGCGGGATATCGGAGAAGTCGCCGTAATTGATGGTCCCCGCCGCGGCGCCGCCCGCGAATACGCAGGCAGATACAACGGCAGCGGCAAACGACAGTCGCCGGGAAGCGGGGCGGGGATGCACGGTCATCGTTTCTCTCCTGACACGTCGGCAAATAGAAGGGGTGTTTCTTTTCTACTCCAGCACGGTCTGCCGTCATCAGCAGGCCGTTTACTTATTACCCTTATCCATAAGGGCACATGCACATTGTCGCTAACTTGATCGCCGTGCAAATCCACCAAAGGCGGTAGTTCTTCGATAATTTGGGCAATTGACGACTAAGGGGGATGTGAGATGTTTTTGGATCGGCGCGGTCACCACAGGTGCGCTAACGAATATGTGGGACCTCATTTCCCCGTTCTGCTCTCCGTTTCGGTCTCAACGAATCGGCACGGAAACTATTGAACGTGTACGTACTATGCTTTACATTGCGTCTGTTTGAGTATGCATTCGGCGGCGCTTGAACAATCGCATCGTATCCGCCCAGACCTTCCGGAATCCCATCCTGCTTGTGGAGAGATTGAGATGAAGCCTTCGTATGTGCTTGCTGTTGCCGTGTGCTGTGTCTTCGCTTGTTCGCCAACCGGCGCGGTGACCACCGTGGACGTCGAGGGAGTCTCGGGGTCCCGCGTCAACGACACGCTGGCCACGGCGCAGGTGCTCGGTGTCCTGCCGGTCGGCACCGATTCGCTGACGGTCAACGGCCACCTCTCGGACACGATCGACGCCGATGTTGACTTCTATCAGTTCACCGTGGCCGGCGGCACCGTCGATGTCTACTTCGATATCGATCTGGCCAACGATGTCAACAGCATCGATGACGACGACAGCGGCCTGGATTCACAGCTGGTGATCTTCGATGCCGCGGGATCGATGATCGCGTTCAGCGACGACAACAACTTCTTCGAAGTGCCACCGGACAACGCGGGCACGGACCCGGGTTCCGACCCGTTCGGCGACCTGGACCCGTTCATCGCGCCGCTGCCTTTGGATAACGGCGTGTACTACGCCGCCTTGGCGGCCTGGGACAACAACCCCTCGGTCGGGCTGGAGGGCTCGTTTACGCTCCTGTCGGTCTCCGGCGTGTCCTTTTCCGGGATCACACCCAACAGTTCGTTTGACCTGGACAGCTCGATCGCGGAAGACAACACGGTGTTCGGCCAGTACCGCCTCGACATCCGCACCGCGTTCCTGGAGATCGAAGGCGGCCCGGCCCAGGACCTGGACGGGGACGACGATGTGGACGACGCCGACTTCGCCCTGCTGTTCGCCGCGTTCACCGGGCCCGGCGTCGGCCCGCCGAGTAATCCCGCCGCAGACCTGGACGGCGACAACGACGTTGACGACGCGGACTTCGCGCTTGCCTTCGCCGCGTTCACCGGGCCCGGCGCCGCCGCGGCGGACGTGCCCGAGCCGGCATCGGTGGCGCTGCTTGCCGCCGTCGGTGTGCTGGCCTGTGGGCGACGACGAGGTTGAACCCTTGCCTCACAAGTTGGCATACCGCCACCGACGAGTGATTGAGACGCCGACACAGTTGGCCGATAGGTAGATGGACGGGGGTCGGGCTGTCGCCGCACCCATCTTCCGGATGCAGCCCATGACGGATCAAGCCACCCCATCGACTCGGCAGCCCTCTGTATTAGACGGTTTCAAGCCCCGGCTCCTGCTCAAGGGCCCGGTGGTTTGGCACTGGACGACGGCGATTATCGTGCTGGTCGCGCTGGGCCTGGGCCTGCTGGGGCTGGCCGGGGCACGGATGGTCGGCGTTATGAACGGGCGGGACCAACTGATTGAGCGCGGAGCAGCGCGGCAGATGGTCGTTGATATGGGTACGTCGCTGACTCAGGACATCGAGCGTGCCACTGAGCCGGCGATACAGCGTGGGCGCAAGATTGCGCGTGACCCATCCACAGCCCGAGCCCTCGCGCAAGGTGATCACAGCGAGCTCACCGCGGTCTGCAACAATCTAATACGCGAGTCGACTGAGATCGACGCGATCGCATTGTTCAACGCTAAAGGCGAGATTGTCGCGATCAATACTGTCTACAGCGATGGCACGCCCGTACCCCAGCATCGTGTCGATCGTGTCATGGGCAGAGACTTCGGCGGCCGCGGCATCATCATGCAATGCGTCAACAACAGCGCGCGGCAGGAGTTGCTCGAATACCAGACCACATGCGACATCACACCGGCCTACTTCGATTCGTCCGGTCTTTCCGTCGCCCACTCCGTGCCGGTTTATGGACGTGATGGCGTACAGGCAGGCGTCGTCAGCACACGCATGCGCTTTGACCGGATCAGCCGGCTCATCGAAGACCGCCAGCCCGCGGGCGGGCAGGGCGGGGTGTGGTTTATTACCGACGCAGGCGGTTTCTTCGACGAGCGGTACAACAGCAGTGCGTCTCCGCCGATCCCGGCCGAAGAGCTCTTGCCGATGACTTCCATGCTTGCGGGTCAAGGCGCCGATCAGGTCTCGTTCGAGCGTGGCGGCGCGACTTACATGCTGTTCCGCATGACACAGATGTCAACCATGGAAGGCGGCGGGATCCAGGGCATGGTCAGCGTGCCCGAGGATTGGCTCAAACGCGAGGCCTACGCGGCATCGCTGGTGGGCGTGGGCACCCCGGCGGCCGGCGGGGTCCTGCTGCTAATGATGGCGGCGCTGGCGCGCGTGCTCTGGCAGGCGCGCACCAAGCACGCGCAGGCCGAGGACGCGAACCGTGCGAAGAGCGACTTCCTCGCCAACATGAGCCACGAGATCCGCACGCCCATGACCGCGATCCTCGGTTACGCCGAGCTCTTGGACGAGACGGACGCCGGCCACCTCGGCTCTGATCGCTGCCGCGACGCGGTCCACACGATCCGGCGCAACGGCGAGTACCTGCTGACTATTATCAACGACATCCTCGATGTCTCCAAGATTGAGGCCGGGCAGATGGCCGTTGAGTCGATCGATACCAGCCCCGTTCAGATCGTCGAAGACCTGGTGAGCTTTATCAAGCCGCGTGCCCAGGGCAAAGGCGTCGAGCTGCGGGCGGTGTATGACACGCCCGTTCCGCAGACGATCCAGTCCGACCCGACACGCCTGCGGCAGATCCTCATGAACCTGGTTGGCAACGCTATCAAGTTTACGGAGATCGGCGGCGTTACTGTCCGGGTCGCCTGCGATGCCAATAGGCAGCGGATCTGCTTTGAGGTCATCGATACGGGCATCGGCATGACGCCCGAGCAGCGCGACGCCATCGCCCGGTTCGAGCCGTTCACGCAGGCCGACGCCAGCACCACACGCAAGTTCGGCGGCACCGGGCTGGGGCTGCGTATCTCTAACGCGCTCTCCGAGATGCTGGGTGGCGGTATCGATGTCCGCTCTGAAAAAGGCAGGGGCAGCACGTTCAGCGTGACGCTCGCGACCGGTTGTCTGGAGGGCGTAGATCTGCTTGAGCCCGATGATGCGGGACGGATCGTTGTGCCTGAATCCTATGAACAGGCCGAGCCCGTCGCGCAGCCGATGGCGAGGCCGCTCGATGGCGTGCGGGTCTTGCTGGCCGAAGACGGCCCGGACAACCAGCGCCTGATCACGTTTATCCTCAAGAAAGCCGGCGCGGCCGTGACGCTCTGTGAGAACGGCCTGCAGGCGGTGCTGGCCATCGAGCAGTGCACCCCCGACGAGCTGCCGCACCTGGTGTTGATGGACATGCAGATGCCCGAACTCGACGGCTACGGCGCGACCCGTCGGCTGCGCGAGGGCGGCTGCACGGTGCCGATCATCGCGCTGACCGCTCACTCGATGGACGGCGACCGGGCCAAGTGTATCGACGCCGGTTGCGACGACTACCTCGCCAAGCCGATCGACAAGTCAAAACTGATCGAGGTATGCGGGCACTGCCGTGATTTGGTTGTGGAGCGTGAAGCGGCTTGACAGTGCGCTTATGGCCGGCCCTGCTTGTTCGGGTTCGGGTCATCCGGTTTCTTGCCCGGCCATTCCCACAGCGTCTCTTTGACAACCCGCGTCGGCCGGGCGTTGGCGGTGATTTCCTCATTGAGCTTGCTCGCCAGGGCCTTGAGTTCTTCGACGTGTTCGGGATGTTTCTTCGCCAAGTCCCATTCCTCGCTGATATCGACCTCGAGGTTGTACAGCAGCGGCCCGCCCTTGGCCTCGTTGCCGGCAAAGAGCAGCTTCATCGCGCCCTTGCGGATACCGGTCAGTTCGCCGCGGCTGGAGTAATAAAGGAACGTGTCGCTCGCGGGTTGCGCGCCCGGCTCGCCGAGCAGCAGGCCCTTGATCGAGCCGCCATCGATCGGGCGGTCCGAGAGCTTGCCGCCGGTGAGCTCGGCGATCGTAGGCAGCAGATCGATCGAGCGCGTCAGACCGCGCGTGACCGTGCCCGCGGGGACCTTGCCCGGCCAGCGTATCACGCAGGGCACACGCTGGCCGCCTTCCCAGTTCGTGCCCTTCTCCCCGCGCAGCGGCCCGGCCGACCCCCCGAGCTGTTTGAACGGCTTCCACGGGCCGTTGTCGGTCGAGAAGATGACCAGCGTATTGTCGTCCAGCCCATGCTCCTCAAGGGCCTGGAGCACCTGGCCAACGGACCAGTCGATCTCTTCGATCACGTCGCCGTACAGCCCGCGCGGGCTCTTGCCGGCGAAGTCCTTGGACGCATAGATCGGGAAGTGCGGCATCGCGTGGGGCACGTAGACGAAGAAAGGCTTGTCCTTGTTCTGCTCGATAAACTTCACGGCTTCTTCGGTGCAGCGCTTGGTCAGCTCGTGCTGGTCCGGCTCCCACTCGAGGACCTCGTGGCCGCGCAGCAGCGGCAGGTTGAACTTGTAGCCGGTGTTCATTTCGCGGTGGAACGTAGACATGTCGTTGGAGTACGGCACGCCGAAGTATGCGTCGAAGCCCTGGTCGGTCGGCAGCAGGCCCGGCCGATGGCCCAGGTGCCACTTGCCAAAGCAGCCCGTCGCGTAACCCTCGGCCTTGAGCATGTCCGCGATCGTGTGCTCATCGGTGTGCAGCCCGTAGTTGTAAGGCGGGAAGATGACGTGCTTGTGCATGCCCACGCGCTTGGGGTAGCAGCCGGTCAAGAGCGCCGCCCGCGATGGCGAGCACACCGGCGAGGCGACGTAGAAGTTGGTCAGCTTCATCCCCTCCGCGGCCATGCGGTCGATGTGCGGGGTGTGGATCGTCGGGTGGCCGTAGCACGACAGGTCGCCGAAGCCCTGGTCGTCCGTGAAAAAGATGACGACGTTGGGCGGGCGCTCGTCGGCGCGTGCTCCCGCCGCTGTCGCCAACGCGGCAAGGACCAGTACGAGAGGCATCAGCTTGATAAGCGGTTTCATAGGCGGGCCTTTATACAGAAGACGCGGGCCGGATTGCGGCCGGGTTGCTGCACCGGTTGTCGCAGGCCGAGCGTTGTCCGGTGAAGTTGTAACGCTGTCGGCGTTTCGATGCAGATGACGACACGATAACAGCCCATCTAATTACAACACCACCCCGGCGTTGTGCCGGGGCGGTAGGCCGAATATTTAATTTGCGATTGGCTTTTATCGCCGACGCCGGACCAGCATCGCCGTGGCACCCAGCGCGATCAGTGCGAGCGATCCGGGCTCGGGCACGGCGTCGCCGACACCCGGGAGCACCTTGAAGTCCTTCTTGACGATCTGGGCGACGGTCGAGGGGTCTCCCTCGGTAATCGCGACGAGCGTGTTGTTGACGACCGCTTCACCCTTGGTCACCGTGTCGATCTGTGGATCGAAGCCCGCGTTGGCCAGGGCCGGGCCGAAATCAACCAGCAGTGTCTGGCCCCAAGGCTGGTTCAGGCCGGGGCTGGCGACGAGGTCGGTCGAGAACTGGGTCGAGGCGACGACCGTGATCGGGTTGGCCAGGGCGGTGAAGTTGACGTGGGTGATCTCGATCTCCGCAAAGATCCCCGCGGCGATGCTGGTCGTCGCGGTGCCGTTGCCGACGAGGGTGAAGTCGCCGCTCTCGTTGATCGCGAGGCTGCTCAGCCCGCTGCCGGCGGCGGTCATGAAGCCGAAGTTGAGCTGGCCCTCGGTGAGGTCCGCCCCGGGGACCGGGCCGACGGAACTCGCGCCGAAGCCGGTGGGGTCGAAGTCAAGGTTGTCCCCGAAAATGCTCGGCCCGCCGTACAGCGGCGGTGGGACCGGATCGCTGGCCGAGCTCTCGGTCACGTCGGTGTACATCACCGCGCCCGGCGGGATGTCGCTGAAGTCGCCGTACAGGATCGCGGCGTCGGCCTGGATCGCGGCCTGGCCTGCGATCAGCACGGCTGCAAGCGAAGCGAGGAGTTTGGACGTCATGATGCGGGTGATGGGCATGACCGATTCCCTTCCGGAGTTTTCATACCGCTCGGGCGGTAACACTTTTCTCACGGCGCGTGGTGGTGATCCACTCATTTGCTAGCGCCGAACACCTAACGACGAGTTGGATTATCACTAGGCAGTAGGTGCAAGTCTGTACCCCAAAGCGGGTAAAACCTTTATTTTGGCAGCAAATACCGCATTAGAGGTACACCTCTGTGGGGATGGCGGCTGCCGGTCATTACCTGACCCGGGATGGTGATTAATACCGCGCGTCGCCGGATGTCTTTCATCAAGCAGGCTTTGCGCATGAAAAAACCGGGGCGCCTTCATCGGGGAGGGGAGTGACAAAAGGCGTCCCGGCCGTGCGTGGCGGTTAGGTTGTTACGTGCAGGTCAGTCGGTTTCGGGATCGAGCTCGTCTTCGTCGGTTATTTCCTCTTCGAGGCCAGCCGCCAGGAGGTCCGAGCCAGCGGTTTCCTGCTCCTGAGCATGGGCTGCCAGCTCAAAGCTGTACGGCCCGTCATCGAGCGTCAGCTGAGACTCGTGGAATTCCCCGTGTTCGAAACGGGCCAGCAGTCGTTCGGCGGCCCCGGCGGGGGGCTGCAGCGACGCAAAGAAGCCGGTCAACCCGGCCTCCAGCCGCTCGGCTTCCCGCAGCTCGCGGGTGATATCGTTGTTGTTCTGATCGGTCATGCCAAAATCTCGTCGTTTCGCTTGTTGTCAGGCAGGCGGATACGCCAGCCATGGTAGAGACGTGGGGGGCTCATCGCCGTTACAAATACGTGCCTGCGGATCGAAAAAACACCCTCGGCGGGCATCTTCAGACCGGCCGAGGGGTGGGGGATATCGGTTGAATGGGTTGTGTGGTCTCGCGTGACCATCGTCGGCTTCACACCTCATCGAGCCCCAGCGCCGCGCGGACCTGCGGGTTGGCCCGCAGCTTCTCGTAGGCGCGGAACAAACGGACCCGCGCGTTGTTCGCCGTGATGCCCAGCCGCTCGGCCAGCTCGGCGATCTCCAGGCCCTCGACGTGCCGCAGCGTGATCACTGCTGCTTGCGACTCGGGCAACTCGGACACCGCGGCGAAAACGATCGACCGCTGGTCGTCGTCCATCTGGTACCGCTCGTCTTGAACCTCCGCGGCGACCTGGATCTCCTCGGCGTCGGCGGCCCCGGTGCCGCCCGCGGTGCGTTTGCGCTTGCGCACGACGTCCAAAGCCGCGTTGCGCACGATCATCGCCATCCACGACACGATCGCCCGGTTGTCGTTGAGGTGGTCCAGCCGGCGGAGCCCGTTCATGATCGCGGTCTGCACCGCGTCCTCCGCGTCCGCGGCGTTGCGCACGATCGGGT
Organism: Phycisphaeraceae bacterium; assembly: GCA_028280965.1. Classification (GTDB taxonomy): domain Bacteria; phylum Planctomycetota; class Phycisphaerae; order Phycisphaerales; family Phycisphaeraceae; genus JAHQVV01. Next base: position 14,429 of record JANQKT010000248.1, read on the forward strand.
AGGCCGTGGCATAGAGGAAGCGGTAGTAGTCCCCGACGATGCGGGCGTACCACTGCTCCTGCGACTCGCCGGGCTTGGGGAGGTTTTCCATGTGGCTGCGGGGCCGGGGCATCTGCGCCAACCGGAGCTCGCGCTCCGCCGACTTGTCATCCCCTTCATATAGCTCAGGGGCCATTTCCGGGGTGCGGGCAAGGTTATCCGGGATGACGGCCGGGGCCAAACGGCGGATATCGTCTGGGTTGGGTGGGAAGGCGATCGGGGCGGACGAATCAAAACGGTAGGGGCGGTTCGCGGTGTTGTGGAGGCGGGTCACGACGCACGGGTCCTTTCCCAGCCGTGCACGCGCCTCATGGCGATCCGGTGCCGGCCGGAGGAAAAAGACGCCCCCGAGAAGGGGGTATTACGTGTGCGGATTATATTTTTTGAAGTAAGTGCTGACAGATAAGTATATCCGTGTGATGGCCGTGGCATGACCAGCCTTACCGGCTGCTCGTGGCGGGATTTGCTACATCCTACTCACACTACGCCTTCAAGCCCGATCCGCACGAGGTCGCGTCCATCCATCCCGCCCGCCAGCCCTCGGCGTACCGCTCGGCATATGCCTTCAGCAGTGTTTTGACTTCAAAGGCCGACAAGTTTGGTTCAGCCGACTTGAGCCTTGCGACCAGGCCGGACACCAGCGGCGTCGCGTAGCTCGAGCCCGTGACCTTGCGGGTCGAGCCGTGGTGCCAGGCGACGATCTGATCGACGCCTGCGGCCTCGAACTCGACCAGGTCGTTCTCGCGGTAGCGCAGCTCGGCGGGCTCGAGCGCGGCGTAGGTCACGCCGATCGCGGCGCCGAAGCTGGTGGGGTAGTCCCGGCCGTCGGGCTGGTAGCCCTTCGCGCAGACGCAGGGCACGCCGCGGGCGTAGAGCTCGTCCACGGCCTGCCCGATACGCAGCGCGAGCGAGAGGCGGAGCGTGGACAGGCTCATGTTGACGACGCCGATGTCCTCGCGATCGGCCAGCCACTGCAGCGCGGCGACGAGCGCTTCGGACGAGCCCTCGCGCGACTCGCTGAGCACACGGATGCTGAGGAGTTCGCTGCCGGGCGCGATGCGCAGGACCTGCCCGGCCGAGGCGGTGCCGTGTCCGCAGACATCCAGCGGCTCACAGGGCTCGATATCGACTCGGCCGTCGTCGAACGTGCGGATGCCGTAAGACGCGACCAGCCGATCGCGGACGGCGGGGTGGTCGGCCTCGACGCCGGTGTCGATCACCGCGACGCGCACGCCGGTGCCGTCGTGGTCCGCCATCGCGTCAAGCAGGGCGGAGCAGTTATGCACGCGCCAGCCCTCCCGCGAGTTCGGCCAGGCGGGCGGTGATCTTTTTCGCCGCGGCGAGGTAGCGCCGCAGGTCGTCGTTGGTAAAGCCATCGATACGGTTCGAGTTGATCGCGGTGACGACGCCGAACTCGTGCTCGGCGTCGGACAGCGGCACGGCCATCTGGCTGCGTGTCGTCGAACCGACCTTCACATCGACCGACGGGTCGTGCTGCGGGTCGCCGGCGAGCTTGTTCGTGACGGTCGGCTGCTGGAATGATGCGACCAGACCCACGACACCACGCGTGACCGGCTGCTGGGTGTCGATGAGCTGCGCGGCGGTGCCGGCGCTGCACACCGCGAAACGCAGCGCCTGGCCGGAAGGCGTGAGCAGCAGGATCGAGCCTTCTTGGGCGCCGACCGCGCGCACCGCATTGGCCAACTCGGTCGCGAGTTGGTCATCGGCTTTGGCGAGGTCGTGGAGGTCTTGAGTCAAGCAGTGCTTTCTCGAGTGGGGCAGGCATCCTTGTCTACCATCGGCCGTAAGCTGGTTGATGCTCTGTTATTCCTGACGCGCGGGCGGGCAGGCAGGAATCTCCGCCCCACCTGTAAGGTCCAAAGGACGATTAGAGAATTGATGCGTTACCGCCCGCGGATCGCAGCATGCTCCTCATCGGTCAGCCGGTAGACCTCGACCGGCTCGGGGTACTGGTTGCGGTCCTGGATGACCTCATCCGGCTCGCGTACCTGCTTGCCGCCTGCGAGCATCAGGCGTTTGTAGCAGGTGCGCGTTACCGCGGTACCGAACCGCCGGCAGGTCTGGCCGGTGACGACGCGGCTGGCGACGACGATCGCGTCGGATAGATTCAGCGCCATCGGTGCGGCATCTGCGCCTTCGGCTTCTCTGATCGGCATCTGCCAGACCTTGCCGACATGCATGCCTGTCCGCAGCGAGACGCTGACGCGGAAACCGAGGTTTAGCAGCAGCGATTTCACATCCTGGTCGAAGCGTTCGTGGACGGTGGTCGCGAAGTTGTAGATCGCCTTGGCGGGCTTTTTGCCGTGGGCCAGCGCGAGGAACCCGTCGCCGGCGTAGCCCTCGACGCTGACGTCGGGGTGGTCGGCCGATGCGTCGTTGAACAAGCGGAACAGCGCGAGCCCGAGGCGCTTGAGCTTGGCCTCATCGCCAACACACTGGTACACGAGCTGGGAATACCCGGAGAGGTCGGCGAAGAGGATGCCGGTCTCGCCGAGCGCGAGCAGTTCAGGCTGGTTGGGGTCGTCGGGCACGTGTGGATAGTTTAGTTTGTGTGGCGGGTCAGAGTCGGGAGAACCCGACTTCTGAGAGCAATGAACCCGACCGCCGCGTAGGCCGCTGTATGTGGGGGTTTAGGCCATCGGTGCCGTTTGCCTGATTGTTTCGGGCGAATAGGATGCAGGCCGTACTTGTCTTCAACGATTTCTTCACGGGAGCCATGATATGCACGCTATGAGTCGCCTTGTCTGTTGTTTGATCGCGTTGTTTTTTGCGCTTGGCCTCACCGGCTGCAGCACTGTGGGTTTTGAGAACCGCTTTGGGACGCCGGTTGACGATGAAACGCTTGCCCGGTTCGACGGTGTCTGGGAATTCGAGGAAGGCAAGCCGATCCTGTTCGCCAGCCGCGAGAATGGCTGGTTTGAGTTGGTCGGCTTGGAGCAAGACGTACCCGTCAAGGAGAAGGGGGGTGGCCCCGAACCGGGCCCGGACGATCCGCCGAAGCCCTCGGTTCGGATTGAAGGCACCGTTTTTATTCAGGTCCGCGAGTTCGAGGGCCACTACTACGCGTGGCTGATCGATCCGGAGGACGAAGAGGATGAAGGGTACATGCTGGTCCGGATCTCCAGCGGCTTCGGGGCCGAGTTGGGGGAAGGCGGTGTCCTGCTGGTGTGGCTGATGAATGTGGACCGTTTTGAGCAGGCGATCGGGGCCGGTGAGTTGGAAGGCACGGTAAAGGGCGAGGAGGGCAAAACGGTCAGTGTGACCTCGAAGCAGGCGGCGTTGGAGCGTTTTGTTGTGAAGACGCCGTTGCATGAGTGGGTTGTGCTGGAAGAGCCGTTTATAGTTCGGCGTATCAGCAAGCGGTAACCGAGGCCACCAGATTCCTCGCCGATCAGCCAAGCCGCGGGACGCTGCACGTCGCCCGCGACACGGCGCGGTTAAGATAATTGAGTATGGATCAAGGCTTCCGCCGCGAGTACCTGCTTCGGTTGCCGCTGCCCCTGGCGCAGCTGTATTCGCGCGCGCATAACGCCAAGGACACGCGGACACGGCACGACAACTGCTTCTACATCTTCGAGTCGCTGATCAAGCTGTCGGCGTGCCCGCTGATCGGGTCGTACCTGGACGACCTGAAGCGCGGCCGGCCGCACATCCCGGCGGTGGACCGGGCGCTGTCGCACCTCGCGCTGCCATCGCTGGGCCAGTGGGTCGGCATGCTGCGCGAGCTGGCGCGGCACTACGGCGAGTCGGAGACGGCCAGGGGTCACCCGCTGCGGCTGGTCTGGCGGCAGCTGAACCGCAAGCACAGCGTCGCCGACTCGCCGGGCATCGTCGGGCTGTACCGGCGGATCAAGCACGGGCCGGACGGCAAGCTGTCGGCAAGCACGACCTGCACGCTGCTCGAGCTCTTCGACAAGCTCGTGCGCTACCGCAACGACGTCGTCGGCCACGGCGGGCCGCGCTTCGACGCCTTCTTCGATTCGGAGATGGGCCCCTTGATGTTCCCCGCGGTGAACGAGGTGCTTGCCGAGCGGACGTTCGAGCCGATGGGCCCGCCGGGCACGCGGCTGGTTTATCTCACCGAGATGCGGCTGATCGAGGAGGGCAAGTACGAGGTGTCGCTGCGCGAGCTGGTTGGCTTGCAGGGCGAGCGCAGCGCGCCGATGGTGTTCGACAGTGATCTGGCCGATGCGCTCGCGCCGCGGTTCGGCTCGTTCCCGGGGCTGGCGCTGATCTGGCCGGGCCAGCCGGCGCCGCTGCGCCTGGGGCCGATGATGCGCTTCCGCGAGTCGGAGGTCGCCGACGAGGTGCTGCTCCTGAACCGCGACCGCGGCGGGCGGCAGGTCGAGTACCTGTCGTACACGACCGGGCGGACCGAGCGCGACGCCGAGATGGCCGGGGCGATGGCGGCGATCCTGTCGGCGGTCGCGGACCGCAGGATCACCGAAGAAGACGTGCGTGCGTTCGAGAAACAGAGCCGAAGCGAGAGCGAGTCGATCGAAGGTTTAATGGGCGATAGTCGGCTGACGAGCCGCGGCACGATGCTCGGCGATTACGAGCTGCTGGCCGAGCTCGGGCGCGGCGGGATGGGCGTGGTCTACCTCGCCAGGCAGGCGTCTTTGGGGCGCGTCGTTGCCTTGAAAACCCTGCCGGGGGACCTGTCGAGCAACGAGCGGGCGCTCGCGCGGTTCCGCCGAGAGATGCGCGTGCTGGGTAACTGCGAGCACCCGAACATCGTGAAGCTGCTGGACTCGGGCACGCTCGCGGACGGGCAGATGTACTACACGATGGAGTACGTGCCCGGCGCGGACCTCGAGCAGGTCTGGAAGCAGCTCAGCCAGTCTCATGCGGACGCCGACATCACCACGCTCGCCGGCTCGGCGTTTAATTCGGCGCTGCAGCGAGCCAGCCGCAACAAGCGGGCGGACGTGAAGACACGCTACCAGCGGACGATGAGCCCGGTGCTGCGGCGTGCAGAGTTAGAGGCCGACACCCAGCCCGACGAGCCGATACAGCTGCCCGCGCTGCCGCTGCCGGAGCTGCCCGAGTCGATCGGCCCGGCGCACGACAGCGCGGCGTATGTCCGCCGTGTGGTCGAGCTGATCCGCGACGCGGCGCGGGCGCTGCACACCGTGCACGAGCAGGGCGTGATCCACCGCGATGTGAGCCCGGGCAACATGATGCTCACGCCCGACGGCCAGCGGATCGTGCTGATGGACTTCGGTCTCGCGAAGGGCGGCGGGGCGTCACAGTCGGTTTCGGTCGGCGCGGGGTTCATGGGCAAGCTGCGCTACGCGGCGCCCGAGCAGCTCGCCTCGGCGGTGCTCGACGTCGGCCCGCCGGCGGACGTGCGTGGGCTGGGCGCGACGCTGTGGGAGTTGGTCACGCGTCGGCGTTTGTTCGAGGAGGCCGGCGACGAGCGCGCGCTGGCGACGATGATCCATCAGAAAGACGTGCCGCGCCTGCGCGAGATCGACCCGGGTTTTGATCGCGACCTCGAAGCCATCGTCGCCCGCGCGACCGAGCGCGAGATCGACAAGCGGATCGCCTCGGCCGAGGAGCTGGCCGACTACCTGGACCTGTACCTGGTCGGCGAGGCGCTGCCGATCCGCCCGCCGACCAACAGCGAGCTGATCGGGCGCTGGGTGCGAAAGCGCAAGGGCCTGGTCGCGCTGGTGGTCTGCTTTAACGTGCTGTTGTCGGCGGTGCTCGGCTGGGCGTATTGGGCTTTGGATAATAAGGCGAATGAGGCGCTACAGGCCCAGCGTGAGACCCTGGCCGCTCTCGACGAGGCCCAAAAGGCCCGCGACAGTCAGCGCAAAGCGCTCGCCAACATCTTCGACATCTTGACCAAGTCGGATCTGTTCCGCGGGGTCGGGCTCTACAGTGAGTCGCGCGAGATCCTTACAGGGATCGTCACCGAGTACCAAGCCATCCTCCAAGAGATCGGTTACGACCCGGCCCTCGCTTATGCCTTAGCGAAGGCCTACCGTGGTTTAGCAGAGACGAACCTCGCGATCGCCGAGAGCAGCCGCTCGTCGGCGCAGAGCGGATCGATCAGTGAGGAGGCCGCGGTGCAGACCCGGGAAGCCGAGCAGCAGGCGAACGAGGCGTTGAAACTCTTGAACAACAAGAACATGCCCGCCGACCGGTTTGATGTGCGCTACGAGCGAGCGATCCTGCGCAAGGTGCTTGCGCAGGTGTATCAGAACAACGGGCTGTATGAGGAGGCGCTGGTGGAGGTGGATGCGTCGATCCGGGAGATCGATGAGACGCTCCGGGCCAGCCTTGCGATCCCGCCGGAAGAATTGCTCTCGGCGCAGGCCGAGGCGTTTCGGCTCCAGGGCCGTCTGAACCTTTCGCTCGCCGAGACCGACCCGGGCAACGCGGACCTCTACCTGACGCGCGCGCTCGAATCCTTCGGCATCGCCGAGACGATCCAGCTCATCGAGTTCGACCCGGAGGACCCGGACCGCGTGCTGGCCAGCGATCTCGCGGCGGTGAAGGTGAGCATCGCCGAGACCCTCGAGCGGATGGGTGACAACGACGGCGCACATATTGTCTACAACAGCGTGATCAACAGTGTGCTGGGCCTGTTCAGTGTGGACGCCCCGGAGCGCTCCCGCCTGCTGACCACGCCGATGCGGCTGCTGCTGGCGATCGCGCTGCGGCGGGACGCGGCGTACCAGGAACCGCCGCGTCCGGACATCGACTTCGCCGACCTCAAGACGGAAGACTTCCCCCGCCGGTCCTACCTGCTGCGCTCGGTCGAGCTGCTGCGCGGGATCGCGCAGGAGAACCCCGACCGCCTGCGTTACCAGATCGAGCTCGCCCGTTCGTTACTCGAGTTGGCCAGCCACAACCCGCTGACCCGGGACCAGGAGAAGTACCACCCCGAGGCCTATACCGTGATCCGATTCCAACGCGAGCAGGAGTTCAACGAGCTGTTCGACCTGCTCGAGCGGGAGAACACCAACAACCCCGGCGACCCGACGATCATCGACCTGCGCAACCGCTACCTCGCGGCCCGGGCGCAGTTCGAAGGAGCCGAGGTCGCCAGCGAGTGAGCGGCACGGCCAGCGCGACCGGCCGCTAGCGCGGCTCCGCTCACATAACAGGTGTTAGATGTGATTGCTCTCGTCCTCCGCGCCGCAATAAGCAGCCCCCCGCACGGGTTGGGTAACATAGTATGTCCCGTGTCCGTCTGCCTTGAACGCGACTCCACTCGAACCGAGGCCAAGCCATGCCCCCGACCCAAAGCGACCGACCGACCCGCGCGATCTCAACGCTTGTGTTGGCGTTGTTCGGCCTTGTACTGTTGGGCCTTGTTGGCCCCGCCTATGCCGCCGACGGCGACGGCAAGTCCTGGGGCGGGTTCTTCGGCCGGCTGCACGTGGTCGTCCTGCACCTGCCGATCGGGCTGCTGATCGGCGCCTTCACGCTTGAGGTGTTCGGCCTGCTTCGCCGGTCCAAGGGCTACGACATCGCCGCGGCCTGGTTGTTCGTGCTCGGCGCGCTCAGCGCGGTGGTCGCGGTGGCCAGCGGGATGCTGCTGGGCCTGGAGGAAGCGGCGAGCAACGCGGACCCGGGCAAGGCGCCGCAGTCGGTTTGGCAGTTGCTCACCGCCGACACGGCGGAGCAGGGTGTCAGCGAGACGCTGGGCTGGCACATGTGGCTGGGTATCACGCTGATGATTGTCGCGCTGGTCGCCGCGGTGCTCAAGGTTGTCGCGGTCCGCAGGCAGTGGCCCGACGATGTCGCCACGCCCGACCACGGCGGCTGGCCGCTAGGCGTCGCCCGGCTCGCGCTGATCGGCGCGATGACCGCGATGCCCTTCGCCGGCCACCTCGGCGGGAACATGACCCACACGCCCACGTTCCTCTTTGAACGCGCGCCCTTTGATGTGCCTGAGTCGCTGGTCTACTGGCCCGAGCAGGCGCCCGAACAGGCGGCGGTTGCGGTGGAGGGTGTCGACTACAAGCCCGATGGCTCGGTCGCGGCTTGGAACGGCGTGATCCAGCCGGCGCTTAACAACTCCTGCATCAGCTGCCACGGCACAACGAAGAAGAACGGTGGCGTCCAACTGCATACGCTCAGGGCCGCCTTTGAGTCCGAGGGCTTCGACTACCCGGTGATCACCGCGGGCGATGCGCAGTTCAGTTCCCTGCACACCGTGATCACGCTGCCGCAGTCGCACGATTACTTCATGCCGCCGGACCCGAAAGACGCGCTCGATAACCAGACCGTGCAGTTTATCGGCGAGTGGATCCAGAACTTCGATGGCAAGTTGGAAGACCCCGCCCCGAAGGACAATGATTCCGCTGGCGATCAGGGCGCCGCCGCGCCCGCCAGGCCGGTGATCGACCCGGTCGTCATCCGTGCGATCGAGGACGCCGGCGGGTCAGCCCAGTCGGTCTCGCAAGAAGAGAACCCGGAGTTGCTGGCGGTCAAGTTCGCGTACATCCAGACGCTCGACCCCGAGGCGGTCGCCAAGATCGGCAACGCCGCGGACAAGATCGCCGACCTGGCGTTTGATGGCTCGGGCTTCAACGACGCCAACGCTCAGCAGCTGTCCGGCCTGCCGAAGCTGACCCGATTGAACCTGAAGGATACGGCTATCACCGATGCCGGCCTGGCCGCGCTGCCCGACATGCCGCGGATCGAGTGGCTCAACCTCTTCGGCACCGAGATCAGCGACGCTGGCATCGATGCGCTTAAACGCTATGGCACACTCAAGAAGCTTTACGTCACCGGCACCGCGATCACCGAGCAGGGTGTCGCCAGGCTCCGCACAGCGCTGCCCGAGACCGAGGTCTACTCCGACTTCGACGACCGCTTTAACCTGAACCTGCTCGGGAACGACCCGGAGCCCGAAGGCCCGATCAACAAGGTCTGTCCGGTCAGCGGCGCCCCGGTCAAGGACGGCTTTGTCAGCACCTTCGAGGGCAAAACGGTGGGCTTCTGCTGCAACAACTGCAAGGGCCAGTTCGACGCGGACCCTGCGAAGTTTAAAGACAAGATCGTGGTGGACGCCGATTAAGCTGGGTTGCTATTGTCTTGCCTCAATATATGGCCGAATCGTTTGCTCGTAATAAGCTTCGAAGTAGGCGAAGTTACTGGTGGCCGCGTCGGTCTCCGCATCCAAAAACGCCTGTTGGTATTCTTCGAAGCTGCCCAGGTCCGCGCTAATCCAGCGGTAATAAATGTCGTTTTTGTGCTTGCTCGTGGGCAGCGGGTGCTCGGCGAAGAAACCCGATGCCTTCTGTAGGGCTTTGAATTCGAGCTCGACGCAGCGGCTGGCGAAGGTTGGGCCGTCTAACTCGCCCGCCATGGCCCGGGTGGTGAGCGCCTGAAAATCGCTGCTGTTTTCCAGGTTGAAGATTTCAAAGATCACGCCCGCCCATTTGTCGGTCGGCGTTATCTCACTGCCGCCGGTGATGCGGATCGCTGCGGGGTACTCGTGCCAGGCCATCAGGTGTTCGGCGGGCCGGCCGCTGCTGGGCGTGTCCGCGTTCCAGTAGATACGCTCCCCGGCTTGCTCGCCGTTGAATGCGGCGATGATCCAGTCCATTACGGGGCTGTCCTCTGCAAGCACCCCGCGCATGTCCGGCCGGTCGGTCAGCATCTGTTCGATCTGGCGGTGTCCAAAGGTAAGCTTTGAGCGTGGTGATGGCTGCTGTGTGTTGGGCGGCGCGCTGTCCGTATCGGGCGTTGCCGATGTGGCGTCGCCACATCCGCCAAGGGCAAGCAAAGTGATTAATGCGACCGACGGAATTACGTACCATCGGGTTGTACTTGTGGATTGTGTCATGCCTGAGTTGCAGCAATCGTTTGGTTGTGTGCTTTTGTGGGTTCGGATGGCCCCAACGGGTCGGCCCCGAGCGCCCCGCGCAGCGAATCGACGTAGCCCGTTGCCTCGAACGCCGACAACCGATCACGCAGTTTGTCCAGCCGTGCCGGCAAGCCCATCGATTGCGCGGCCTCCGCCGCGTCGGCGTCACCGAGCACGGACTCGAGGTACGCGATCTGCTTCTCGCACCCGGCGATGTCGCGCTGCTGCTGCGTCTCCAGCCGCTGGCGGTACCAGTCGGAATCAAGCACCGCGTCGAGCCCGAACATCGCGCGCAGCTCCGGTGACTCGGGGGTCAAGCCGTCGTGGTCGCCGTACGCCATGATGTGCAAGAGCGCCTTGATCGGCGGGCAGGCGTCCTCGACCCCGCCGGAGTCGAAGTACTCCATCGCAACGCGCTGCTGAGCCTCGGTGATGTTCTTGATCCCGTCGGCGAAGTCGGCCATCGACTGCAGTTCCGGCCGGAGCATCTCCGGGCTGAACACGCGGTTGGGGTTGTCGAATACTCTTGCAAAGAAACGTGAAACGAACTGGTCGGTGATCCGGTAGCCCAGCCGGCTGCCCAGGATCGTCTCGCCCTCGTATTCAAAGTCGTCGATCTTCTCGAGCAAGCCCTCGGCGATCAGGTGCGCCGGATCGATCTCGTGCGGGCTCATCCGCGCGACGATCTCGGGGATCAACAGCGAGATGTCGTGATCGACCTGGACGTTCGGTCCGACGTGCCCGGCGGAGGTCGAGTAGCCGGCCATGTTCGTCAGCACGAAACTCACCAGCGCGTTGTTCAGGTCTGCGGCGGGGCGCAGCGCGTTAAAGGGCCGCTTGGTCAGTGCGCCCTCGCTGCCCGCGCCGGTGGTGGACGGGCTCTTGCCGGTCAGCGAGCTGATGAACTCCATGAACAGCTCGGGCAGCGGCTGGTAGTGCACCGGGTTGTAGACCGCGAGCGTGCGGATCCCCGCGGCGTGGTCCGGCGGGTTGTTCCGCCGACCGGTGAGCACGACGTTGACCGGCATGAGCGCCGGCTTATCCGCCGGTAACGCGCGGAACAGCTGCACGCCGAGCTGCCCGAGGTACGGCATCAGCGGGTTGACGACGTCCGGCCGGGTCTGCAGGTAGCGCGGGTTCTTGGTCGGTTTGCCGTTGACGATCCGCGGGTGCGCCGACGAGACGACGTAGCCGCCGTCCTTGGCCGCGGCTTTATTCAACAGATCCTTGATCGGGTCGGTCCACTGCGCAAAGTCCACGACCGACTTGACCAATTGCTTTGCGTCGTCGGCGGTCTTCGGCTCGAAGTTGCACAGGAAGTTGTCCCGCCCGCCCAGGTCGCGCTCGGTCGTCTCGTCGAAGCCGCGGTGGATCGCCTCGTCCGGCCGCTGGAAGAAGCGGTACTCGCAGTTCTTGACGAACTTGACGCTGGTCGGCGTGAACCCCGGGTTCAGCCCCTCGATCCCCGCCGCCGGGACCGTGACCGAAGCGGTGATGTCGTCTTCGATCGACATCTTCTCGCAGGGCATGAAGTCCTGCCGCAGCTTGAACGTCCGCCAGGCCCCGTCCGCATCGAACCCGACGCGCAGGTACGAGCCGACCACCCGCCGACCATCGACTTTGAGTTCGTGCCCCGGGAAGCCGTTGACCGTGTCCACCGTGAAGTGGCTCCGCCAGTCCTCGCCCCACTCGGGCTTGTACTGCCGCTTGATCGCGAACAGGATCGCGAAGATGTAGTTCGGGATCGAATTGAGCCAGCGGTTGTACTCGTCGGTGTACTCGTCCGACGGCGTCAGCAGCTTGATCACGCTGCCCAGCGAACGCTTGGGGCTGAGGATCGACCGGCTGGGGTACTGGTCGTACTTCTGTTTCTTGAGGACTTCCGGCTTCCAGCGCTCCTGATATCTCGCGTTGATGATCGCTTCGCATTGGTTCAGGTCGGCCTCGATGTGGTTGACGTAGATCGGCCCGTAGAGCATGTAGTCTTCGAGGGACTTGCTGATCTCGCTCTTGCCGCCGCCGGACACGGTGCAGGGCTTGTGGCAGACCGCGCCCTCGCCGAGCGTGCCGACCAGGCGCCAGCTCGGTGCGGCGGGGTGCTTGGCGAGCCGGAACTTGTAACCGGAGGGTGTGATGTAAACTTTGTCCGGCTCAAGCGCGATCTTGTGTGTTTTGCCGCCGCGCTGCCACGAAACCGTCTGCGTCTCGACGAGCGCGAGCGCGTCTTCCGGTACATAAACAACCTGCGGAAAGTTCGTGTCGATGCCGTAGCCCTCAGGCTTGACATCGATAAAGTCAACGTAGTCGCTGGCGATGTCGTCGAACGTGCGGTTGTTGTAGTGACGCGAGTTGGCCTGGAACTCGTGGCCGAGGTTGTAGCTGGGGTACGCGATCGTGCCGCCGGCGTGCTCTTCCTCGCACCGGCCCATCAGGTTCGCAGCGTAGCTGACCTGCGTCTTCACCTCCTTTTTGCAGTAGCCGAAGTAGTTGTCCGCGATCAGCGTGACGATCACGCCCTCGTCCGTCCGGCAGGTGATCTTGAACGCCGAGCCGTTGTTGTACTTCTCGTCTTCGCTCTCCCAGCACATCTCGTCGCGTTTCTGAGCCTCGGTCGCCTCGCTGGCGTGCGGCAGGCCGAGATCTTTCTTGGTCATCTCTTCGAGGTGCGGCGCGAGGATGACGCAGCCGGTGTGCCCGGTCCAGCCGTCCACATCCAACCCCGCATCGTTGCGCGGCAGGTCCGGGTCGCCGGCGTTGCCGAAGATCGACTCGACGAAGTCCAGGTTGCTCACCAGCGCGCCCGGGACAAAGAAACGGACTTCCATTGTTTTTTCGTCGCAGACGCCCGGCACGCCCGGCTGCACGATCGGCCGAAGCAGCAGCGACACCCACGTCTTGCCCTCGCCCTCGAGCCCGTCGGCGAACGGCAAACGCATGATGTCGTCCGGCGGGCGCATCGCGGCGCGCAGCATGTTCGCGAACACGTGTTTAGGCACCGTGCGCTTCCCGCCGGGCACCGGCAAACCGCCCTCGGCGACGTGGAAGGTCCCCGCCGTGGTCCGCCGGTCGTGCCGCGGGTTGTGCAGCACGCCGTTGAGCACACGCGTGGACTGCACGTAGGCGTTCTCGAAGGTGTCCTTCTTCGCCGGCAGCGCGAGCTTGCGCGCCAGGCCGTGCCGGTCCAGGCGGAACGTCTTGCCCGGCAGGGCGATCGACTCCGGCTCGGCGACGTCCGCGAGGTGCGAGCGCAGCCAAGCCTCGATCCGACGATCCACCGGCGGGCGGTGCGCCTGCACCAGCCGGCGCTGCTGCCGCATCGCGTCACGCTGGGCGTCCGCCAGGTCCGCGACCAGGTCATCAGGGCAATCGCCCGGCTCGATCAGCCCCTTGACGATCAATCGGAAATAGATCAACCGGTCCAGCTCGGCCGAGTGAACGTCGGCCGCCGCCGAATCCGGCGCGATCCCCAGCTTCTTCATCATCTCTTGCACGGTTCGCTCCGATCCCCAAATACGACTGCAGGCCAAATACACAACCAGTGTATCGGAGAAGCCGTCCCCTTGAAGGGCGGTGACAACACCGAAGTGCTCGGTAGGCCAGGGTTCTCAAGGCGCGCTTACTGATTCAGTAAACCAAGCATTGATCGCGCCATTGACGCGCCCATCTCGTAATAGCAGAGCCCCGAGCCCATGTAGTGGTAGGGGCGGTCGGAACGGAACTTGAGCCGGTCTGCGTACTCCTGCTCCCAGTGAACAAGGTAGAACTCGCTCGGCTTGATGCGTGTCGGGTCGTCTTCCGGTTTGCTTTCGTTGGCCTTGGCGAGCTTGCGGAAGGCCTCTCACTCCTCCTTCATATCCACCGACGCGGGCCAGTAGGACGCCGTCTTGGCGTACGCGACGTTGCCCTTGAACTCCGGCATCTCGGCGACGGCCATCTGCTGCGCGCGGAAGGTTTTAACGGTCTCATTCGGGTTCTCGCCGCTGTTGCCCATCTCGCCGATGACAAACGCCAGGCCCGACGCGTTCAGGTCTCGACGCATGTCGCGGATGAAGTGCGCGAGCTGCTCGGTGTACGCCGGGTTCCCTCCGCCGACCATGTCGTTCCACCCCTGGAACCATATAAACCCGGCGAGCTCGTAGCCGTCTTCTTTCTTGTAGTCCGGCACGTACTGCTCGATGTCTTCGAGCACGCGCTGGGTTTCGGACAGGACCTTTCGGTAGTCGCTGCCATAGGTCTTTGCCAACTCGTCCAGCGTCATGTCCGGGTTCTTCTTCTGGACCTGCGCAAGGCGTGCCTGCATCTCGGCATCGTTCGGCATCGCGCTGGGCGGGCGGAAGGTCGCTTTCAACGCCCGGCCGCCCCACGCCGCCTTGATCAACAGCACCGGCTCATCGAAGTGCTCGCCGAGCACCCAGCCGATCCCCAGCTCCGGCCCGACGCCGTAGTGCCGGCTTCGTTCGCGGGTAAACGGGTCTCGATGGCCCATCGGCGAGCCGAACCCGACGGACAGCGGCCCAAACCGCGGGGTCAGCGGCGTCTCTTCGCGGTCCAGGTACGTGACAAAGACGTCGTCACGCTTGACCCATTCGCCGCCCACCTTCAGATGCTTGATCTTGTCACGTTGTGCCGGGTCGCCGAGTACGGCGTCGAGGGTCGTGACCGATGCCTTGCCCTCCATGTTTGACTGGCCCGACAGGATAAAAACCTTTACCGGCCTGGCCAGGACGGGGGTGGCTGCTAGCAGCAAGATGACAACGGCGGTAAACAGTCTGACAGTCAGCTTCATTTCTGAGGTCCCCGTTCAAGCACAAGATCGCGAAGCAGAACTGACGGCCTGCATCTTTGCGTATTACACCCAGACACTCATAAAGATCGCCTCTTCGACGTTCTTGCCCACCAGCTTGCCGACCGCGGTTGTCACGAACTTGACCTCGTACTCCGGGTGCGCGTCCAGCCACTGGTTGACCTGCTCGTCCAGGTGCTCGATCGCGTCCAGGCGGAGTTTCGTGACAAACGTTTTCACGTGAATCGCGCCGGTTCCGGGGGTGTTGGGCGTGCGGGCCCAGTGCTCGTCGTGCGGTTTGCGCTGCCCGCCGAACTGCGTGATCATCGACGCGCCCGGGCCGCTGGTCTCGAGATCTTCGACCTCGATCGGCTCGAGGGTCTCCAGGTCGTCGAGCGACTCGAGGTCCGCGTCGTCGTCCTTGGGCATCGGCAGGGCGTTGTCGAGCAGCTCGTCGTCCGTCGCGTGTCCGGTGCTGTCGGGCATGGCAAGGCTCCAAAAAGATGTGAAGCTAGGGTTCAGATAGGTACAGACAGTGTAAATGCATAGCCCTGACGGGACAAGAGACAGTGCTTAAAGCCGACGCTCGTCGGGCGTGTGCGTCCCTGCTAGAATTGTTTCTTTCCCCCAATACTCAACGGTACGGAGACCGCATGCCCACCGCCCCTTCCACGGACTCGACCCTCGCCGCCGCCGACCCCGCGATCGCCGGGCTGATCGACCGCGAGGCCGACCGCCAGCAGAACACACTCGAGCTGATCGCCAGCGAGAACCACACCTCCGCCGCCGTCATGGCCGCCGCCGGCTCGTGCCTGACCAACAAGTACGCCGAGGGTTATCCTCGAAAAAGGTATTACTCCGGATGTGAGTTCCACGATGAGATCGAACAGCTCGCGATCGACCGCGTCACCGAGCTGTTCGGCTGCGGCTACGCGAACGTCCAGCCGCACTCGGGGGCGTCGGCCAACCTCGCGGTGCAGCTCGCGTTGATGGAGCCGGGCGACACCTTCGCCGCGATCGAGCTGTCCGACGGCGGGCACCTCACGCACGGCAGCCCGGTCAACATCTCCGGCAAGTGGCTCAACCCCGTCCGCTACAACCTGGTCACCGACGAGTCGCGCGACGACTGGGGCTATCTGGATTACGACAGCGTGGACGCTGTGTGCGCCGAGCACAAGCCGAAGGTCTTGATGTGCGGTTACAGCGCGTACCCGAGAACGATCGATTTCGCGAGGTTCCGCGAAATCGCGGACAGGCACGGCGCGGCCCTGTGGGCCGACATCGCCCACATCGCCGGCCTCGTCGCCGCCGGGCTCCACCCGTCGCCCGTGCCCCACGCCGACTTCGTGACCACCACGACCCACAAGACGCTGCGCGGTCCGCGGTCCGGCCTCATTATGTGCAAGAAGGCGCACC
>JANQKT010000160.1 GCA_028280965.1 Phycisphaeraceae bacterium
GGACCTGGACGGCGACGTCGATGACGCGGACTTCGCGTTGTTCTTCGCCGCCTTCTCCGGCCCCGGTGTGCCGACGGGCAACCCCGCCGCGGACCTCGACGGCGACACCGACACGGATGACGCCGACTTCGGCCTGGCCTTCGCCGCGTTCACCGGCCCCGGCGGTGCCGTTGCATCAGTCCCCGAGCCGGCCAGCCTGGCGCTGCTGAGCCTCGGCGGACTGCTCGCTGCGCGCCGTCGGCGTGCGTAACGCTAAATCCTCCTTCGCCCGGCCGGTGCTTCCTCGTGTCGGTCGGGTTTTTGCCTTGGCCTGATTTTCTTGCACAGAGCACCTTATGCGCCGTAACCACAAACTCATGATCGTCGGCTCGTTCAGCGCGCTGGGTTTGGCTGGCCCTGCCGGCGCGGTCCTGACGCACCATTTCACCTTTGACAACGCCGACATCGTCGGCACCAAAGGGGCGGCGGACATCGTCGGCTCCGCCGACGCGCTGCCGACGGGTGCTCTCGGCGGCACGAACATCACCACCGGCCTGGCAGGTATCTTCGGCCAGGCCTATGCGTTTACCCGCGACGGGAGCGGCAACGACGGCAGCACCGGTTCGCCCGGCGACGCGTCCGACTATGAGAACCTGCTGCGGACCCCGGCCGGCACAGCCCCGTTCGGTTCCAGCGAGCGGACCATCGCGCTCTGGTTTAATCAGACCGCCGACGACCCGGCTTCGCAGGATAAGATTTTCGGTTATGGCGGCCCCAACACCGACGGCATCGGCTCGACCGCCGAGGCGCTGGACGTCTCGCTCGAAGCCGGCGGGATTCGGATCCGCAACAGCAGCGGCAACATCACCTACGGCAGCGGCTTCGACTTTGACGGCATCGACTCCGGCTGGCACCACCTCGCGTTGCGTGTCAACGCCGGCGCGTCAACCTATGCAGACATCGACGTATTCCTGGATGGCATCCAGCTCAACCCGGTTGACGCGTTTGATCCGGACCTGGGCGATTCGCTGAGCATCCCGGATTCGCCTTTCGGGATCGGCAACATCGGGTATGACGCGTTTCTCAATAACGGTTTCAACGGGCTGATCGACGACCTCCGTATCTACGACAACGCGATCAGCAATGACGAGGTCGCACAACTGGCCCTGCCGCCCGGTGCCGTGATCGGCGACACCGACGGCGACGGCGACATCGATGGTTCAGACATGCTCAACGCGCTGTCCGGTTTCACCGGCAGCGGAGGGATCGGGGGCACGGTTTCTTCAGGCGACACCGACAACGACGGCGACGTCGATCAGGCCGATATCACGTTCCTCATCAACAACTACACCGCCGGGCCACAGGCCGCGGCGGTGTCCGTGCCCGATCCGGCCAGCGCCTTTGCATTGAGCCTGGGTGTCTTAGTTTTTTCCTCCTGCCGGCGGCGTGTCGGTTTCGCCAAACCGATTGAACAAAAGCCGGTTGGCCACGTCGAGACGTGCCACAACCCATCACAGAAGTCTCTCATCTGAAAACCATGGGGCTTCGGCCAACAGCATTTTGGAGTCTGTTATGAAGAAGATACAAGCTTTTACGCTCATCGAACTGCTCGTGGTGATCAGCATCATCGCACTGCTGATCGCGATCCTGCTCCCGGCCCTGGGCGCGGCACGCAAGTCGGCCCGGCAGATGCGAAATTCCGCCAACCTGCGGTCACTGCATCAGGCCATGATGATCTATGGCCAGGACAACAAGGGGTACTACACCGGCCTGAACTCGGACGGCACAGTGATGACCCCACAACAAGTCGAGCGGGCAGCAAACGTGCCCAGTGGCCAGCTATGGGGCAACGGCGGAGAGCAGGTCGTGCCGCGGTTCGCGTTGCTGGCTTTTTCGGATGTCCTGGCCTTCGAGCACTTGGTCAACCCGGAGGAACTGGGCAGCGGGCGCGAGGTTTGGGATGAATTGGACCGTTTTTCACACCGCTATGTGTCATACGCCATCCTGGGAATCACAGAAATCGAAAACCGCAACGGCAAGCGGGTGGGCAACGCTTTCAACGAAGCGATTAAGTCGTGGAACTCCGACAGCGGCTCCAACACGCCTATCTTCAGCGACCGAAACACCACCACCAACAACCGCAACCCGGGTGCCAGCCTGTGGAATGAAGAGCAGTGGGAGGGCGGGCTTCAATTCAATGACGGCCACGGCACCTTTGAGAACGATGTCCTCATTGAGGGCACGCGACTCGGCAAACGCACGAACGAAGAGGACGAGCTGTTCGACGCCGGTAATGTGACTGGTTTACCGGGCGGCCCGTACCGCGTCGGCTGGCATGCCAGCATGGTCAAGCGCGCCGCCAACCAAACCATCGGGAGCTATGTCCAGGAAGGGATTACCCCCTGAACCTCGGCCCGATCTTCCGGGTGCCCCGGTCGGCACACCCTTCGATTGGCGTGTGTTCAAACTCATCGAGACCAGAGGGAAGAAATGAGCTTGTTTAGAAACCCATCGCTGATCCTGGCAACGGCTTTTGCCGGTGCCGCCTACGCGCAGCAGCCCAACGTCGTTCTGTTCATGGTCGATGACTTTGGTTGGACCGACTGGCAGTACGACCCGGTCCTGAACCCGACGGGCAGCAAGCTCTACGAAACACCAAACATGCTCCGTTTGGCACAGATGGGCACCAACTTCACGCAGAGCTACGCCGCGAACGCGGTCTGCTCGCCTTCGCGTGCGGCGGTGATGTCGGGCAAGGACCCGGCGCGGATCAACATCACCCAGTGGATTTCCGGGGGCAACCATTTCCATCCCACGCTCGCCGAGCCGGACTGGGACAAAACGTTAAACAGTTCCGAGTTTACACTGGCCGAAGCATTGCGTGGCGACGGGTACGACACGGCGTTCATCGGCAAATGGCACCTGGGGAGCAACGGCAGCTCCGCCGCCGACCCGACGCAGCACGGCTTTGACATCAACATCGGCGGGAACCACAAGGGCTCGCCGCCCGGCGGCTACTTTGCGGGCAGCGATGGGAGCTGGAGCGCGCCGAATATCGGCACGGGTTTCCCTTCGGACGCCTACCTGCCGGATGTGCTCTCGGATCATGCGGTGCAGTACATCGATGACCATAACGCGACAAGCCCGGACGACCCGTTCTTCATGTTCCTCTCGCATTACGCGGTGCACAACCCCCAGCAGGCGCCGGCCGATTCGATCCAGTACTTCCAGGACAAACTCAATCAGGGCGGGGATTTCGGCGAACACGACCGGGCCACCTACGCCGCGATGATCCGACATGTCGATGACTCGCTCGGGAAAGTGCTTGATGAGCTCGAGCAGGAAAACCTGCTTGACGAGACATTGATCATCTTTACCTCGGACCACGGCGGTCTGTGGGCGGCCCAGGGCGACCCGACCTCCAATGCGCCGCTGCGCGGGGGCAAGGGCAGTTACTACGAAAGGCAATGGCCTTGCCGCGCGCCGGTCCCTCACTGCCCCCCAAAATCACGCTGACATGATTGGTGCCAACCACATTGGCTTTCA
>JANQKT010000251.1 GCA_028280965.1 Phycisphaeraceae bacterium
CCGCCGCCTGGCGCGTTGACTCGGCGAGCTGCTGTGCACGCTCGCGCTGCTCCTGCGCGGCGCCCTGAGCGCGGGCCTGCTGCTCATCGGCGTCGGCCTGGGCCTCCGCGTTCCTGAGCGCTTTTTGTGATTGTTCGATCTCCGGCCGGGCCTCGAGCGCGCCGCGCTGGGCCTGCTGCTCCAGCGGGCGTACACGGTCGCGTTCCAGCACCCCGGCCTGCTGCGCGATCTCGTCGATCGCTTCCTCGGTCGGGTTTGCCGCACGCGCCTGCTGTTCCTGCGTCTGCGCCAACCGGTCGGCGAGGGCCCGCTCATCACGCGCCGCGTCCTCCAGCCGCTGCTGGGCCCGGTCGGCCAGCGCTTCGGTGATGCGGTCCAGCTCGCGCTGCATCCCCTGGTCCTGATCCAGCTGCCGCTCGAGCTGGGCGAGGCGCTCTTCATCGCTGAGCCGGGCGAGCTCGGCGAGCTTGGCCATGCGCTCGTACTGCGCTTCGAGCTGCTCGGCGATGCCCAGCTCCTGCTCGGCGTCGCGCAGGGCCTGCCGCGACTGCTCGGCCAGCGGATCGCCCTGCTCGGCGTGTTCAAAGTGGTCGGCCAACGCTTCGAGCGTCTCGGCGGTCTGCTGCTGGGCGTCCGACGCGGCTTCGATCGCGTCCGGGCGCTCGTGCTCGCGTGTGGTCGGCCGCTGGGCGAGCGCGAGCTGCTGCGTGGCCTCCTCGGCGTCGGGCCGCAGCATCGCGATCGCGTCGTCGAAGTCGCGCGCCGTCTCACGCCCTTCCTCTGTAAACAGGTCCTGCCGGTTCGCCTCGCGGCGCAGCTCCTCCGACAGGGCATCAAGCGCCGCGTTCAGCTGCGCCTGCTCGGCGACGAGCTGCTCGGCCTGGTTGATGACCTCCGGCTCGGGCGACTGTCGCGCCTGCTCGGCGGCCTCTTCGGTCTGCTGCGCAAGCTGCTCGGCGCGCTCGGCCAGCGCACGCATGCGCTCGGGCAGCGACGGCGTCTGGGCCGACAACGCCAGGCGCGCTTCGTCGAGCGCCGGCGCCGCCAGGTCGAGCGCTTCGGCGAGCATCCGCGCGATCGCTTCGAGGTCGGCGTGCACCTCGTCCGGGTCCGGCACGATCTGGCGCCGCTGCTGATAGACGCGGTCCACCCGCCTCGCTTCGTGAGACTGCTTCGCGTCGCGGACGCGACCGGCGGCTTCGCGCAGATTGCCCTGGTCCTGCAACGCCCGCTCGACGGCGTCGAAGCGCGGGGCGATCGCGTACCAATCGAGCGTGTTTTCTAACGACGGGTGGTCGGCCTGCACACCTTCGCGCTCGGCCTTGGCGAGCGCGAGCACCATCGCCCGTAGATCGGACAGCCCCTGCACCCGCTCGATCGTGCGGTAGGCGTCGTGGATGGTTTTCAACCGCTGCGCGGGTGTGGGGGTATCGGCCCCCGTGCTCGGTGCGGAACCGAGCTGATCGAGCGCGGTCGCCGCGACGCCGGTCAACGCGACGAACGCGTTGTCCGGGTTTGGACGGTTCTCTTCGAGCTCGGCACGGCGGCGCAGGCGGTCGATCACGGGGCCGACCGCGCGGCCCAGTTTGCCTTGTCCGGCCTGTCTTTCTAACGAACCGATCGCCTCGGCGTCCAGCCGGATCGGCTTGGGCTGTCGCCGCTGCTCATCGCGTTCGCGGTCGGCGAGGCTGATCCATGTCGGCCATTGACGCTGGTCCGACTGGGCAAGCTGTTCGCGCAGGGCCCGGGCAAGGCCGCGCAGCGCATCCAAGTCACCACCCTGCAACGCGGCCAGCTGCTGCTTCATGCTGTCGGTCAGCGCCTTGGCCGTCTGATCCAGCCGGTCGCGGTAGCGCCCCGTGCCCTCGCGCTCGGCGAGGGCCTCGATGCGGGTGACGAGCGCCCGGGCCTGCGTCACGGCGAGCTGCACGCGCCGACCCAGCCGCTGCTGCGCGAGGTCGCTATCGATCTGTTGGTCCTGCTCGACACGATCGACAGCGCGGCTCAGGTCCACCGCGAGCACGCGTGCCTGCTGCACGATGACCGCCATCTCCAGCGCAAGCAGGTGTGTGCGCAGGTCGGCCTCGGCGTCACGCAGGTTGGCGCTCGCACGGTCCAGCGCCCGCCGGGCATCCTCCATCGCCGACGCGTCGCCCAACGCGACCGGCGACTGGCCGATGTGCATCTGTGCTTCGGCGAGCGATCGGCCGACGCGCAGCACCAAGTCGCCGCCCGCGCCCGCCCGGGCCGATCCGAGCGCCGAATCCGCGGCCCGCCCCGCACGGATGAGGTCCTCTTCCAGCACCGATTCAGCGGACAACGCCTGGGCGCGCGCGCGTCGGTTGGCGATCGTATCCGAGCCCGATCCGGCCTTCTTCGCCGCGTCATAGTGCCTGCGTGCCGAATCCGCGGACTCGACGGCGCGTTGCAAAGCGGTGAGCAGGCCCCGCAGGTCGTCCGCCGACTCGGCGCTGGCGAGCCGGTAGCCCTCGGGCGTGACGACCATGCGTGCTGAGGTGGAGTGAGCGGTGTTGCCCGCGAGGTCGGTCGCGGTCAGGCGCAGCTCGACCTCATCGCCGACACGCAGGCCCATCGGCAGCAGGTCCAGGGGCGCCGCGATCTTGCCGGCGCCGTCGACACTCACCACGCTGCTTTGCCAGTCGCCGCCGTTGATACGTGCTTCGCTCACGACCTCGCGCAGGCCGACATCGTCGCCGGCCCTGCCGGTCAGCCGCACCAGCGCATCGGCGGGCTCGGCGGTTGTGCCCTTGGGTGTTGTCAGCTTGACCTGCGGCAGCGCATCGGGCCGGGCCGTGATCTCGTGCCGCCGCGCGTCGGGGTTGGTAAACGCCGTCTCGAGCGCAACCAGCTCGACGCGGTAGCTGCCGCTGTGCTCGATCGGCAGCGAGGTGGTGAGCACGGTCGCGTCCGCGGGGTCCACGTAAAGCGGCAGCGTCGATTCCTTGCCCGCCAGTTCGAGGACCAGCCGGCCCGATTCGATCGGCTGGTTGGCCGACAGCGTCAGATCAACCACCGATCCGGCCAGCGCATCGATCTTGCCGTCGTCGGAGCTGAGCCGCTCGGCGCGTTGGCGTGTGTACGCGGGCGGCTGGACGACCTGGCTGAAACGCTCGACTGACGGCCGGGCCGTGGGGTCCAGCTCGTAGTAACGCGTGCGCCCGTCGCCGGCGCGGACGCGGAACTTGATCGGCCGGTCCTTCACCGCCACCGCCGTCACAAACTGATCGCCCGACGCCCCGTCCTGGCGCATGGTCAGGTCGTCCGGGTCGCCACGTTCGTCAATGACTTCGACGACGACATCGTCGAACGACCCGCCGGTGACCTCGACGCGCACCGGCAGGTCGGCGTTCATCGGCACCCGGCCGTCTTTATCCAGGTCCGGGCTCAGCAGCGTGATCCGCACATCCGACACGCGGTCGAGGTCCGCGGTCGGCAGCATCGCGCGGGTCAGCAGGTCGCCGTACCGCAGCCCGGGCGTGAGGATCAGCGCGACGGTGACCACGACCGCGCCTGTTGAGACCGCCGCCCACCACGCGACGAGCTTCCAGGGCAGCACACGCTCGGTATCGACCGACCCGATCCGCCGGGCGACGTTGCGTTGAAGCACCTCGCGGAAAGCGGGCGAGTCGTACACCGACGACGCGTCCTTCGCCAGCTCGACCGCCGAGACCAGGTCCTCGCGCAGCGTCGGCTCGGCGGACTCGATCAGCCGCGCCAGGCGCGCGTACGACGGCATGCGCAGCAGGTAGCGCAGTGAGACGAGGTATACGACGAGGATGACGACGCTGTAAGCGGTCAGCGACAGCGCGATGCGCGCCGGCTGGCCGAGCACGACCAGGCGGTCGATGATCGCGACCACCGCCATCGTGCCCAGCAGGGTGAGGATCGTGGCGAAGACGGCCCGCATCACGAGCAGGGCGCGCCGCCGATGGGCGAGCTCGCGCAGTTTCTGCCGGGTTGTCGGGTCCAACTGGTCGGTTGCCATGGTACCGCTCCTGTTTGTGCCGCTTTCTACGACTGTATCCGATCGTCCCTTGAACTCAAAGCAATCCGAGCCGCCGGCGGAGGATCAGCTCCAGCGCCAACAGGCTGACCACCGCTGCGAACCAGGGCCAGCTCTGCCACAGGGCTGTGACGCTCTGCCTGACCTTTGACGACGACAGCCCTTCCAGGAGGTCCGGTAGCTTCTGTGCTTCGTGCTCGGCCAGCAGCGACCCGCCGGTTGTTTCCGCGAGGGTCGCCAATAGTTCACGGTTCAGCGTCACATCCGCCAGCTCGGCGCTGGCCGAGTCGGTGCCGCGGACGGTGACCAGCGTCGTCGCGAGCAGGTCGGACTCGGACACGCCCTCGACCTCGACACCGACGCGGTACACGCCCGGCGCGACCGACGCGTCCAGCTCGGCGGTGAAGCGCCCGCCCTCGACGGCGTCGGGCGACAGCGGCGCACGGACGACGCGTTCGCCGTCTTCGGTCTCCAGGTACACGCTCGCCCTGGCGTCGAGCCTGGGTTTGCCCGCTTCGTCGCGCAGGCGCACACGCACCGGCACCTCGCCGCCGGAGTCAACGACCGCGTCGTCGACGCCCAGCGACACGAACCGGTCCTCCGCGGCGTACAGCGGCTCGACCACGCGGTTGGTGACCTGGTGCCAGTAGCGGTTCTGATAAAGCGACTCGAGGTCGCGGCGCCAGCGCCAGACCTCGTCGACCGCGCTGTACCACACCCAGCCCGCACCGACGCGCCGGGTCAGCACCGCGGGCAGCTTCTTCTCGTCCTGATTGCCGACGGCGGCCTCAACCAGCACCGTATCGATCCCAACGCTCGGCCTGATCGGCGCGACGTACCCAGGCGCGGGCAGGGCCGACCAGGTCTTCGCGTTAACCGCCGCATCCGGTTCGAGGCGCAGCGTCGCGTGACGCCGGCCCTCGGCGGTCAGCTCCAGACGGCTCGGCCGGAGCGTGCGCGCTTCAAGCCGCTCGGGCAGCAGCGGCGCGATCGGCGAGCTGGCGTACGCGCCGAAGTGCCCGCGTCGGCCGTCGATCGCGATCAGCCCGCCGGCCCGGTTGGCCACAAATTCGTAAAGCCACCGCAGCTCGCCATCGCTCAGCGTGCCCGGCGGCAGCTCGCCCAGGACCACGACGTCGTAGGCCATCAGCGCCTCGCGCGTCTTGGGGAACGCCTCGCCGCTGTCCGCGCGCGGCCACCGCCGACCCACGCCCGGCCCGCCCATCAAGACTGTCACCTCCCAACGCGGGTCGCGGCTGAACATCGCGTCGAGGTAGCGCATCTCCCAGCGCGCCCGGCCGGCGAGGATCAGCATCTTCCGCTTGCCCGTCACCGCGCGGACCTGGAACGCCATCGTGTTGTTACGGTCCTCGATATCGTCCTCCAGGCCGCGCACCCGGACCGACAAGGCAACCGGCAGCTGGTTCTGTGTCAGGCCCTCGGGCGTCTCACGCCTTGCAAGCTCGACGGCCTGCTCGGCGGGGAAATCGAAGTCGATCGAGCGCACCGCGCCACCGCCGATCGTGACCTGACCGGACGACCACATCACGCGCTCGCCGGCGAGGACCTCAAGCGTAAAGCCCTGGCCCGGCGGCATCGCGTCCAGCAGCCTGACCTGGCCGGCGATGCGGTCATCCGGGAACACCGAGGGCGGGTGGTCGACGCCCGTCACCGCGAGGTCGTGCGGCGCGACGGCCGAGCCGACCGCGATCGCGTGGACCGCGGTGCCCGCCGCGCGCGCCCGCACCGCGACCTGCCCGAGCGGCTCGCCCTGGTTGTGCCGGCCGTCGCTGATCAGCGCAAACACCAGCCGGCCCGCGGCGGTGTCCTCCGCGTCTTCGATCGTCTTGGTGATGTACCCGCCCAGGTCGGTCGAGGCGGCCGGCTCATCAGCGCTCAGTTCGTCGGGCGGCGCGTCGGTCTCGCTGGATGACCAGATCAGCTCGGGCTTGTCGCCGTGCAGCTCGACGATATCGACGTTGTACTGCGCGCGGAGCCTGGGCAACAGGCCCTTGTCCAGGTCGAGCACGATGCGCTGGGCGCGTTCGTCCCGCGAGAGCGCTTCAAACTCGGCGGCGTCGATGCCGAGCGCCTCGGCGGCCTGGTCCCGCTGATCATCGGGGAGCTGCGGGTCGCTGACGCCCATGCTCGCCGAGCGGTCGATCAGCAGCACGACCCGCCCGCGTTTCTCTTCACCGGTCTTGTGGGCCAGCTCCGGCCCGCAGAGCATCAGGACGATCAGCAGCACTACGAGCGCGCGCAGCGTCGGCAGCAACCAGCCCCAGACGCCCCGCCGCAGCTCGCGCCGGTACAGCAGCCACGCCGCCGTCGCGAGCACGAGCGCGAGGCTGACCACTAACCAAAGCGGCAGGTCGCCGGCGAAACGCAGCTCGGTCATGCCCGGCCCCCCTTCCCGAACCACTGCTGCAAGAGCAGCTCGCCGAATACCAGCGCGAGCGCCAGCACCCACATCACGCGCCAAAGCGGCCGGCCGTGCCGGCGGTTCTTGTCGTACTCGGCGTAGGCGTCCACATCCTTGACCACCCGCGCGCCGATCGACTCGGCCAGCTCATCCAGCTCCGCCCCGCTCAGCGTGCGCAGGTCCGACTCTTCCCGCGGCAGGTTCGCGGCGAACACGCGCACCGGCTCGTCATCGATCAGCAGGCGGTAGGTGCCGGGCGCATCGGTCTGGTCGAGCGTGCAGAGCCAGCGCCCGCCACGCTCGACGACCCGCCGCTTCACGGTCTTGCCGTCGGGGCGTTGCCACTCGAGCGTGTCTTCTTCAGGCTCTTCATCGAGCAGCGCGGTGATCGGCCTGCCGACCATGACGTTGCTCGCCGGCTCGGCGTGGGTCGCGGCGAAGGCGATCAGCCGCTGCATCAGCGGCAGGTATATCGGCGTGGTCGGCAGGTTGCCCCAGCCCGTATCGATCGCGGTCGCGCCGACAATCACGACGCCCTCGCCCAGCTCCCGTCGGACCAGCAGCGGGTGGCCGGTGGTCAGACGGGCGATCGTCTGCGCGTCGGCATTGTCGGGCTCGAGCTCGTACCACACATCGATCTGCGCCTCGGCGAACGAGCCGTTGGCCGGGTCGTTCCACAGCGATAGCGCGGGGTGCTCGTGGCGTTCCCCCAAGACCGTCGCACCGTCCTCAAAGCCGAGCCCGTCGCCGGTCAGCCCGGTGATCTTCGCGGGCGACAGCCCCTTGCCGCCTTTGTGCAGCAGCTTGTTGAAGCGGTCGACATCGACCCGGTCGCCGGGGAACACCAGCAGCGCCCCGCCGGCCTCGACAAAGGCGCGCAGCAGCTTCTCCTGCGCTTCGGTAATCACGGGCACGTTCGCCAGCACGACGACGCGCCGGCCGTCGAGCTGGTCGTCCCTGATCCGGTCCGGGCCGACGACCTGCGCATCGATCAGGTCCGCCAGCGGCGCGTCGGCGGAGGCGGCGAAGGGCTGCAGCGCGACCTCGAGGAAGTCCGTCTCGTTCTCGGGGAATGGGCGGGGCTGCTGCCTGCCGTCCAGATCGCCGCTGACCAAAAGGACCGGCAGCGAGGTGATGACGTTGACCGCGACGCGGTAGACATCGTCCGCGGCGAGCACGCCGTCGCTGAGCGCGACCTCGAGGGTGTGCGGCCCGCCTTCGTCGAACCGGTGGAAGAAGACCAGGTCCGCCGACTCGCCCGCGTCGATCGACAGCCGCTGGGTTTCCTGCTCGGCGCCGTCTACGCGCAGGATGACCGGCGTGTCGGGCGCATCCTGCTCGGAGGTGTTGGCTACCTTTGCGGTGATGCGCACGCGCTGACCGACGCCGACCGCGCGCGAGGAGAGCGCAACATTCATGACCGACAGGTTGCGCCCGGCCTCGCTGACGACGGGCATCAGCACGATCTCGGGCCTCACCGGCATCTGCTCGATGAGCTCTTCGAGCCGCTGGCGCTGGACAGACGAATCGTCGGCCCAGCTCACGCGTTGGAAGTCGCTGACCAGGACGAGGTCGCGCTTCTGGGTCGTCGCCTCGGCGAGGCTCGCCACGCCCTGCCGCAGCGCCGCGGGGCCGTCGGCGACGGCGCGGTCCGCGGCGAGCGCATCCAGCCGCCCGCCGACGCGGTCCAGCTCCGGCGTCAGGGTCTGCGTGACCGGGTCGAACCCCCCGCCGACGCGGACGACCTGGCCCCGGCTGCCGTCGGGCAGTGTGTCGAGCACGCCGCGCGTCTGCGCGCGTGCCAGGTCGAAGCGTGACTGCCCGGACGCTGCAGGGTCGCGGGCCTGCATGGAATAACTCGCATCCAGCATCACGACCGTCGAGCCGGGCGCGCTGCCAACCAGTTTCTGGAAGCCGGTCAGGATCGGCTGGGCCATCGCGAGCGCGAGCAAGACGGGGATCGCGCAGCGCACAAGCAGCATAATGATCTGCTCGAGCCGGATGCGTTTGCGGTTCTGCCGGACGACCTGCTCGAGCAGGAACATCGCGCCCCAGTCGATCCGCTGGTACCGGCTCTTGTTGAGCAGGTGGATGATCAGCGGGATGTTGAACGCCAGCACGCCGGCGACGAGCGCGAGGTTGAGGAAGGTCATCGGCCCGACCTCCGCGCAAGGTGGTGCCGGCGGGCCAGGTACGCGGCGAGCGCATCGGCGTAGGGCGTGTCGGTGGTCAGCTCGACCAGGTCCACCCGCTGACGCCGGCACGCGGTGCGCAGGTCGCTGCGGTACTTCTCGAGCTGTTCGAGGTACGCCCGGCGGAGCTGCGCGGGGTCGATCAGCTGGTGCCGCTCATCCACTTCCAAGCACTCGAACCGGTGCCAACGCTTGAAGGGGAAGCTGACCTCGTCGGGGTCCAGGAGTTGGAAGACCATCACGTCGTGGCGTGCGTGGGTGTAGTGCGCGAGCCCGCGGAGCATCGCCGGGACGTCGGCGAAGCAGTCGCTGATCAGGATGACCAGGCCCCGGCGTTTGACCTTTGTCGACGCGTCGCGGAGCACCTGGCCCAAATCGGTCTCGCCGCCGATCGTCGCGTCCTTCATCGCGTCCAGCAGCACGCCGACGTGGCCCGGCCGGGCGCGCGGCGGGATGTAGTGGCGGACTTTGGTATCGAACGTCACCAGCCCCGCCGAGTCCGCCTGACGGATGATGAGGTAGGCGAGGCAGGCCGCGAGCCGGACGGCGTAGTTGTGTTTTGATCCGCGTGATTCGTCGATCGGCGAGGTGTAGCGCATCGACCCGGAACAGTCGAGCAGGATGGTCGCCCGCAGGTTCGTCTCCTGCTCGTACTCGCGGATGTAGAAGCGGTCGGACTTGGCGAACACCTTCCAGTCGAGGTTGCGCAGGTCGTCGCCGGGCACGTACGGCCGGTGCTGCTTGAACTCGATCGAGGCGCCCTTGTCCGGCGAGCGGTGCAGGCCGGTATTCATCCCCTCGACCACCGTTCGTGCGAGCACGCTGAGGTTGCCGATCGACTTGAGGTCGGCGGGTGTGATGTGGTCGGTGATGGGCAAAGCAGTCCCTTGCTACTAGATGACCTTCGCCTGGTGCTGATCCTTCGCCACCGCGACGAGCTTCGCGATCAGCTGATCCACCGCGATGCCCTCGGCCTCGGCGGCGAAGGTCGGGGCCAGGCGGTGACGCAGCACCGGCATCGCCAGCGCCTCGATGTCGTCGGCGGTCACGTGCGTCCTCTTATTAAGAAGCGCCCGGACCTTGCCGGACAACACCAGGTGCTGGCAGGCACGCGGGCCCGGGCCCCACTCGATGAACTCCTTGACCCACGCCGGTGAATCCGGGTCGCTCGGCCGGGCGGTGCGGACCAGGTCCAGCACCATGTCCATCACGTGGTCGGGCACGGGCACCTTGCGGACGATCTCCTGGCACTGCTCGATCTGATCGCCGGTGAGGATCGGTTCGATCGCACCCTCGGCGGCCCCGGTGGTCTGGAGGACGATCTGCCGCTCCTGGTCGCGGTCGGGGTAGTCCACCTTGACCATTAAAAGGAAGCGGTCGCGCTGGGCCTCGGGCAGCGGGTAGGTGCCCTCCTGCTCGATGGGGTTCTGGGTGGCGAGGACGAAGAAGGGCTCATCTAATAGATAGGTCTTCCCGCCGACGGTGACGCTGTGCTCCTGCATGGCCTCGAGCAGCGCGGCCTGGGTCTTGGGCGGGGTGCGGTTGATCTCATCGGCCAGGAGCATCTGGGTGAAGATCGGGCCCTTCTCGAAGATCAGCTCGCGGTGGCCGGTGGTCGGGTCCTCCTGGATGATGTCGGTGCCGGTGATGTCGGCGGGCATGAGGTCGGGGGTGAACTGGATCCGGCGGAAGCTCAGGTGCATCGCGTCGGCCAGCGAGCGGACCATCAGCGTCTTCGCCAAGCCGGGCACGCCTTCTAACAGGCAGTGCCCACGGGCGAGTACGGCGATCATCAACTGCTCGATCACGTCTTCCTGCCCGACGATGACCTTCGCCAGCTCGGCGCGGACACGGTCGTAGGCGTGGACCAGCAGCTCGGCCTGGGCGAGATCGTCGGGGGCGGGGTCGGTCATGTCGGGCTCCTGGGTGGGCAGGATGGGGAAGCAGGTGGGGCGGGCGTCCCGCCTGCCACAAGCAACAAGTAGATAGACGGTCGTGATTCGATCTGAGATCGAACGGCAGGCGGGACGCCGGCCCCACCTTCAAAGGGTGACACGCCTAAGCGGCCCCATCTTACGACCCAATCCGCCGGATGCACACAAAAACCCGTAGTCAAACCCCGATCCACATGCTATGGTTTGGGATGGTGGCCCCGCCGACGCGGCCGCCCCATCCCTTCTCCCGCGCGTCGGCGACATGCATCCGAAAGGAGCGTCCCCGATGGCGGTACTTACCTCCACCTACACCACAGCCGATATCCGCAACCTCGCCCTGGTCGGCCACGCCGGATCCGGCAAGACCACCCTCGTCGAGACCCTCCTCGCCCGCGCCGGCGTCATCGGACAAGCCGGCTCGGTCGAGCGGGGTCAGACAGTTTGCGACTACACGGAAGAAGAGCACGAGCACGGCCACTCGCTGTACAGCTCGGTCGTCCATATGGACTACCAGGACCGGCACATCAACCTGATCGACACGCCCGGCGCCCCGGACTTCACCGGCCAGGCGGTCTCGGTCTTCCCCGCCGTCGAGACCGTCGCCGTCGTTGTCAACGCCGCCGCCGGGATCGAGTCGGTCACCCGGCGGATGATGCAAAGGGCCGAGCGCCGCAAGCTCTGCCGGATGATCATCGTCAACAAGATCGACTCGGAGAATATTGATCTCGCCGCGTTGCTTGAATCGCTCAAAGAAATGTTCGGCTCCGTCGTCCTGCCGATCAACCTGCCGACCGACGGGGGCAAGGGCGTGATCGACTGCTTCAGGCAGACCGAGGGCGAGTCGGACCTCGGCCCGGTCGCCGGCTTCCACACCGCGATCGTGGACCAGGTCGTCGAGGTCGACGAAGAGCTGATGGAGCTGTACCTCGAGCAGGGCGAGGTCACGCCCGAGCAGCTGCACGACCCGTTCGAGAAGGCGCTGCGCGAGGGCCACCTCGTGCCCGTGTGCTTCACCGCGGGCCGGCCGCACGAGGGCGCCGAGCCGGTCGGCGTCGACGAGCTGCTGGACCTGCTGGTCAAGCTCGCGCCCAGCCCGCTGGAGGGCAACCCGCGGCCGTTCGTGCGCGGCAGCGACTTCGACCACGAGCTGCACTTCGAGGCGGACCCGGACAAGCACATCATCGCCCACGTCTTCGCGGTGCGGGTGGACCCGTTCGTCGGCAAGCTGGCCTGCTTCCGCGTGCACCAGGGCACGGTCACCGCCGACAGCCAGCTGTTTATCGACGACGTCAAGGAAGGCGAGAGCAAGAAGCCGTTCAAGGTCGGGCACCTGTTCAAGCTGCAAGGCAAGGAACACGTCGAGATCGATCACGCGATCCCCGGGGACCTGGCGGCCGTGGCGAAGGTTGAAGAGGTCCACTACGACGCGGTGCTGCATGACTCGCACGACGAGGACAACCTACACCTTCGGCCGATCCAGCTGCCCGAGCCGATGTCCGGGTTGGCGATCTCGCCCAAGAAGCGAGGCGACGAACAGAAGATCGCGGACGCTTTCAGCAAGATCCAGGAAGAAGACCCGACGCTGAAGATCACCCGCGACAGCGTGACGCACGAGACGGTGATCCACGGCATGGGCGAGCTGCACCTGCGCGTGCTGCTGGAGAAGCTCAAGACGCGGTACAACGTCGAGGTCGAGACCCACACGCCGAAGACCGCTTATCGGGAGACGATCACCAAGCCCGCGAAAGGCCACCATCGGCACAAGAAGCAGACCGGTGGG
>JANQKT010000220.1 GCA_028280965.1 Phycisphaeraceae bacterium
CGATGGCGAATCCCTTGAGCGACTCGCTATCTTTGGCTATCAGTCCGCCGCCCACGTGGTCGAAGTCAAGAACGATCTTGTTGCCTTTGACGGCCATCGACTTGTACTGTGGACCGTAGTAGACGATATCGCGGCCGTAGTCATTGGCCAGGGCCCAGAGGGCGAGCCGCTTGCCGACGTCCTGCTTGTTCTTAGGGTGGATGTCGCGGGCGTCGCCGATGTCGATGATCACCGCCATGCCGGTGTTGGGCAGTTTCAGCGCTCGGCGTTGGCCCTCGCGGACCGGCCCCCAGCCCCCGCCGGCCGGGTTGTTGTTGGGCTGCTGGAAATCCGCGAGCTGGACCCAGTAGAACGACAGGTCGTCGTTCTTGAACTCGCTCCGCCAGCCCTTGACCAGCGCTTCCTTGAGGTGTTCGTACCGCAGCCCGTCGCCCGCGTTGGACTCGCCCTGGTACCAGATCGCCCCGCGCACGCTCATCGGCACCAGCCCGGCGACCATGCCGTTATAAATCTTTGTTGCGTTGTGTGGCGCGTTGAGCCTGAGCTGCGGGGCGCTGCCGATATCTTCGCCTGCGCGAACTTTTTTATTCGCTTGCTTTGACCATTCGAGGACTTGTTTGAGATAGTCAACCCGCACGGCCCTGCCTTCATCGCTGGACGGATCCAGCACCTTGATCGCATCGCTGATGTTCTTCAGCGCCGGCACCTGCGCGAAGCCCGTAGGCGGGGTCCAGGGCTCGATACGCGTCCCGCCCCAGTTCGCGCCGACCAGGCCGATCGGCACATCGATCTCCTGCTGCAGCGCCCGGCCGAAGTAGTAGCCGACCGCGCTGAAGTTCGCGACCGTCTGCGGCGAGCACACCTGCCACGCCGATTGTTGTGCGTCGTCCTGCGGCGTGTTCTGCATCACGTGCCGCGGGACGTTGAACAGGCGGATCTGCGGGTGGTTGGCGTTCTTGATCTCTTCCTGCGGGTCCGCCGAGGCGCGCACCGACCACTCCATGTTCGACTGGCCCGAGCAGACCCAGACCTCGCCGATGAGGATGTCTTTGATTTCGATCTTGTCCGCGCCGGACTCGACCAGGAGCGAGTGCACCTTGCCGTTGGCCTTGACCGCAGGCAACTCGGCCATCCACTTGCCGTCGTCGTCGGCCTTGACCGATTTCGCCGATGCGTTCTGCAGGTCGCTCAGGCCGACGACCACGGTCGCGCCCGGCTCCGCCCATCCCCAGACGCGGATGGGCATCTCCTGCTGGAGCACCATGTGGTCGCCGAAGGCGTTGGGCAGCCGTAGCTCCGCGGCGGCGGGGAGGGTGAGCAATAGCAGCAGGACAAGTAGCACGGGATGCAGGCGGCTCATCGGGCTCTCCTTAATTAAGAAGCAAGAAGGGGCGGTTCTTTGTTGCGACGATTGTCGGACACCGTCGTTACGAGCCTGATAAAGCGGACAGTCCCTTGCGCGCAGGGACTATCCCTGTTAACACGTACGCCCGAAATCATTGAGCCCGAGTTAGCTCTGAAACAACTGCGCGTCCTCGCGGAGCAGGATGTTGCAGCTCTCGGTGTCTTCGTCGAAGGTGATGACGGCCTTGCCCTGCTCGAGGAGCTTGAGGACCTGCTCGATCGAGCGCGGGGCGTCGGAGATGTCCGTGCCGTTGCGGGTGACGAACTCCTCGATCAGGCCGTTGAGCGTGTCCGGGCTGAGCTGCTGGTGGGGGATGCGGAGGGGCATGGGCGTGTCCCGTCGTGGGGTCTTCGAGGCGAAACGAAGAAACGATCGCAATCCCCCCGGAACTCCCCAGGAAATCGACCCTCAACCGAACCACCCACTCACCACAGTCTAACGCCGCGGGCGGGTGGGGGAAACGGGTGTGCCGGATTGGGTGCGCCCTGTTATTCTTTTGGGGATCAACCGTCTTTTGGGGGAGCGGCGATCTTGTGAAGGCGGAGCCAGCAAACCATTAGTAGTTGAAACACAAGGATTTAAGATGAATAAGCCCGAACGAACGAGCGTTTCACGTTCGCCCATCTCCCGCCGAACCTTCCTCCAGGGTGCCGCCGCGACAGCGGCGGGTGCCGCCTGGCTTGGCCCGGCGATCGTCCACGCCGACGGATCGGACAAGCTCCGTGTCGGCGTGATCGGCGCCGGCGGACGCGGCTACGGCAACCTCAAGGTCATCGCCGAGCACCCCGACATCGTGATCAACGGCTTCTGCGATGTCGATCAGTCGGCGATCGACAAGACCAAGAAGGCCACGGGCATGGAGTCGCGTGAGTTCCGCGATTTTCGCAAGATGTTCGAGACACACGCCGAAACGCTTGACGCGTTCATCATCTCGACGCCCGACCACATGCACGCGCCGATCGCGATGCTCGCGATGCAGCACGACAAGCATGTGTATTGCGAGAAGCCGCTTACGCGGACCGTCGCCGAGGCCCGGGCGCTGGGCAACGCGGCGCTGGGCAAGTTCGAGCTCGCGCTGCAGATGGGCACGCAGCGCTCGGCCCGGCCGGGCAAGCGCGCCGCGGTCAATGCGCTTCGCTCGGGCAAGATCGGTGCGATCAAGTCCGTACACGCCTGGACCGACAGGCCGGGCGGCTGGTGGGAAAACGGCAAGAACTACGGCGGCGGGGAAGACCCGGTGCCCAAGGAACTGATGTGGGATGAGTGGCTGGGCGTCGCGGAGAAGCGGGCGTACCAGAAGGGCCTGTACCACCCCGGCGCCTGGCGTGGCTGCCGGGACTTCGGCACAGGTGCGATCGGCGATATGGGCTGTGACATCATCGACACCGCGTTCTACGGCCTGGGCCTGACCGCGCCCGAGTCGGTGACCGCGGACGTGGCCGAGGGCGGCACCGACCAGAAATACCCGGACAAGACGATGCTGACATACGTGTTCCCCAAGAACGCGCGCACCGTCGGCGACATGACGCTGACCTGGCACGAGGCCGGCGACCTGCCGGACCGTGGGGCCGCGGGCATCCCCGCCGACTTCAAACTCGAGCCCAACGCGGTCGTCTTCGTCGGCGAGAACGGCACGCTCTACTGCCACATGGACGGGGTCAACAAGCTGTTTGTTGACGGCAAGCCGC
Organism: Phycisphaeraceae bacterium; assembly: GCA_028280965.1. Taxonomy (GTDB): domain Bacteria; phylum Planctomycetota; class Phycisphaerae; order Phycisphaerales; family Phycisphaeraceae; genus JAHQVV01. The sequence continues at coordinate 3,094 of JANQKT010000220.1, forward strand.
AGGACCTCGCGGCGAACACCGCCGCCCCTGAAGAGTACCCGCACATCCACGAGTGGGTCGATGCCTGCCTGGGCTTCGGCGAGTGCTACGCCGCGTTCCCCTTCGCCAGCCGCCTGACCGAGACGGTCCTGCTCGGTTCGACCGTTGCGTCGCATTTCCCCGGCAAGACGCTGGAGTGGGACACCAAGGCGATGAAGGTGACCAATCACGAGCCGGCGAACGCGCTTTTGAGCCGCACGCCGCGTGAGGGCTGGGCGGTCGAGGGGTTGTGAGGCGAAGAATCCGTTGAACAGGATTAAAACTGCCCCCGCCGCGAGGTGGGGTTTTTCGTGCATACGCCTTGGAATCGAGTCGCTCTTCAATACAATGTGGGGTGAGTTGATCCGAATGGGGAATCCTCATGAAAATGCTCTCAACCGTTATGCTCGGTGTGATCGCCGTTGCGCCGGGCTGTCAAAACACGGCGGCGCATCGTCAGGCCGATTTGCTTGAACGGATCGCGGACCAGAACGATCAGATCATCGCGCTGCTGGACGCGCGTCAGCATCCGGATACTCAAGCCAGTCATGCCCCCGCAACCCCGGACGAGATGGATGTGGTAGGCGAGATCAACGGCACGCCGATCCACCTGTACCAGGTGTTGAACGCAGTGAACGGGCGAACGCTCCCGATGACCAACCGGCAGCAGGCGATCGAGGACGTGTTGCAAGGCGTCGTGACCAATGCGCTGATGCGGGAAGGCGTCGAAACGATGTTCAGCGAGAAGGAACTAAACGAGATCCACAACCGCTCGGTCGAATTGTTTGTTGAGTTGGAAGAAGCCGGCGGGGTGCAGAATGATTGGCGTGTTTACCCTTCACGCCAGGCGCGATTCAACGATTTTTATACGGAAATCCTGATGCACCGGTTTACACAACGCGTCGTTGCCGCCAACAGCGAAGAGCTGGACCGCGAGCTGGACCAGGTGAAGGCGCGGGCCGAGGACCGTGGCGATGACCCAACATCGGTGGTTCAGCAGCGGCGCAGCGAGCTTGTCAGCCGTTTCATCTATCGCGCCCATGCTGATCTGATGGCGCGTGCGAAAGAAGAATTGATCATGACACCGATCGATGCCATGGCCAAGCGTGTCGATGAGTTGGTCCAATAGCCGTGTTTACGGCGCAACCACCAGGTCGCTCGTATCGAGCTTGAGCTCTGCGGCGCGGTCGTAGACCGATTGGGGCACGACGGCCTGGATCTGCCCGGTGGCCGGGCTGTACTGCCAGGCACCCGAGTTGTCCGCGGCGACGGCGCTCGAGTCCATGAACGCGTTGCGCGGGGCCTGCAGGAAGTAGGGCCCGAAGTCGTCGCCGGCGACGTTGCCGTTGATGTCCGTTGTGGTCGTCAGAACCTGCCACTGGTTGGTGATCAGCTGCGCGGTCGTCGGGTACGCGTCGTTGTGGTCGGTTTTGTATAGCTGCAGTGCCTTCTTCACGGTCGCCAGCTGCGACGCGAGGGCGCTGCCCTTGGCCGTGTCGTTGGCGTTGGAGTAACGCGGGATGACGATGGCCGCGAGGATCCCGAGGATGCTCACGATGATCAACAGCTCGATCAGCGTCAGGCCGCGGCGGTGCTTGGATAGACGGTTCATAGGTTGCCTCATTCGTTCCGTAACCCCGTATTACTATCGGGTTTTCGTCGGCGGGGTTTGAGTTAGAAGGGCGGGCCGCCCGCGTCTTCGTCGTCGAAGGGGTCGGCCTGGTTGTCATAGCCATCCCATTCGGAAGGCGGCAGGTAGGTGTCGTCAGATTCGGGCGGGTCGAAGTCCGGCATCGCCCGGTGATGGACGCGGATGATCCGGCCCAGCAGCTCGCCCATCTGGTCGGCGATCGCGCCCAGCGCCTCGATCGCCGGCTCGGTGAACGGCTGGCTGTCGTCGCGGAACAGCGTGATGACCGCGAGCGCCTCGCCGTCGTGCATCGCCGGGACCGCGATCAGGTGGCAGTCGGCGAGGTAGTTCCAATCGTCGCCGAGGAGCTCGGTCAGCGTCTGGTTGTCCGTCGCGTGCAGGACCGGCTCGTCGCTCTCGCCGACGCGCGGGGCGAGCACATCCGCGAGGTGCTCGAGCAGCATGTCCGCCGACTCCTTGGTGCAGTCGTAGTTGACGTATCCGCCCAGCGCGTATTCGTCGGCGGACGAGGGCAGGAACACCGCGGCGTTGCTGGGCCCGGCCTGCTGGATCAGGTACTCGAGCGTCTTGCGGAGCACGACTTCCAGGTCGAGCTCGTCGCCGACCGCTTCCTGGTAGCCGGCGGTGTGCGTGATGTTCTGCATCTGCACCGCCAGCTCCTGGTACGCGGTCACCAGGTCGTTGCACAGGATGTCCACCTGTTCGGAGACCTCGAGCCTCGCGTCGTTGAGCCGGCGGCACAGCTTCTTGAGCCTGCGGATCCGTGTCGAACGTTCGCGCTCGGCCCACTGCCGGTCCAGCGCCGCGCGGACGCGATCGGTGGCTTGCGACAGCCATGCTGCAACATCGTCATCCTCTTCGTGCCGGACGATGACATCCGACACGCCCAGCTGCATCGCCTGCTGGGCCAGCGCAAAGTCGGGCTTGTCGGCGAGGACGACCGCGGCGGTCGCGGCGTCGCGTGCTTTCAGATCCCGGGCCAGGTCCATCCCGCTGCCGTCGGCCAGCGTCGGCTGAACAACCGCGAGGTCGATCCGCTCACGGCGCTGCATCGCCTGGCGGGCCTCGGCGATCGACGCGGCGTACACCACCGCGATGCTGCCGTGCTCGGCGGAACACTGCTCCAGGGCGGGCCGCAGCGCCGGGCTAGGGTCCACCAGCAGGACGCGGCGGGTTCGATTTTTGGTGGGTCGGCCAGGCTTCTCCAAGCCGCCGGCCCGGGCTGCTTCGCGGGGGTCGGGCACGCGAATCTCCTCTCTCTTCTCCGGCCCGGGCTCCGCCGAGCTTGTACTCCCCCAAGACATCGGCCCCGGTCGCCGGTCAATCGAGCGGGCGGTCACGTAAACCGCGGCCGCGGCGTCGGCTGTGACGGCTGCGCTGCCTGCCGTGTTATGGGCGGCGGTCACGCGTTAAGCCGTAACGGTTGCGCGGGGCAACCGCCTCATTGAATCGGTGGCTGATGGCTGGGGCCGGGGTCAGACCGCTTCGTCGGCTGCAGTCTCGATCCCTCGGACCGGCAGCGTCAGTGTCGCGGTTGTGCCCTGATTCCGTTGGGAGGCCAACTCGATCCGCCCGCCGTGCGCGACCACAAGTTGGCGTGCCCGCGGCAGGCCCATGCCGACCTGGCGTCCGGCGGCCTTGGCGCTGAAGAAGGGGTCGAACGCGTGCTCGAGCGTGTGGGCATCCATCCCGTCGCCGTCATCGACGACCTCGATGACGACCGATTCGCTGGGCGCGTGGACCTTGGCCGACAGGTGCACCGCGCTGCGCGGGGCCGACTGCACCGCGTTCAGAAGCAGTTCGGTCACCGCCCGCGCGATCAGTGGCGGGTCACAGTTAACGATCGGCAGCGCGTCCTTGACCGCCAATGAGATCTCGGCCGAGCGCTCGCGCTTCGGCCGCGCCTGCTTGACGGTGCGCACCACGTCGTCCAACAGGCCCAGCAGCTCGATCGGCCGGCACTCCGGCGTCGGCGGGGTCGAGAACATGTGCAGCGCGGTGATCAGGTCGCTGAGCCGGTGCGATTCCTGGTAGATCAGCTGCGCCGCCTGCTGCTCGCGGCTGCCCTGGGCCAGCGACATCGACAGCAGCTGCGACCGCCCGGAGATCACCGCCAGGGGGTTGTTCATCTCGTGCGCCGCGCCCGCCGCCATCTCGCCCAGCCGGGCCATCGACTCGGTCCGCAGGAGCTGGTCCTGCATCTGTGCGAGCTCGAGGTTGGCCTCGTTGAGCTCCTCGCCGAGGCGCTTGGCCCCGTCGTGCTGTGCCGCCGCCGCGACCGATGCGCCCCACGCCGACAACACCGGGTGCAGGACCTGCCAGGCCGGCACATATTCGCGGTCGTGCATCAGCAGCGCCGCGGTCCCCCAGCCCGAGGTCAGCGGCAGCAGGCTCACTTTCCGCAGGTCCTCCGCACCGACGAGGTAATCGCTGATCCAGGGCATCAGGCCCATCAGGTTCATGCTCACCGGCTGGTTCGCGTCAAGCGCGGTCAGCTCGGGCGCGCTGGGCGCGGGGTCGACGGCCTGGTACCGGTTGTGCCGCCCGTCGCCGGCGAACTCGCCGATCAGCCACTCCTCGCGGCCCTCGGCCGTGCGGCTGGGGTAGAGCACGGCGTAGAAGCCTTCGCCAAACAGCGAACGCGCCGAGTCCATCACCGCGTCGAGCACGTCCTGCACGCTCCGGCCCGGTGTTGCGCCGGCATGAAACGCCGCGATGCTGTCGAGCACCCGGCTCTGCCCGGCGACCTGCCGGCTGCGCGCTTCGAGCTGTTGGTTCAGCCGCCCGAGCGCCTCGTTGGCCTTCTGGATCGACTGCATCAGCACCTGCTGCGAGGGCGTGTCGTGCAGGCCCATGAGTTGGCCACGGCGTTCGAGCTCGCCGTAGAGATCCGCCGTCGCGGTTTCGACGGCTTTGGCAGACAAACCGAGGCGCTCGATCAGTTGTTCGGTGTCGGTGTTCAGGCCGTGGTTGCCGGAGAACCCGAGCATGAGCCCGCGGACGATGGCGTCGCTGAGCGCGACCAGGCCGATCATCCGCCGGTGCGCGAGGTTCGGCAGCGCATCGTACGGGCTTCCGTGCAGCCAGATACAGTCCTGGATCACGTGCGGCAGGCCCCACTGCTCGGCCAGGCGCTTGCCCGCGGTGTGGTGATCAACGCCGACGACCTGCCGCTCGACCTCGGCGATCGCGCTGCGGTTGTTCCGGCACACCTCAACCACGCGCGCGTAGCTGCGCGGCAGGACCTCATCAAGCGCGAGCTTGCCGATGTCGTGCAGGAGCCCGCAGACAAATGCCTGCTCCGGGCTCAGGTCCTGCTGGCCGGGGTGCGCCTTGGCGATCAACTCCGCGAGGATGCCGACGGCCAGCGCGTGTGTCCACAGGCCCGACCGGTCGAACGGCTCGGGGTCGTCCGGTATCGCGGTGAGGCGTTCGCTGTTGGGCTTGTCGCCGCCGAAGAGCTCGAAGACCTTGAGCGACAGGACGGTGTTGCGGATCGTGGAGAAACCCAGCAGGACGACCGCGCGCTCGACGGTGACGACCTCGCTGCGCACGCCCTTGTCCGCGGCGCGGCAGAGCGAGAGGACCTTGGCGGTCAGCGCCGGGTCGGACGCGACCAGCTCGACGACCTCGCGCGCGTGCGACTCATCGCTCGCGGTCAGCTGCAGCAGCCGCGCCGCCACCGCGGGCAGCGTCGGCAGCGTGTCGAGCTGCCGCAGGATCAGCTCGATCCGTCGCGGCTTGGGTAAGTCCGAGGCGACCATAGTGGCTTGAGTCTCCAAAGCATCGGTGGGATGGCCGTTTGGGCCGTCGTCAGCCCGCAGGCCTGAGTCAGTCTGTTGATTCAGGGCTTCGCCCTGACGGCGGGCGAGACGCCCACCCCACCTCTCCTTTTGATACCCCTACACCTCCACCAGCGATGCGATCCGTGCCAGCAGCTCTTCGATGTCGAACGGCTTCTTGATGAAGTCGTCCGCGCCGCTGGACAAGAGGTCATCGATCTCATCGCGGTTCACGACGCCGGACACGATCAGGATCTTCATCGCATGGAGCTTGTCGTTCTCACGGACGGTCTTGCACACGACGTTGCCGTTGATGTCCGGCAGCATGTAGTCCAGGATCATGAGGTCGGGCTTGAACTCGTTGGTCAAGAGGCCCGCGTCGTAACCCGTTGAAGCGGTGCGCACCTCGAAGCGGTCGTCCCGGCCGAGCACATCCTTAAACAGGTCCACGATCTGAGGGTCGTCGTCCACAACGAGGATCTTCTTCTTACCGTGCGCGAATTCATCGGTCGGGATCTCGTTCTGCTTCATGAACCGGATCAGCTCTTCGCGCGGGATCCGCCGGAAGCGTGAGCCGGGCACGCGGAAGCCCTTGAGTCGCCCGGCGTCGAAGCAGCGGATGATGGTCTGCTGCGAGACCTTGCAGATCTCTGCCGCCTCGCCGGTCGTGAAGACCTGCTTCTCGAAGAGCGATTCGCCGTTGTTGCCGTTCTTGCCGTGGTTCGTGCCGTTGTTGCCGCTCATGGCTGGCCCTCGATCACTCCGGACGCGCGAGCAGATGCCAAGCGCGCCACAGGAGGCTGGATGAGTGTCTGAGCAACATTCCGGGGTTTCCGGGATTCCGGGGTCGCCACGCAACAACACGCGTCCGTGCGTCGGCGGCCCGGGCCTTGCCCAGGTTGTCCAGATTCACAATCGGGGGTTTAAGCGCGCGACTTAATGCGGGCTGTAGCGGTTGGGCGCAGGCGTGATACCCGGGCGGCTCGCCCGCTTACCGAGGCGGCGTCGAATTGATTATCGGTGCAAAGAAGCCGCAAGGGCGAAAGGATCAGCCGCCGTGATGGCCTTCGTGGTCCGCGTACACCGGCACGAGCACCGCGCCGCGGTGTTTGATTGCGGTCCGTCCGCCGTTGTCGCTCGGCCTGTACCACACCGCGTGCACGCCGACCGCGCCGCTGTCGCCCAGCGCCTGGTGGGTGTAGTAACGCGACGCATCCTCAAACGCGTGCGGCAGCCTGACCGGCCCGCGCCCGTCGATCGTGACGATGCAGTAGTGCCGCGAGGCGCGTGCGTCATCGTTGTCGGCCGTCACATCGTCGGGGTCGAAACACTCCATCAGCACCTGCCCCTTCTCGTTCATGCCCAGCGCCCGGGCCGAGTGCCCCTCAGGGTAGGGCAGCGGCACCAGCCCGCGCTCGGCGGTCCACAGGAACGGCCGATCAAACCACCGATCGGCCCCGCGCTCTTCGTTCTCGTAAAAGCGTGCGGACAGAAGGACCAACCCCTCGGCGTTGACCGCGCAACCCGTCGCGTTCGAACTGCCTTCGGGCAGCGGCAGGATCGTCGTGCCCGTGTCCGCGTGCCAGGCGAAGGCGTAGTGGGTCAGGTTTTCGTTCATCACCGGCCAGGCGTCGCCGATCACGTGCTCGCCGCTTGCGTCCACCGTGTGCAGGCTCTGGAAGCCCTCTTTCTCGATCACGGTCAGCTTGCCCTGCGCGTCCCAGACCGCGGCGCCGCGC
>JANQKT010000059.1 GCA_028280965.1 Phycisphaeraceae bacterium
CTGATCGAAAACGCGCCGCAGACCCAGCTCGCCACCATCCGGCTGGATGCGGCGAGCGAACCGGCGGTCGAGCGCGCGGTGACCCAGAATTTCTTCAACATCTCGGTCATCCGGGTGCGCGACGTGCTGAAATCGGTGGGTCAGTTCCTTGAGCGCGTCGCCCTCGCGATCACCGGCACCGCCACCATCACGATTTTCGCCGGCGTGCTGGTGCTGGCCGGGGCCGTGGTCGCGGGCCATCGCCGCCGGGTCTACGACGCGGTGGTGCTCAAGGTGATCGGCGCCCGTCGCCGCGACGTTCTGAAGGCCTATCTGGTGGAATACGGCCTGCTCGGCATCGCAACGGCCGTCGTCGCCGGGATTCTCGGCACCATCGCCGGCTGGGCGGTGGTGACGCACGTGATGCGGCTGGAATGGCTGTTCCTGCCCGACGTCGTGGTCGCAACGGCGGCGATTTCCGCCGTCATCACGCTGATTTTCGGCTTCGCCGGCACCTGGCGGGCGCTGGGGCAGAAGGCGGCGCCGCTGCTGCGCAACGAATAATCGCAATTTTGCTGCGATTCGGTGGAATTCGGGCCGGATTCGCGTCTCCAACCGCGACTTCGAACCATTAAAAAAGCTTAACCAAACCCCGCAATTTTCAACGGGTTTGGCTTGATTTGCTTAACCGCCTCCCCATATTCTCGGGCAGGTAATCCACCCGGATTTCAGGAGAGGGGATCATGGCTCTCGGGTCTGACAACATTATCGTTTCGCGCGACGCGGCGGTTCAGGCGGAGTTCGACGCCGGCCTTCGGTCGCATATGCTCAAGGTCTACAACTATATGGCCTCGGGCGTAATGCTCACCGGCATCATGGCCTATGTCGTGGCGCACACACCGGCGGTCTTCAACCTGATCTTCGGCACGCCGTTGGTCTGGGTCGCGATGTTCGCGCCGCTGGCCTTCGTGTTCTTCTTCAGCTTCCGCTTTGAGAAGATGTCGGCGGCCACCACCCAGACGATGTTCTGGATCTTCTGCGCGCTTATGGGCGTCTCGATGTCGACGATCTTCGTCGCCTTCACCGATACCAGCGTCGCGCGCGTGTTCTTCATCACCACCGGCACCTTCGCAGCGATGAGCCTGTGGGGCTACACCACCAAGAAGGATCTGTCCGGCTGGGGCAACTTCCTGTTCATGGGCGTGATCGGGCTGATCCTCGCCAGCGTCGTGAACATTTTCCTCGGCTCGACCGGCCTGCAGTTCGCGATCTCGGTGATCGGCGTGCTGGTGTTCGTCGGCCTCACGGCATACGACACCCAGCGCATCAAGGTGACTTACGCCGAGCATTGGGACGAAGACTCCAAGACCAAGCTCGCCGTGTTCGGTGCGCTCGGCCTCTACATCAACTTCGTGATGATCTTCCAGTATCTGATGATGCTGCTCGGCAACCGCGAATAGCCGGCAAACTCACGAACCGACAAAAAACCGGGCGCCGTTTGGCGCCCGGTTTCGTTTTGGTTGCAAGCACCATAGAGTGCGCGTCACCCAGCCGCCCGCGAGGAGCCAGGACATGGCCGACACCGCTGCCGATACGCCCCAGGATTTTTCCGATATCGCGGATTTCCGCGTCGTGATGGAGGAGCTCGAGATCGCGGAGCCTCGCGTGATCGCGCGGCCCCATATCTGGAAGTGGGATTACATTCGCGAACGCCTGACCGAGGCCGAGAACTTCAACCTCGACGAAATTCACCGCCGCGCCTTCGCACTCTGCAATCCAGGGCTCGGCGGGCGACCGTGCGTCTCGACCACCATGTTCGCCTCGATCTCGGTCTACTACCCGGGCGATCAGGC
>JANQKT010000068.1 GCA_028280965.1 Phycisphaeraceae bacterium
CGATGGATTCACCGCCGATATCGCCGCCGAGGTAAACCTTTCAGGTGGGAGCATCCGTGACAACTTCCAGGCGCTGGCGGTCAGCGCGGTGAACATCAGCGGCGGGAGCGTCCGGTTCGACTTCACCGCCTCGGGCGCTTCCGAGGTGACCGTCACCGGCGGGAGCATCGGCGAGCGTTTCACCGCCACGGGCGGAGTGATGCTCGACATCACCGGCGGCATGGTGGGCAGCAACCTCGTGGTTCAGAACAATTCGACCGTCAACATCTCCGGCACGGCCGACGTGTCGAACAACCTTGATGTTGGCGCGGGCAGCGTGGCGCATATCTCCGGCGGGACGATTGGGCCCGGCGCGGAAGCGCTGGCCGGCGGTGTGGTGAACATCAGCGGCACGGCTGACGTTTCCCGGATCGACGCGGAGAATGGCGGCATCGTGAACATCTCGGGCGGCCAGGTCGGCGTCGGGGTCCGCGTCGAGACAGGCGGCGAGATGAATATCTCCGGCGGGACGATCGGCAACGGCATGCTGGCCTTCGCCGGCAGCCAAACGCACATCTCCGGCGGCTCGGTCCTCGACCTCTTCCAGGTCTTCCTCGACGCCGAGGTAGAGATCTCCGGCGGCACGGTGGGTCGGTTCATGGACATCGAAGGCGGGACCGTGAACGTGACCGGCGGGGCCCTGGACTCGAGCGTCACCATCGATACGGGCGGCGTGCTGAACCTCTCCGCCGGGTCGGTGGGCAACGGGATCGAAGCACTGACCAGTTCTTCGGTGAATGTCTCCGGCGGGAGCCTGGGGTTCGGGACGATGGCCCGCGCCTTCAGCTTGTTCAACATCAGCGGCGGGACCGTCGGCCACAACTTCACCGCAGACTTCGGCAGCGTGGTCAACATCTCCGGCGGCAACATCGGCGACAACTTCGAGACCGACGGTGTCGTCAATCTGACCGGCGGCGAGTTCGACGGCAGCTTTGTAGCAACAGCCAACGCGCAAGTGAATGTGCATGGGCGAGACTTCGAAGTAAACGGCGTGCCCGTCACCGGCCTCGTGCCCGGCATGCCAACGACCATCTTCGCCCGCGGCGGCGTGCCATTCACTGCAACGCTAGCCGACGGCACGCCGTTCGAAATCGATCTAAACACGCTCGTAAACCCCGGCGACGACTTCGTCGATTTTGGGGCGACACTCTCGGTGACGCTCTTGCTGCCCGCCGACCTCGACCTGGACGGCGATGTGGACGATGCGGACTTCGCATTGTTCTTCGCCGCGTTCTCCGGCCCCAGCGTGCCCAGCGGCAGCCCCGCGGCGGACCTGGACGGCGACGGCGATGTGGACGACGCGGACTTCGGCCTGGCCTTCGCCGCGTTCACCGGCCCCGGCGGTGGCGCTACGAAAGTACCCGAGCCGCAGAGTCTTGTGCTGCTAGGCTTAGGGTTGCTACTGCTTGGCAGGCGTGTGCAAGCGTGATAAGTTTAGAAGGTCTTTCTCAGCGCGTCGCGGCTTCGATACGCGGCACGGTATGGAAACCTCGCACGAGGCAGCCGCCGCTTAATATGTGGCACTGACGTGTTTGACACGTAATGAATCGTGAAGGTTGCCGCGGAAGCGTTCCACCGCGGGGCAGCAGACTATATCAACAAAACTGATCTGATCGCGCACCCGGACTGCGCCTGGAACATGATGAATGAATCGGCCCGTCGGTATCGGCTGGAGCAAATCAACAGAGACCGGTCGCGCACACTCAAGATCAACAATCGCGAGCTAGAGGACCGGAACAAACTGCTGAATGAGATGACCGAGACGGCGCACCAGTTTGTCGATAACGTCGCGCACGAGTTCCGGACGCCGACACGGCGTGAGCAAACAGTTCATGTGAAAGGAAGAGAAGATGTCCCGACAAACAAGAGTCCTGGTCGCAGACGACAACACCGCACTGCTGCAAGCGCTGAAACTCCGTGTGCAGGGTATCAACGCCACGATACCTATGCCACATGATTTCAAACTGCTACGAGAACAACTGATTAGGGCCGCTTAACTTCTCAAGACCTCTCTTAATTCGCGGGTTCGCGAAACGATGCCACAACGACTCACCGAGCGGCGGGGCATGACAATAATGACTCTGGTCGTGGGTGCTTTGAGTCGAATGCGCCCACAAAAGTCACCCCGCCCCACCACATAATGTCTATGCCGCATCGGCCTAAGCGACTACAATCAAGACTGCCCACACCCCCCTGTCACTGACCGTGAGGAGCTCATGTCTTCTATAGATCGCCCCAGCCGATGCATTGGCTTGCTGTTGGCCGCCGCGCCGCTTGTCCCTGGCCTCGCCTGGGCCCAGCCGTTCGATGTGGCGGCGCCCGGCCTCGACCCCGCCGACCTGCGCGTCACCACCTTCGCCACCGGGCTGAACTACCCCGTCGGCATGGCCGAGCTCGACGACGGATCGATCCTCGTCGCGACCTCCAACGGCACGCTCTTCGGCAGCGGCACCGGCTCGCTGATCCGCCTGGCCGATACCGACAACGACGGCGTTGCGGACGTCCAGCAGACCCTGGTCAGCAACGTGCCCGGCGGCGGGCTCACATCACTTCGCCGCCAGGGCGAGTTCTTCTTCACCACCGGCCAGGGTAGCGGACGGCCCATCTCCATCTACCGCGCCGGCGCCACACCCGCCGACCCGCTTTCGCTCGTCGGCTCGGTCCAACTCAATTACCCCAGCGGCGGCTGGCTGCACCCCCACTCGGCCCTGGCCACTCGGCCGACGCCAGGCACGCCCGGCGGCGTCGATTTGTTCTTCCAACTCGGATCGGACTCGAACTTCGCCACCACCACGCGCACCGTCTCACTGACCACCACCGGCCTGAACGCAACACTCGCCGGCGACGCCATCCACGTGCTCCGGTTCACCCCCGACGGGTCGGGCGGGCTCGACGTGCAAAGCGTCACGCAGGTCGCCACCGGCGTGCGCAACGCTGCGGGCATCGCTTTCCACCCCGTCACGGGCGACCTGTACTTCGAGGACAACGGCATCGACGGCTTAGTCAGCCCCATCGAGCCCGAAAGCGCCGACGAACTGAACCGCATCGCCGCGACAGACATCGGCGGTGCCATCGAGGACTTCGGCTTCCCGCAGAACTACACCCAATACCGCACCGGAACGATCATCGGGGGCGCCGGTATCCAGCCCCTGGTCGCGTTCCAGCCGCTGGGCGACCCGAACACCGGCGCCGAGGCCGAGGGGCCCAATGACATCGCCTTCGCGCCGGAGCTGTTCCCCGAGGCGCTGCGCGGCGGCGTCTTTGTCGGGATGCACGGCCAGTTCAGCCTCGGCGGGCTCAGCAACGAAGAGAACCCGCTGGTCTTCGTCGACCTTGACGACTTTAGCTACACCCATTTCGTCGGCAACGACGAGCCAGGCATCGGCCACCTCGACGGGCTGCTGGCCACCCGCGACGCGCTATTCGCCGCCGACATCTCTAGCCAGGGCGGCTTCGGCGGGGCCAGCCTCGGCTCGGGCGTGATCTACCAGATCAAGTCCCTGGTCAGCCCGCTGCCCGCGGACCTGGACCTGGACGGCGACGTCGATGACGCAGACTTCGCCCTGTTCTTCGCCGCCTTCTCCGGACCCGGCGTGCCCACCGGCAACGCCGCCGCCGACTTGGACGGCGATGGTGATGTCGACGACGCCGATTACGCCCTGGCATTCGCCGCCTTCACCGGCCCCACAGCAGCCGCCAACTTGCCCGAGCCCCACAGCCTTGCTCTGCTGGCCCTCGGGCTTTCGTTTATTGCTTGCCGGTGCCGGCCCAATCCCGCACCACGCGCCAGCAGGCGCTGCGGACCGCGTTGATACTGGGGGACTGGTCGGTTGCGGTCACGTTGGGTGGGAACGTGCGGTTGGTGAGCAGGACCATGTACACGCCGGTGTGCTGATCGATCAAGACCAGCGTGCCGGTGTAGCCTGAGTGGCCCACAAGGTGGTGGCCTGGCTTGGCGTTGTGCACGCTCACATAGCGCGTGGACTCATAGACATCGAAGCCCAGCCCACGCGCTTCGCCGACGACAGCGGGGTCGGTCTGGGTGGAGGTGGCCTCGGCAAGAAGGCCAGCATCCAGGAGTTGCCGGCTGCCCCATCGGCCGTGCTGAAGGATCAGCTGACACCAGCGTGCAAGGTCGGGCGCGGTGCTGTAGAGCCCGGCGTTGCCGGGGCAGTGTTGGGCGTTTTGGTGATAGCGCGCGAGCGGGTCGTGAACGGTGCCGGAGACGGGTAAGCCCGCAGCATCGCGGTGGGTCGGGCCGATTCCAGAGGCCCGGCCGGGAACCGGTCGCCATGTCGTGCTTTGCATACCAAGCGGGCCGAACAATCGTTCTTGCAGCAGGTCTTCGAGCGATCGGTTGCTGGCGTTCTCGACGGCGCGGGCGAGGCTCTGGAAGTTAAGGCAGGAGTAGGTGCAGCGCTTTCCTGGTGGCGCAAGCGGGCGAATCTTGGCATAGTGCGCGATAAGTGCGTCGCTGGGGTGATGATCGGGGTCGCGGTTGAGTTCAACCTTTTGTGGGTTCTCGTAGGCGGGCAGCCCCGAGGTGTGGGTCATGAGTTGGCGGATAGTGATGGCGTCTTCGCCCTGCTGCGCAAAGCCGGGGAGGTAGGTCGCAGCGGGTGCGTCGAGCACGAGCTGGCCGTCGGCGGTTGCGATCAGCGCGGCCGAGGTCGTGCCGACAAGTTTGGTGACGGACGCGAGATCGTACTGCGTGTTGAGCGAGACTGGCTGATAGGCGTCATCGGCTGGCCCGGTCGGCTCGTAGGTGGTAAAGCCAAAAGCTTGTGCGTACACGACGTCGTGCCGGTCCGTGCCTGGGTCGATACGGCCGACAACACAGACCGCGCCGGGGTAGAGCCGGTTGGCGATACCTCGGCGGATGATGGCGTCGAGCGGTTCTAGCGCGGGGGATGTGACGGGTGCGAGACGTGGGGCGGGAGCGGGGGCGATCACAGCCTCACGCGGCGCTTGGATGCAGGCGCAGAGCATGGTGAGCGTGGTGAACAAGGCGATGCATTTGGCATGCATTGGGCGACAAACGCATCGGTGGTCCGGCGGGTTGTGGCTTGCTCGTCCAGGCATCATGCTGTTATACCAGACGCTTCGCTAATCGCAGTCATCCAGGCTGGCTCGGCATGTCTTCGGCCAGGTTGGGGGTTCCTCATTGCTCAATTCAGTTGCCGAATCGCCGGCGCCGGTCTGACGCGCGGGCCGTCCGGCGCCGTGTTCGTGACGACCTGCTGAACATTCCGCTTGATGCCCTCGATTGCTCCCAGCAACTGCCTTTCGCCCTGTATCCGGCTGCGTTCTGCCTGAGCACGGCCCGACAGAAGCAGCCCCTGCGTCACGCCCGCGGTGGCGGTTCTTGTGCTCGGGCGGGCGGTGCAGCCAGACCTTGCCGGACACGTTCAGGTCCTTCGGCGGCATGACGACGACCTCGCTAGCGCGGGCGGCGCTGTAGCGCTGGACGGTGACCATGGCCCACACGACGGGCGAGACATACTCACGGATCGTATCGACGTGGGCCTCGGGGGCGGGCTTGACGATCCTGCCCTCGGGGACGCCGAACTCGCTGATGCGCAGCGGCTCGACGCAGGGCAGGCCCTCGGAGATGTCGCGGGGCGCCCGCTCGTTGGCCACGGCCCAGCGAAAAGCGCGGACGATGATCCGCACGTAGCGGTTCACGGCCGAGCGGGCCATAGGTGCCGCAGTATCGATCGACGCGCCGGCCCGGTCCGCGCATCGGTCAACGTCACAACAGCCTGGCCGGTGGCCTTGTGGTGACGCATCTTGGGGACTGAATTTTGTGGTGCCATCCGGGGGCGCTCCCGTGCCAAGTGATGCGCGGTAGTACTGCCGCAGCTCTTCCTGGTTTTGGGTCAGCGCCGACCGGGTGGCCGGGTTACCGTAACTTACGGCTCTGACTTTGTTTGCTTTGAATGGAGCGTATCGGGCTCGAACCGATGACCTGCTGCTTGCAAAGCAGCCGCTCTCCCAACTGAGCTAACGCCCCAACGGGGTGCGGGATTGTATCGGCAAATCGCCGCGGCCGCCACCTGAAATGATTGTTACCAGACGCCTTGCAGGCGCTGCGAGTCGGCGTGCTATAGATTCTTACGTATTGAAATACTTCGCCTGCGGGTGGTGACAGATGATGGCGCTGGTGGACTGCTCGGGGTCGATCTGCCAGTTCTCGGTCAGGACGCAGCCGATGCGGGTCGGGTCGATCAGCCGCCAGAGCTTGTCCTGGTCCGACATGTCCGGGCAGGCTGGGTAGCCGAAGCTGTACCGGCTGCCGCGGTACTTCTGGGTGAACAGCTGCGTGACCTTGCTCGCGTCGTCGGTCGCGATACCCAGCTCCTGGCGGATGCGCTTGTGCCACATCTCCGCAAGCGCCTCGGCGCACTCGACGCCCATGCCGTGGATGTAGAGGTACTCGCGGTAGTTGTTGGCCTTGAACAGCTCCGCCGCAACCTCGCTGACCTTCCCGCCCATCGTGACGCACTGCACGGGCAGCACGTCCTTCCGCCCACGGTCGGCGGGCAGGAAGAAGTCGCTGATGCAGAGCTGCTTCTGGCGTGACTGCCTTGGGAACGTAAAACGCTCGATCTCACGGTCATGATCTTCAGGGTCGTAGACGATCAGGTCGCTGGGGTTGTCGGGGTCGCTGTTGGCGGGGAAGTAGCCGTAGGTGACCTTCGCATGCAGGGTGTCCTCTTCGATCATCTGCTGCTTGTACCGCTCGAAGATCGGCCTGACCTCGTGTTCGAGCTGGTCGTTGTAGGTCTTCGAGTCCATGTCGCCGCGGACGTACTGCCATTGAGTCTTGAACAGCGCACTGGTGTTGATGAAGGGGTAGACCTGCTTGAGGTCGATATCTTCGACCACGCGGTCGCCCCAGAATGGTGGGGAGGGGATTTCGGCATCTTCGCGGACCGAAGCAGAGCGCCCGCCCACTGAAGCGGGCTCCGCCAGCGCGACCGCGCTGCCGTCAGGTCCGGCCGGGCCTTGGGGGGTGTCCGAGACGGAGCCGGCCTGGGCCTTTGCCTTCAACGCTTCGATCTTCTTCTCTTTTTCAACCCGGCCCTCGGCCCGAGCGTCGATCTCCGCGTTCAGTTCGCCCTGCTGGTCACCGGCGATCATGTCCATGATCCGCAGGCCCTCGAACGCGTCCTTGCCGTGGTAGACGCTGCCGTTGTAGATCCCGCGGAGGTGGCCTTCACAGTAGGGCTTGCTGAGCGCCGCCCCGCCTAGCAGGACGGGGACACCGACGCCCTGCGCGTTGAGCTCGTGCAGGTTCTCTTCCATGACGTTGACCGACTTGACCAGCAGGCCGGACATGCCGATCGCGTCGGCGTTCGTCTCGCGCAGCGATTCGAGGATCGCGCTCACCGGCTGCTTGATCCCGATGTTATGCACGGTGTAGCCGTTGTTGGTCAGGATGATGTCCACCAGGTTCTTACCGATGTCGTGCACATCGCCACGCACGGTCGCGAGCACGATCGAGCCCTTCGTCTGGCCTTCGACCTTCTCCATGTGCGGCTCGAGGTGCGCGACGGCCATCTTCATGACCTCCGCTGATTGGAGCACGAACGGCAACTGCATCTGGCCGGAGCCGAACAGCTCGCCGACGACCTTCATGCCTTCGAGCAGGTGGTCGTTGATGATTTCCAGCGGCGGGTAGGTGGCCATCGCCTGGTCGAGCGTCTCGGCGAGGTTCTTCTTCTCGCCGTCGATGATGTGCTTCTGTAGGCGTTCTTCGAGCGGCAGGTCCGCCAACTCGACTCTGGTCGATTGCACCTCCGCGTCGTCGGCGAACAGGCTGACGAAGATCTGCAAGGGGTCGCGTGTTTCCGTCCCATCGGGCAGCGTATACGCAGCACCCTCCTTCCGGGGGCGGTCGTACACCAGGTCCAGCGCCGCGGCCCACTGTTCGTCGGGGATGCGCGACCTGGGCAGGATCTTGCTGACGTGGACGATCGCGCTGGTCAGGCCGGCAGCGGTAAGTTCGTGCAGGAAGACGGAGTTGAGCACCTGCCGGGCCGCGGGCTTGAGACCGAAGCTGATGTTCGACAGGCCCACGGTCGTCTGGCAGTTGGGGAACCGCGCCGCAATCTTTCTGACGCCCTCGATCGTCTCCAGGCCCGACCGGCGGTCCTTGTCCATGCCCGTCGAGATCGGCAGCACCAGTGGGTCGAACATCAGGTCGCCTTCGCAAAGGCCGTATGTGTTGACCGCAAGGTCGTGCATGCGCTCGGCGATCGACAGCTTGCGGTCGGCGGTGCGCGCCATCGCTTCTTCCGGGTCCTCATCGATCGTCCCCAGCACCAGGCCCGCGCCGTAGCGCTTCGCCAAGCCGCACATGACGGCGAACTTCTCTTCGCCGTCCTCGAGGTTGCCCGAGTTGATCAGGCACTTGCCGCCGGCGGCACGCAGGCCCGCCTCGATCGTCGCCGGCTGGGTGGAGTCAAGCATCAGCGGCGCATCGACCTGCCGGACCAGGCGGGTGACGACCTCGTGCATGTCGCGCGCATTGTCACGCCCGGCGTAGTCCACGTTGACATCGAGCACGTGCGAGCCCTCGCGCATCTGCTCGCGGCCGAGCGAGATGATCTCGTCCCAGTCTTCGGCTTCGAGCAAGCGCTTAAACTTGCGCGAGCCGGATGCGTTGCACCGCTCGCCGACGTTCAGCAGTGAGTTGTCCTGGCGGTACTCGGTCGGCGCGTAGAGCGAGGTGACCGAGGGCGGCAAGGGTTTTTTGCCTTGTTTTTCAGCCAATCGACCGCCAACACGCTCGCGCGTTCGGCGGATGTGATCGGGCGTCGTGCCGCAGCACCCACCGACGATCGACAGGCCGAAGCGGTCGACAAACTTGGTCATCGTCTCGCTGAACGGATCGGGCTGCAGCGGGTAGACCGTCTCACCTGCGACGAGCGTGGGTAAGCCCGCGTTAGGCAGCACCGAGATGTGCCGCGGCCAATGCTGGGCGAGGAACTTGATGTGGTCGGCCATGTCCTCCGGGCCGGTCGCGCAATTCATGCCCAGCGACACAACCGGAAAATCCTTGAGTGCGTGTGCCGCAGCGGCGATCTCCGTGCCCGTCAGCATCGTGCCGGTGTTCTCGATCGTGACCTGTACCATGATCGGCAGGCCGTCATCTTCTGCGCTCAGCGCGGGCTTCACACCCATCTCGTCCATCGCCTCGACGATCGCGCTCACCGCGCACTTGATCTGCAGGATGTCCTGGCAGGTCTCGAGCAGGATCAGGTCCGCACCGCCTTCGATCAGGCCCTTGGCCTGCTCCTTGTACGACGCAAACATCGTGTCCCAGTCGATCTGACTGAGCGTGATCAGCTTCGTGCCCGGGCCCATCGAGCCGATCACAAAACGTGGGTTCTCGGGCGTCGCGTACTTGTCGCAGGCCTCGCGCGCAAGCTGGCAGGCCTTGATATTGATTTCCCGGCAGCGGTCCTGCAGGTCGAACTCGCAGAGGACGTGCGGCATCCCGCCGAAGGTGTCGGTTTCGACCGCATCCGCCCCGGCCTCAAGATAGGTCTCGTGGATCGAGCGGATCGCGTCCGGCCGAGTCAGCACCAGGACCTCGGTGCAGTTCTCCAGGCCCAGATAATCCTTCTCCAGGTCTAGATCGAGTTGGTGGATCGAGGTGCCCATCGCACCGTCGAAGTAGACCACACGCTGGTTGAGGAGTTCTAGGAAACGGTTCATAGGGTCGTGTCCTACTAAATCCGATTATCCGGATTAACGGATGATATAGCCTGGCTCTGTGAAAAGCAAGTTCAGGCCGCTTGATGGGCGATTCAGCGGCCGATCGCCGATAGCATCTGCACCGCCTGACAACCCGTTAGGCGGCTTCGACTCAACACACAAGGGCATTGTTGCATGGAATGGTGGGAGGCGGTGATCCTGGGCGTTATCGAGGGGCTGACCGAGTACCTGCCGGTCAGTTCCACCGGGCACCTGCTGGTCGCACAAGACCTCCTGGGTATCGGCACGGAGGACGGCGATGCCTGGCAGGCGGCGAACGCGTTCGCGATCTGTATCCAGGCCGGGGCGATCGTGGCGGTGCTCGGGCTGTACTGGCAGCGGGTCAAGCAAGGCGTGCGCGGTATGCTCGGGCCACTCGGCATCGGCCCGGGTGACGAGGCGGGCCTGCGGCTTTCCATCAACCTCGTCGTCGCGTTCATGCCCGCGGCCATTGTCGGCTTGGCACAGGACAAGGTGTTCGATGGCTGGATCGAACGCAACCTGTTCAACGCCTGGACGATCGTCGCCGCGTGGCTTGTCGGTGGCGTCGCCATCCTCGCGGTCGCTTACTGGAAGCGTGGTAAGTCCGGCGACGAACACAAGGGCAGTGACCTGGACGCGCTGACCTTGCGGATGGCACTGACCATCGGCTTTATCCAGTGCCTGTCGATGATGCCCGGCACGTCGCGCTCGCTGGTCACCATCGTTGGTGGGGTCCTCGTCGGTTTGCATATCGCCGCGGCGGTCGAGTTTTCGTTTCTGTTGGGCGTGATCACGCTATTGGCCGCGACCGTCTACAAGGCGCGCGAGGCCGGCCCGCTGATGATCAACGAGTACGGCTGGCCGCCGATGATCATCGGGTCGATCGCCGCCTGGCTCTCAGCGGTTATCGCGATCAAGTGGATGGTCAGCTACCTGAAGAAGCACGGCATGTCGATCTTCGGGTACTACCGCATCGCGATCGCGTTCGTGGTTGGAGCGCTGCTGCTGGCTGGGGTGATTGATGCGCGGACGCCGGAGTAATCAATCCGAGGGACGATTCGCGTCACCCGCCAAATAGAGTTGTTTTTAAGGCTCGAACAGCACCTTGAGCACGCCCGGCTTGCCCGCCTGCTCCAGAACGGCCGGCCCGTCACTCAGTTTCATCCGCCGGCTGATCAGGCTCACGACATCGACCTCTTCACGCGAGAGCACATCGATCGCCTCGGCGAACGGGCCGCAGCGGCTACCGATCACGTTGATCTCGTTGATGACAATCGGAGATAGATCCAGCCCTGTTGATGAACGGCCCTGGGCCGATTGTGCTTCTGGTGGCGCGATTGTGGTCTTCAGGACGAGCGTCCCGCGCGGGCGGAGCATCTGGAGCGCGACCGACAGGCCGCCCGCCGAGCCCGTGCAGTCGACGACGATGTCCTGGTCCTGCCGCAGCCCGACATCGCCGAGCAGGCGGTGCTTGATCCCCCACTTCTCGCAGAGCGCGAGCTTGGTTTCGTGCTTGCCGACGCAACGGACCGTCGCATTTAGGCGCGCGAGCACCTGCGCACACAGCAGGCCCAACCGGCCGTCGCCGAGCACGGTGATGTACGGGCGGTTCTCGATCGTGAGCTGGCGCACGACCTGGAGCGCCGCCGCAAGGGGCTCGACGAATACCGCGCGGTCGTCGTCCACGTTGTCCGGCACGGCATGCAGGTTCGCCGCGGGCAGCACGAACCGCTCAGCGAAACAGCCGTCCCGCCCGGCAATCCCCAGGACGGTGCGGTCCCGGCAGTGCTCTTTGAGCCCCGCCTTGCACATGTCGCAGTCGCCGCAGACGCAGTTGATCTCGCCTGCCACACGTTTGCCGAGCCAGGCCTTGTCCACGCCCTTGCCGTACTCCTCGACGACGCCGACAAACTCGTGCCCGAGTACGCCGGCGAAGCCCATGTAGCCCTTGCACAGCTCCAGGTCCGTCGAACAGACGCCCATCCGCGTCGGCCGGATCAGCACCTCGCCGGCGTGCGGGACCGGGTCGGCGTGGTGCGCGTCCACCCGCGGCTTGCCATCGCTGTCTAAAACCAATGCCTGCATCGGCCACCCTTTCAATGAATGCACACTGTAATCGACTTCTGCTTCTGGGCCCTGCAGCCGGCTCATTCATGCACTGTTTTCAGGCCGGGGTGTTATACTCCGGCCTCAGTTTCGTCTGTGTCTGCACGGGATCGTCTGCTCGCATTTACCAAGGGTTCTGTCATGAAAACCACTGCTGTCTGGACATGCCTGCTCGCCGCCCTGCTCGCCGCCCCGGCCGCTGCCGACAATTGGCCGAACTGGCGCGGCCCGGACCAGAACCAAACCGCGCCCGGCGGGGACTACCCGATCCTGCTGGACCCGGCCAAGAACGCGGCCTGGCAGATCGCCCTGCCGGGCAAGGGCAGCTCGACGCCCTGCGTCTGGGGAGACCATATCTTTGTCACCTGCGACATCGATGGTAAGGACGGCCTGCTGTGCTACGACCTGAAGGGCAATGAGAAGTGGCGCAAGACCTTCGGCGAGCAGCGCCCGGGCAAGCACCGCAACGCCAGCGGGTCCAACCCCACACCCGTCACCGACGGCGAGCGTGTGTTCGTTTACTACAAGTCCGGCACGATCGCGGCGCTTGACTTCAAGGGCAATGTGCTTTGGAAAGACAACCTGCAGGAGCGTTACGGCAAGGACACCCTGTGGTGGGACCTGGGCACCTCGCCGGTGCTGGCGGGCGAGAACGTCGTCATCGCGGTCATGCACGAGGGCGAGTCATACCTCGTTGCGTTCAAGCAGGCCGACGGTGAAGTCGCCTGGCGCACGCTGCGCAACTACAACAACGCTCGCGAGTCCGATCAGGCCTATACCACGCCGATCGTCACCGAGATCGACGGCGCGAAGCAGATCGTCACCTGGGGGGCCGACCACCTGACCGGCCACTCCCTCGACGGCGAACTGGTCTGGACCTGCGGCGGCTTCAACCCGGACAACGCGCCGATGTGGCGCGTCATCGCGTCGCACGGCGTCTCCGACGGGCACGCGGTCGTGCCCTACGGCCGGGGCGACTTCGTCGCCTTCGTCAAGCTCGGCGGCAAAGGCGACATCACGAAGCAGGCCCATATCGCCTTGGTCGAGGGCCGGGGCGATGGGTCGGATGTGCCTTCACCGATCGCGGTGGGCGACCGGGCCTACCTGCTAACCGACAAGGGCAAGTTCACCTGCTACGACATCAAGACCGGCAAACCACTTTGGGATAAGCCGTTCGAGCTGCCGCGTGCCGCACAGAAGTACTACAGCTCCCCGGTCAAGGTCGGCGACACCTTCTACTTCGCCCGCGAAGACGGTTTCATCTTTATTGCCCGCGAGCTGAAGGACGGCAGCGGCTTGGAGTTGATCGCGACCAACGAGATGCCCGAGAGGCAGATCGCGACGATTGTCCCGGTCAACGATCACATCCTGCTCCGCGGGGAGAAAACACTGTATTACTTCAAGTAGCACGATTGACCCGTCAGTCGCAGCGTCTGATCTGCACGACAAACCTAGTGATTCGGGGAAAGCTGATGATGCGCCCAACGCCTTGCGTTCTGCTGCTCACCGCCCTGCTGCTTGGTTACGCCTATCCTTCGTGGGCATGGCTCAGGCCGCGTTATGAAGACATCACAGTCGTCGAGCGATCGGAGCTGATCGTTGTCGCCCGCCTGAAGCCCGGCTCGGTCGAGCGTGTCGAGCACCCCAGAGAGCCCGGCGACGGCAGGAGCTGGGAGTTTCACGCCACGCTCGTCATAAGCGAAGTGATCAAGGGCGAAAGCTCCGACAAAGAGGTCCCGGTCATCCTGCACTACGGGCTCACGCCGCGTGAGATACAGGCGGCGGAGAACAACGCGCAAGCGAAGCAGCCCACGATCGGGATCTATGACACGGGCAGCAGCGCCATGAGCTTCACACCGCTGATCACCGATGCCAGCGCCGCCAACGTCTGGTTCTTGCGCAAACGGTCCGGCCGTTTCGGGCGTGAGCCCGGGGACGGGGACTTCGGCGTCGTCGACCCCGAAGACATCCAGCCCTTAGGGTGGAAAGACTACTTCCGCTGCTACCTCGAAGACGACCCCGAAGCGGCCGTCAGGGAGTGGACCAAAACCAACCCAGACCGCGCGGAGCGGGCCAAGCCGTACCTGGACCACCTCGCCGTCGCGCAGTTATTGGAGATCGACGACCCCGCTAAGCGCTGCAAGCAGTTATTGCCGTACTACCTCGCAGGCATAGTGTGGCAGGGCAAGTTCGAGGCCCGGGCCGGCATCATCGCGTGCGGCAAGCCGGCCACACGGCAACTCCGCGAAGTCTTTCATGCCCCGGACCACGCCGCGTTCCGCAGTGACATCATCTCGGTGTGGCGAAGCATCGGCGACGCGGCGGTCGCGCCCGACCTGATCGCGCTGCTTGAAACGCATGACCGGTTCTGGGCGGAGCAGGAACTGGAAGCGGGCTGGTGGAACCAGGACGTCGGATCAGAGACAACGCGACGCCGACGAGCGGTGTACGGCGAGGTTTACCAATCCGTGCTTGCACTCAAAACACTCGGCGGGCCCGAGGCGCTCCCCGTGCTGCGCGCAACGCGGGACCGGTGGCAAGCGATCAACTTCAGTAACCCACAGATCGTTGAAGCGTGCAATGCGGTGATCGCAGCGCTGGAAGAGTGAAGTGGTTTAGCACCGGTTGGCTGACTATTCAAATCAAACGCACCTCCGCCGGCGCGCCCCACCTGCCCTCAATCTGCCCGAAGCGCCCATCGCCAGCAGCGTTAGTAGCCCCAACGATGATGGCTCGGGAATATTGACCGGGGCGACCGGGCCGGTGAAGCCGGCAAACGCCAGGGCGAAGTCCGCGTCGTCCACGTCGCCGTCGCCGTCAAGGTCGGCGGTAGGGTTACTCGATGGGCCGGCGCTCGGCCCGGTGAACGCGGCAAAGACTAGGCCGTAGTCCGCGTCGTCCACATCGCCGTCCGCGTCCATGTCGCCAACCGCCGTGGGCACGTAGACGACCAGGTCGTTGCCGTCCCCGCCGAAGTAGCTGAGGAAGAGCCACTGGCCGTTGAACACGCCGACCGGGATGTCCGACGCGTCGTAGCGCGGCGTCGGCGCGGGTGGTGTGCCGTCCGGCAGGTTCCGCGCGATCGAATCGAACGTGCCGGTTGAGGCCTCGGCCTCGACCAGCAGCCACTCGTAGCCGGCGGGCGCGTAGAAGTTGCTCTGGAAATCAAGCGTCAGTTGGCCGTCGAACGTCGCCGTGCCGTCCACGAAGACCTGGTCATACGACTCCCCGGCGATCGTGCCGTCCAGCTCCAGCAGCACGGACGACGAATCGGACAGCGTCAGGTCCTGATAGATCTCAAACCGCCCCGCCGAGTTGCCCGGGGAGAAGCCGCCTTCCACCGCGAGCGTCCCGCTGAACCGGCCGCTGCCGTTGAGCGTCGTGCCCGGCCGGACATCGATCAGGTCCGCCTCGATCACGCCGTCCAGCGTCAGCACCGCGCCGTTGTCGTTGGTAAACGTCGTCGCCTTGAGGTAGCTGTCGCCGTCCACCGTCAGGTCGCCGTCGTTGCGGAACGTGCCGTCCATGATGAACTGCGCGGCCTGCAGGAGCATCGTCGCGCCCGGCGCGTTGCGGAAATCGTTGGCGGGGTTGGTCTGCTGCCAGACGTGGCCGTTTCGGATCTCCAGCGTCCCATGGTTGTACCGCAGGTGTTTGGCGAGGTCGAAGACCGCGTCCGCGCCGTCCATGACGATCGTGCCGTTGATCCGCGCGATCCCGCCGAAGCCCGGACTGTCCACGGCGTTCAAGACGCCCGGCGTCGTGACCGGGTCGGCGTCCTCCTCCGCGAACGCCGTGTCCTCGCGGACGATGATCGTTAGACCCGAGTTCAGCAGGTAGCCGTCGCCCTGGATGCGCTGGGTCAAGTGGCCCTCGTTGAGCATCGCCTGCACGTCGGTGTTGACCGTGCCGCCGATGATCTCGAGGGTGTTGAAGTCAAGCAGCGCGTTGGACGCGATCTGGACATGATTGACGTTGACCACCCCGCCGAGCCCGACGGTGAGCTTGCCCTGCACATCCAGGCGGGCGTTGGAGTCGATATTGATCGTGCCGGTATTGAGAAGGTCGCCTTGCGTGATGAAGTTCTGGCGGTTGGCGAGGTTGATCGTGCCGCGGTTCTCTTCGACCGTGTTGAAATACGGGAACAGCGCCTTGCCCGACAGCGTCACGGTCGTGGCGTTGATCGCCAGATCAGTATCGAAGGTCGTGATGTCGAAGCCGTCATCGTCGTTATTGACCACGCCGTCGCCATTGGTGTCGCCGAACTCGGTGAGCGAGAGGATGTTCTCGAAGTTGGAGACGGCGACGACACTGATGTCCAGCACAGCCCGGCCGTCGAGCGCATCGAAACGCGGGTCGAACGATTGTGTGTTACTGAAAAGTGACGACGGCACTTCGCCTTCCAGCGTCCACTGCCCGTCGGCGAGCGTCGCGCCGCCCTCGGAGTAGTCCGCGATCTCGACCTCGAAGCCGAAGACCGCGTCGTCCTGGATGATGATCTCGCCCTGGTTATCGAGGTTCAGCGCCGCGACGACCGGCCGGGGCGGGCTCGGCGGGACGCCCGGCGCCTGCGCGTCATCGGGGTCGAACTGCAAGTAGTTCCGGCCGTTCTCGAGGATGATGGTCCCGTGGTTCACGACGTCGATGAAGCTGGAGAACTGCGTCGGCTCCGGGTCGGACGGCCCGCCCGAATCGGGGAAGCGGATGCCGTTGAGCCGCAGCGTCCCGCCCTCGGCGATGTGGAATTCGGTCAGCTCCTCGCCCGAGCCCGACGCCTGCCGCCACTCGCCTTCGAAGTCGATCTCCGAGCCGCTGCCGACCTCAAAGCGGAAGCGGGACGCGTCGGCGGCGATAAAGTTGCCCAGGTCGCCCAGCTCGATGTTGCCCCTGAACCGGATCAGCGAGCCGTTGTCCGCGCGGAACACGCCGGTGCCGCCGGGCGCGGTGATCGTGTCGGTGCCGCCCTGGTTGAAGATGATCGTCGAGCCGGTGTCCGCGAGGATGAGCCCTGCATTGACCATCGTACCGTTGAAGAACTCGACGAACGATCCATCCGTCGCGTGGATCACGCCGGTCTCGGTGTTGGTCAGGCTGACACTGGAGTTTTCTTCCGACGCGAGGTAGTGCAGTGTGCCGGCGTTGACGAAGTTAGACAAAAAATGCAGCGGGCCGGAGTCAAAGTTGACGTTCTCTTGGTGGTGCTCGAAGCGGATCGTGTGGCCCGGGCCTTGAAGGACGGTGTTGGACTGGAAGGACATCTCGCCGAAGGTCGAGACGATCGTGCCGTCGCCGACGATCTGGAGCACGCCGCTGCTGCCGTCACCGAACTGCGTATAGGCGGTGGTGGATTCGATCGTGCCGTCATTAGCGATGCGGGCGATGTCCCAGATGCGCTCGCCGCCGAACTGGCGGAGGGTCGAGTGGTTGGGCAGCTGCAGCGCCGCGGCGGTGATGGTCGCGGTGCCGCCGGAGATCGATCCGCCGGCGTCGAGCAGGGTCATCGCGTCGGTGTCGGACGTCGCCATGATCGACTGGGCCATGTTGTCGAAGCCGACGAAGATCGTCGTCCCCGCGAGCGTGGTCGGGACGGTGCCGTCCGCCAGACGCCGCCAGGAGCCGGGCAGGGACGAGAGGATCCCGCCGTCGCCGTTGGCGGAGTAGACGAGCACGGTCGGCGCCGCGTTAAGCGTGAACTCCGCCCCGCCCGCCAGCTGCGGCGAGACCGCGAACGGTGTGATCTCCTCGGTCAGGTTCGTCACCTCGAGCTCGAACTCGCCGAGCAGCGCCCCGAGCAGGCTCGTCCGCCCCTGATACACCGGCGGCAGCGACAGGTCCACCAGGTCCAGGATGTTCAGGCTCTCCAGCTCCAGCAGCGTCAACTGCAGGTAATCCGTCAGGTAGAACACGCCGCGTTTGGTCTGCTCGCCGGTGACCTCGATGAAATCGATCTCGACATCGACGTCCTCCGTGCCGAGGATCGCGATCTCCGGCAGCTCGGACCACTTGCCTGTCCAGGTGTCGCCGATGGTGAGCGAGCCGTTGTCATCGAGCGCGACCGAGGTGTTGCCGCCGTTGGTGTCTTTGAAGGTCAGCGTGACGTTGAAGTCGGTCTTGACATCGACGGTCTCGCGGTAGCCGATCTCCGGGCCGTACTTGATGTCGATGAAGTCGCCGACGATCTCGGCGAAGGGCTCGGACGGGTCGAACGGGTTGACACCGATCTCTTCCTCCAGCCGCGTAAACGACTCGCCCGTCGCGAGGAACGCCGCGATACCATCCAGGTCCAGCCCGAGCCGGAGCACGGCCGACTCGGCGGAGTAGGAGATCGTGTCGTCACTGAGCGATGTGTTGATCTTCAGGTTGCGTTCGTTGGTGTTGCCGATGAACCCGCCCTGGTCGGTGCCGAAGGGGTTGACGACCTGCACCTCGCCGATGTCCAGGCGTTTGTCCAGGCCGGTCGTCTTGTCCTTGATCTCGACGCTGATCTGCTTGTCCAGCACGTACCCGCCGTTGTCCAGGAGGCCGGCCTGCGTCTCGAAGAGCGTGTCCTCGAACATCGTAAAGGTCGGGGGGATCCCGCCCTCCTCGTTCGGGTTGCTGTCCGGGTCCAGGTCGAACTCGAACTTGAGCAGGCTCTGGTTGACGTTGATCGGGTCCGGGTTCCAGTTGGTCGTCTTGTACGGCGCGAACGGGAACAGGCCCGCCTCGATCTTGGTTTGCAGGTCGAGGTTAAAATAGAAGTCCATGCCCGCCTCGAACGAAGGCAGGTCCACGAGTTCTTCGGTGAAGCTGCCGTCATCGACCAGGCCGAGGTTGGTCGATAGCGGCGTGAACTCGCCGACGTGGACCTGGTCGGGCACGGTGACCTGCGGGGCGTAGTTGAACGCCGAGCCGGCCTCGACGCCCGACGCGTCGTAGTCGGCGTAGAAGATCAGGCCGGTGCTGCCGTTGATGTTGCCGGTGAACCGCGCGCCGCTGCGCGTGTCGGCGGTGACCTTGGGGACAATGACTTTGCCGAAGACCTTGACCTCGGGGATCACCGTCGCGTTCTTCTTGCCGACGATCGTGCCCAGGCGAAAGTCCTCATCCCAATCAAAGCCCAGATCAAACTCCCATCGGTCCGGGTCGCCGACAGGGCCCAGGCCCGAGCCGACATCGAGCGGGTTGTCGAAGGCGAAGGTCTGGGTCGTCTCCTGCCCGTAAGCAGGGGCCGACGCAAAACTCACCGCGAGCAGGCCGGCGGTCGTCAACCGCATGCCGCACCGCCCGCCGCTCAGGCCCCGTTGCCGCTTTGCCATGACCGACCTCCGCTGGTGCCGGCATGATCGCCGGCCGAGATGTACGCCCGCGTCTTGCGCAGACAAAGAACCGCCCCACTTTCCGGGACACCAGTATACGTGCCCGGCACGGCAGATCGAGGCCCAGGCCCGTGGAATCCAAGACTTTCTGACGGCTCACACAAACCTGTTTCGCAATACTCAAACCCCGTACAGCGGCCGGAGCTTGCCCTCGAGGTGACGCATCAGCGGATCAGCGCTCAGCGGCTTGCCTGTGACGTGCTGCATCAGGTCGGCCGAGCGGTAGCGCTTGCCGTGGGCGTGGATGTTCTCATTCAGCCAATGGCGTAGCGGCGTGAAATCACCTTGTGCGAACATCGTGTCCAGATCGCCGAGTTGAGCCGCGGCCTGCTCGAAGAACTGCGCGGCGTAGAGGTTGCCCATCGTGTAGGTCGGGAAGTAGCCGATCGCGCCCATCGACCAGTGGATGTCCTGCATGCAGCCGCGGGTGTCGTTAGGCACATCCACCTTCAGGTACTCGGCGTACTTCGCGTTCCAGGCCCCCGGCAGATCATCAACACCAAGCTCGCCGTTCATCAGCAGGCGTTCGATCTCGAATCGGATCATGATGTGCAGGTTATAGGTCGCTTCGTCCGCCTCGACGCGGATCAGGCCGGGGCTGACGATGTTGGCTCCGCCATAGATGTCGTCCTTGCTAAGCATCGCAACGGCGTCGCCGAAGAATTGCGCGAGCTTGGGGCAGCACCATTCCCAGAACGCCTTGCTGCGCCCGACCTGGTTCTCCCACATCCGGCTCTGGCTCTCGTGGATCGACAGGCCGACACTCTGGCCCATCGGCGTGCCGATGTGCGCTTCGGGCAGGCCCTGCTCGTAGATCCCGTGGCCGGACTCGTGCATCGTCGAGCCGAGCGCATCGTTGACGTTGTCTTCGTGGAAGCGTGTCGTCATGCGGATATCGTTGCAGTGCGTGCCCGAGCAGAACGGGTGGGTCGATTCATCCAGCCGTCCGCGGGCGTAGTCGAAGCCGATCGCCTCGCTGACGTCTTTGACGAACGCCTTCTGCTGATCGATCGGCAGCTTGAGCTCGTTGAACGCGTTGCTCGGGCCGGTCTTGCTGCCGAGGATGTCGTCCAGGAGCGGAACGAGCCGCTCGCGCAGCGGCGTGAAGACCTCGGCGACTGAAGCCGCGGTCATGCCCGCCTCGAAGTTGTCCGCCAGCGCATCCCAAGACTCGCCCGTGTCCCGATCCCAGCCGAAGCACTCGGCCTTCTGCTGGTTGAGTTCGACCACCTTCTCTAGCCAGGGCTTGAACCGCGCGTAGTCATTCGCCTTGCGTGCCTCGGCCCACTCGTGCTTGGCCTGGCTGGTTATCTCGGCCAGCTCGACGACGAGCGATTCGGGCAGTTTCGTCGCCTTGTCGAAGTCCCGCCGCAGCTCCCGGAGGTTGACTGCGGATTCGCTCAGCGGCTCGCTCGTTAGCGTCGAATCGGCCTCGCATTCGCCCAGCCACTCGCCAACCCGGGGATCGGTCTTCATCTGGTGGGTCAGCTTCGCGAGCTGGGCGAGCTGCCGGGTGCGGTGTGCAAGCCCCCTAGCGGGCATCAACGTCTCCTGGTCCCAGCCCAGCAGTGAGGCCGTCGAGCCAAGCAGGCTGACCTGCTTGACGTGGTCGATGAGTTGGTCGTAGGCGGTCGTCGTCGCGGTGATCATGGTCGTGCTCAAAAAAACGGGAATCAGATAAACCCGGCCCGGCCGGATAGCACATACTAAACGACGGGACGCTTCAACGAGCCCAAACCATGCAACTCAATGCCGCAACATCCGACTGGCAGTGCCTGATGGCCGTGATGGCCGACACCGCGGCACCCGCAGAGCCCCGCCCCGTGGCGAACGCCGAGCACCCGCAGCTCGCCCGGGCGATCAGCGGATGCAACCACGCACGTGCTGAACTGCTACGCGAGTTTGAAGACGGCTGGTACCGCTTCTGCCTTTCGCTGCTGGGCTGCCCGGACGCGGCGCGGGACGCGACGCAGGAGACGGCGACGCGCGTACTCCGCCAGCTGGCAACTTTCCGCGGCGCATCCCGATTGAAGACATGGACCTACTCGATCGCGCTGAACGTCTGCCGTGAGCACCGCCGCCGCAGACGGTGGCTGGCCCTGCCCGCGGGCTGGGTGGGGCTGGACCGCACAGCCGGGCCCGCGCGACAGGCCGAGGCAAGCGAAGAGCGATCCCGCCTGCACACCCTGCTCGCGCAGCTGCCCCGACGGCAACGCGAGGCGGTGACGCTGCGTTACCTGCACCAGCTCAGCACCGCCGAGACCGCCGAGGCGATGCGTTGCGCCGAGGGCACGGTGAAGGCGACGCTCGCCAAAGCGCTGACCAGCCTCCGCGCTCAATGGGAGGGTGCCGATGCGTGATCGTCAGACACCCAGCCTGCAGGATGCCCTGCGCGACGAACGCCGGCGCCTCGTCGGCCGGTCCTACCCCGGCGACCTCGCGGCCGACGTGCTTGAAAGCGGCACCGGCCGGGGCTGGTGCCGCCCAGCCGCCTGGGCCGCCTTTGCCTTGATCGCGTTTGGCAGCGTCGTGACGATCGGGTTGACCATCAACCGACCCAATGATGCGAACACCCTCGCCGACCACGAAGCGGGCACAAGCGAGCCCCAACCCGCTCCTGCGCCGGCTCCCGAAACAGATCAGACCCCGGACCCCGCCCCGCCGCCGACGCAGTTCGCTGAACAAGCCGACCCAACGCCCCCAAGCCCCGGCCCAGGTGCGTATGCCCAACAAACCGCCAGTGCACCGGCGACGATCGATGCGTCGCTGGTCCCGTTTTACCGCGTGAACGGGCAGGTCCGGCTGAGCCGCCCGGGCACGCCCCAACTGCCTATCGCCATCGCGAACCGGCGCGGACACTTGTCGTTCACGGCCCCGAGCCGGGGCTCGATCGACAGGCTGATGCGGCGCACGCTCCAGCTTTCTCCCACCCCCACCCCTGAAAGGACAACATCATGACCGACTGGAAGACCCGCCTGATCCCCCTGTTCCTGGTTCTGGCATGCTGCGGCATCGTCGGGATGACCTACACCAACGTGTTCGCCGACGGCCACCGCGACGACGATGAACACGAGCACGAAGAGGACGAGCACTGGGAAGATGATGAGGAATGGGAAGAAGAATGGCACATGGAAGAGGCCATGTTCGAGATCGAGATGATGCGCATGCACTTCGAGCTCTTCGCCGGCCTGTTCGATATGGTCCGTGATACGCATGAAGTGACCTCCGACGCGGAGCTCACAGCGATCATGGCGGTCACCGGCGTCGAAGACCTCATCCACGAACCGGAGGACCGGGCCGAGTTCCTGGAAGGCGAGCTCGAGCACGTCGAGAACGCCGCCGTCCGCCGAACCATCCGCGGGATGCTCGCCGAGACCTACGCGGAGCTGGAAGACACCGAGTCTGCGACCAAGCACCTGAGCGTGCTGATCCGCGGGGGGAACTAAGGCAATGAAAAAGCCCCGCATCTGAATGCGGGGCCAATGGTTGTTCATCATCTTCCGACCCCGCATTCACGTGCGGGGCTTTTCACTAGAAATCACACCGCCGCGCCGGCGCCCAGCGTCTTGCCGACTGCGCGGAGGTCTTCGCAGGCCTCCTTGACGCGCTCGGCCATCGCCTCCTCGGCCTTCTTGAGGTACGCCCGCGGGTCGTACTGCTTCTTGACGCCAACCTCACCATCGACCTTCAGGACGCCGGCGTAGTTCTCGAACATGTGCGCCGCAACCGGGCGGGTGAAGGCGTACTGGCAGTCGGTATCAACGTTCATCTTGATCACGCCGTAGTCCAGCGTCTCATGGATCTCGGACTTCTCCGAGCCCGAGCCGCCGTGGAAGACGAGGTAGAACTTGGCGTCTCCGCCGAACCTGGCCTTGATGGCGTCTTGGCCTTCTTTGAGCAGCTTGGGCCGGAGCTTGACGGCGCCGGGCTTGTAGCTGCCGTGCACGTTGCCGAATGTCGCGGCAAACATGTAGGTGCCGTCGACTTTGCTCATCGCCTCGTAGACGCGGACCATGTCCTCGGGCGTCGTGTACAGGTGCTCTTCGGGCGTGTCCTCGGAGCCGGCGGCGCCGTCTTCCTCGCCGCCGACAACGCCGGCCTCGATCTCGATGACCTGGCCGATCTTGGCCATGCGCTCAAAGATGGGCACGGACAGCGCCAGGTTCTCTTCCAGCGGCAGGCCCGAAGCATCAAGCATGTGGCTGTTGTACAGCGGCAGCTTGCCCTCGGCGACGCGGCGCTCGCTCTCCTCGATCAGCGGGACCATGAACGTGTCCACCGCGTCCGGCGGGCAGTGGTCGGTGTGCAGCACGATATTGACATCCAGGTTCGCCGCAGCGCGGTGGATGTGCTCGGCCAGGGAGATCGCGCCCATGACCATGTCGCCGTTGACAAGGCCCGAGGCGAACTTGCCCCCGCCGGTTGAGACCTGGATCATGCCATCCGACTTGAGTTCGGCGAAGGCCTTGAGGGCCGCGTTGGCGGTGACCATCGAGCTGACGTTGATCGCGGGGTAGGCGAACTTCTGCTCATAGGCGTTCTCGAGCATACGGACGTAGGTTGAGTAGTCGGCGACGGGCATCGCGGGCTCCTGGTGTGGGTGTTGGGTTGTAGTTTTTTGGGTGTTGGCGCCGCAGGCGGCGGCCAAGCCCGGCATTATACTCTTTCGCCATGCCCCCTTCACGCCCATCGTCGCTGGCCAGTGTGACCGTCCCACAAGGCTTTTTCGCAGCGGGCGGGACCTGCGGGATCAAGGAATCGGGCAAGCCGGACCTGGCCTTGATCGCGGCGGATCGGCCGTGCTCGGCGGCGGCGTTGTTTACGACCAACCAGTTCAAGGGCGCGCCGGTGCTGGTCGGCATGCGGCACCTGGACAACCAAGGCTACGGCAGCGCGCAGGCCATCGTCTGCAACTCCGGCAACGCCAACGTCGCGACGCTGGCCAAGGGCGGCGAGCAGCACGCGGTCGATATGTGCAAAGCCGCCGCCGAGTTGGTTGGCTGCGATCCGCACGAGGTGCTGCCGGCCTCGACCGGCGTCATCGGTCGGCCGCTGCCGATCGAAGGTGTGCTCGACGGCATCCGCGGCCTCAAGCCCGCGCTGGGGCGTGGCGAAAAGCACGACACCGCCGCAGCCCAGGGCATCATGACCACCGACCTGGTCGAGAAGTGCACGCTGCAATCGTTCGAGATCGACGGCAAGCCGTGCCACCTCGGCGGGGTCGGCAAGGGCTCGGGCATGATCGCGCCTTCGATGGCGACGATGCTGAT
This sequence comes from Phycisphaeraceae bacterium, assembly GCA_028280965.1. GTDB lineage: Bacteria > Planctomycetota > Phycisphaerae > Phycisphaerales > Phycisphaeraceae > JAHQVV01. Next base: position 24,521 of record JANQKT010000068.1, read on the forward strand.
CTTCTTCACAACCGATGTCGCGATCGAACCATCCGTGCTCCACGAAGCGCTCCGGCGCGCCAATGCCGAATCGTTCAACCGCATCTCGGTGGACAGCGATACCAGCACGAGCGATACGGTCTACCTCCTGGCCAATGGCGCAGCCGGCAACGCGCGGATTGAACAGCCCGATGGGCCCGCATTCGACCGGTTTGTTGACGCGCTGACCGCGGCCTGCCGGGACCTTGCCGGGCAGGTCGTTGTAGATGGCGAGGGCGCGACGCGCATATTCGAAGTGCATGTAAAGGGCTTGCCAAGCATTGAAGAAGCGGACCGGATCGGCCGGGCCGTGACCAACAGCCCGCTGGTCAAGACCGCGATCCACGGCTGCGATCCGAATTGGGGCCGGCTGGTCATGGCGGCGGGCAAAGCGGGCGTCGAACTGGACCCATCCAACTTCATGGTGTCGATCCAGGGCGTGACCGTCTTCGCTAACGGCAGCCCGACGGTGACCGAGCCCCGGCCGCTCGCAGGCTTAGCAAAAAAAATGCGGACCGACCGCGTGCGGATCACGCTAGACGCCCACCACGGGCCCGCCGAGGCGGTCTGGCTCGGCTGCGACCTGAGTCGTCAGTACATCGCGATCAACGCCGATTACACGACCTAGACGACCGGTGATGGCTCGCCATCCTTGCCACATTTTGAGAAAAAACACGGGGAATCAGGGTGACACCCCAACGCCTGTGGGTTATCCTGTAGGTGATTCACGGAGAAAGAAGAGGCGTCTTACGGGAGCAAGGAACGGAATCCGGTACATCTTCCGCGAGGTCGCCGCCTGGAAAGGGGCGTGACCGGTGTCTGCATGTCGGCGGGGCCTGAGTCTTATCGAAATCCTGATCGTGATGGCGTTGATCGCGGTGCTGATGGCGCTGTCCCTGCCGATGCTCAGCCACGCGAACGCCGAGGCCCGCTCGGTCGTCTGCCGGCAAAACCTCTCCGAGATCGGTGGCGCAGTGACCGGCTACATCCGTGATTATGGGCGTCTGCCTGCGTTGGCCGAGCTGCCGCCACACGAGCCGGGCATGTCGCTGCCCGAATTGATCCAGCCCCGGCTGCAAACGCCCAACGTCCTTTTCTGCCCCAGCGACGAGACCGAGCGCAGCCAGCTGCTGGGCACCAGCTACCACTGGGCAACGGCGTACAACGGCTTCGAGGTCAGCGCGCTGGAGCGTGCGGTCAACCAGCCGATCGTGACCGACCGAGAGTCGTTCCACCAAGGCACCGAGCTCGCAATGAACGAGCTGGTCCTGCTACAGGACAACGGCAAATACCGCTTTGCCGTCACCAACGGCGATGAGGCACCCCCCGCCGATCCGAAGACGCAGCCGCCCCTGCCGTCCATGCCAAGCAGTGATCCGGGCGAGGAGCCCCCAGGCGACGCGGGTGGGTCTGATCCCGATGAAATGAGCAACGATCGGGACCAATCGCACAACGACCGACGCGACCACGGCGAAAGCGGCAACAGGAACCGCTCGAACCACGGCGTACGCGATCACGCGCGTGGCGAAGGCCGGCACCGCGGTGGCGACGACGATTATTAAACAGCTCTATTCAATAACATCATCGGCCGCTTATTGCGGGTTCAATCAGACGCACACCATACTGCGCGGCCAACGCCGCACGTTGAGCCTCGGGCGTCACGCAGAGCGCCGTCGCCCAGGCATCGGCCACAACGGCCCGGTCTGCCACCACCGTCACCGCTAAACCCCCATCGGTAATCGGCCGGCCCGTCCGCGGGTCGATCAGGTGCGTGACCATCGTGCCGTCGGCCAGTGATCGTCGCTGCTCGCCCCCGCCGGATGTCGCGGTGGCCTGGTCCCGCAGGGTGATTGATTGGTTTGCCGGGGCAGGGTCTGCCGTCTTGTCGGCAGAGCTGTTCTGCTCGATCCGGACCACCCAGCCGTCGCCGCCGGGGCCATTCCCCCGGGCGCGCACCTCCCCGCCGAACGCGATCAGGTAGTCCGCCACCCCGCGACGATCGAGCAGCTGGGCAACCTGATCGACCGCGTATCCCTTGGCCAGCGCAGACAGGTCGATCGTCAGTTTCGGTGTGAGCTTCGCCACCGTACGCGAGTCGTGATCGAGCACCAGCTTGTCGCCGCCGGAATTGCTCATCGCTACGGCGATCTCCATCTCGCTCGGAGCATGCGATCGCGGCTTCGCACCGAAGCCCCAGAGCTCGACCAGCGGCCCGGCGGTGATGTCCAGCGCGCCCCCGCTCTGCGCGTAGATCCGCTCGGCCTCGACAAGCATCGCCCACACATGCCCAGGAGCCGGAGTCTGCTGAGTAGTCGAGCGGTCCCCATTAAAACGTGATACCCAGCTCTCGCTGCGCCACTGCGAGGCCTGCGCCTCGATCGCTTCCATCAGCTCCTCGACGTCCGCCTCGATCCCCTGCGCATCACCGCCGCCAACGAGCGTGATGTGGTATCGGCTTCCCATCGCCTCGCCACTTACAACCGTCTGCGGCGGTTCACTGCAGGCGGCAAGAAGCATCGCCATTACGAAGACCAGTAGCAGCCGCATCACTCGCGCCCCGGGCGTTTGACCTGGACGAGTACTTTCTCGATCAGGTCTTTGGATGTAGTCAAACCGTCGAAGTTGTAACGCGGGTCGCCGTCCAGTTCAGCGCCGCCGCCATGCGCGGTGCGCACCATCAGGTAGTAGCCCTGGTCTTCCTCGAGGTCGATCAGGGCGGTGTAGAGGACCGACGGCTGGCCGAGGTGCTTATCCGGGTAGGCGTCGTTCGCGTCCCCGTGCGCGTTGATCTCGAGGCAGATCACGATCTTTCCTTCGGCGCCCGCCAGGGATTGCTCGACCGAGAAGCTGTGCTTGGGCGTGGCGGAGGTGACCGCGTGGGTATCACCGGTCGGGTCAACGCCGTTGATGTCTGTGTAGGTGTGCCGCCAGATCGGGAGGATGTGGTGGCGTGGCGTCGGCCTGCCGTGCCACTTGGGCGTGTCCGAGTAGGCGATCTTTTCGTCAACAAACAGCGTCTGGATCATGTGGGCCCGCGTCGTCTGCGCCCAGATCGCGGCGGCGGGCTGGCGTGTGACCGGCTCGCGGTACTCGACCTCGACAGCGATCACCAGCCCGCCCGACTCGGCCGAGACCGACGCGACGCGGTTGGTTGGGCCAACCTGTTCATAGACAGTCTGCGGGTCGGCGCGGAAGATCGCGACCTTGTACTGCGCCTCGTACCCCACGCCGATCAGGCTCGAGGCCGGCGGCATCCCGGCCAGCGAGGCATAAAGCAGCCCCGCCCAGACGATGGCGATCATCGCCACCAGCCACCGCGGCACCTGCGGCTTCTTCCTGGCACGGAAGGTCACTGACTGCTTTGCGATGCGCGTGAAGTAGTTCAGCCGCGTCGCCAGGTGCAGGCCGACCAGCAGCACCGTCGCCGCACCGAAGACGATGTGCACGCGCGTGGTTGTGATGGAAAACGGCAGCACAAAAGACATCACGCCCGTCACCGCCAGCGTCGTGAACGCCAGCAGCAGCCCGAGGTTCGCGATGTGTCGGGTCAATTGGGTCATCGATCAGGCCACCCATGAGCGGGGGCTCAAGCGTACCCGATCAGCTCCTGCAGTTCCTTGATGTGGTTGGCACCGACCCCGCGCGGGTCGGCCCCGTGCTTCTTGCACAGCGCCGCGGCGTAGCCGACCGCCACACCCATCTGGGCGCAGGTGTTCATCACCCGCGGGCCGCCCAGGCCGATGTGCGTGCAGCTGAAGCAGCGGCCCGCCATCATCAGGTTCGGGATGTTCCGCGAGTAGAAGCACCTGAACGGCAGGTAGTACCGCGGCGTGTGCATGAACATCGCCTTGGACAGGAAGTCGACCGGCGCACCGTCGTACTTCCGCTGGTAGTGCCCGTCGAGTTCGCGCGTCTCTTCGACGACCGTGTCGGGGAAGTAGGTGCCCTTCGTCGCGTCTTCCTGCTTAAAGATGTAGTCGCCCATCAGCCGCCAGGACTCGCGCTTGCCGCCGACGTAGGCGACCCACTTGAGCCTGACCGTCGCGTGCTTGGGGTCCTCCTTCGCGTTGGCGAAGCTCCCGTAGATCGCCCGGAGCATGTGGTCGCGGACCTGCTCGGCGTCTTCGACCTGGCTCAGCTTGTTGTCCGAGTACTCCCAGTACCACTCGCCGTTGATCGCCTTGTGCTTCTTCGCGACCGGCATCGCCCAGGGGACCTCGGGGAATGGCTGTGCCTTGTCCGTCTTCTCGCTGTTCCACAGCACGCTCGTGCCCATCACGCGGTTGTCCGGCGTCTCAGGCGACCAGCGCTCGCCGTACTTGTCCCAGCCTTCATTAAACTCGCGCTTCGACTCCCGGCCGTAACGCTTGTCCGCGCCTGACCACTGCCCGAGCCAGGCGTCGCCGGTGCAGTCGATGAAAACCGGCGCCTTGAACCGGGTGATCTTGCCGTTGCCGGTCTCGCGTGCGTCAACGCTGGCGATCCGCCCGCCGTCCATCTCCAGGCCGACCGCGCGGTGGTCGGTGTAGACCCGCACACTGGATTTAGCCATCTCGCGGTCGCGCTTGGCTTGGTCCTTGTGGGCGTCGGCGTCGCCGTTGGGGTAGTGCTTGGTGTCGATGCGTTTGATGATGTCGGCGCTCTTACCGTGGATGCCGAGGGTATGGACACGGACCTCCGCCGACGCATTGCCGCCCAGCATCGGGCGGTCCTGCACCAGCGCAACTTTAAGCCCCTGCGCGTCGGCCGCCAGCGCCGCCCCGCAGCCGGTCATCCCCCCGCCGACGATCACGACATCAAACTCGTGCTCGGCCGAGGGCGCAACGCCCCGCCCCGCCATCGCGTCCTTCCACTTCAACAGCTCTCGCGTCTCATTCGGCGGGCGATCACCCGCGTCCATCGTGAAGTAGATCGCGTCGCAACGGCCGTCGAACCCGGTCAGGTCTTCCAGTTCGATCGCGGCGTTGCCGGCCTTCAGCTCGACCGTCCCGCCGTCCTCCCAGCCCCAGCCCTTACCGCTCTCGCCGAACGTCTTGGCCAGCGGTTTGCCGTTGACATGCAGCCTGAACCGCCCGGGTGACTCCCAACCTCCCGGGCACCAGTCCTTTGCCCGCACCCAGACACGGTAGCTGCCCGGCTCGCGGAACCGGGCCCTGGTCTTCGCGTTCGCGACCGGGACGCCGTACCCATGCGCAAGCAGATAGACCCCGCCCATCTGCTGGACAAACTGCGTGTCGCGTTTCCACCCGCCGGGGTCGTCGAACGATTCACATTCGATCAGCACACCGGATGATGAGGTCTGAGCAGACAACGCACGCTCAAGCTCGGGGAAGGTCGCAAAGGCGAACGTCGTGCCGCCGAGTACACGGATGAATCGACGTCGGGAAAGATCGGGCATGTCGCGGGGTCCTTTGTGGCAGAAGTAATGTACGTGACAACTATAATTACCCGTTCGTTACGGATTCTTGACACGCGATAGCGATAATTAATTCTCCGATCACGACACGCTGTTCAGAACGGTCTGTGCGCCATGCCGGATGCAAAACAATGACCCGGGCGGGACTCGAACCCGCACTGGGAGGATTTTAAATCCTCTGCCTCTGCCGATTGGGCTACCGGGTCGGGAGGTGTGTGCCGCGGGCGTGAAGAATGCGATTGACTCAGCCGCGGGGGCCGCCCTGGTAACGGCTGCGGCGCTCGATCTTCCCGGCCAGTTGCTCGCGGGCCGCTTCCAGGAGCGCCAACAGGCGGTCGCGGTGGCCATTGAGCTGCTCGATCTTCTTCTCGTCAGGCGGGGTCATGCTGGAGAGGTTGCGGATCTTGGTCTCCAGCCGTTCGGACTCGGTCTGCATCGTCTGGATATGGACGGTGAGCTTCTCGGTGTTCATCCGCGCGATCTTGGTCAGCGCGGGCGATGGCTCGCCCATGAGCACGGGGTCGGCGGGCTTGCGGCGGCGCTGGGGGCGGGAGGATCGGTAGGGTCGGGGCATGGGTCGCACTTCCAGAAAACGGTTTTGGATTACAACAGCGTACCACGCCCCGGCCGGTCGGCAAACAGGCGGCGATCCAGACCAGGGGATTCGTCCTGCAGGCAACTTTAACGTGTAATAGAGCGAGAACACCGAAGTCCTCAAGACGTCTTAAACTAGCACATAAGCATGACCTATGGAGCATGACACGATGTACCAAAACACGTTCCGACTGCTCTTGCCGTTGATCGCTGCCGCCCTGATCACCCCGATGCCCACCTTGGCCGATGGCCACGGCAAGCAATGGGTCACCTACCCCGGCAGCGAAGGCCCGGGCAAGGGCAAGCACATCGTCCTTATCGCCGGAGACGAAGAATACCGCTCCGAAGAGTCGATGCCCCAACTCGGCAAGATGTTCTCAAAAAACTACGGCTTCAAGTGCACGGTCGTCTTCGCGCAGAACCCTGAAACCGGCGAGATCGACCCGGACAACCACAGCAACATCCCCGGGCTCGAAGCGCTCAAGACCGCGGACCTGATGTTTATCGTCACCCGCTTTCGAAACCTCCCCGATGATCAGATGACGCATATCGACGCGTACCTGAAGACCGGCAAGCCCGTGGTCGGGATGCGTCCCGCCACGCACGCATTCAGGATTCCCAAGGACAGAAAATTCCATAAGTATGACTTCCGCAGCCAAGTTGAAGGCTGGGAAGGCGGCTTTGGCCGACAGATCTTCGGCGAGACTTGGGTGGGGCACCACGTCGGCAATAAAAGGGGCTACATCCGTGGCATCATTGCCGATGACGCGAAGGATCACCCAATCGTACGTGGCATCAAGCCCGGCGACATCGGCGGCAAAACCGGCGTCTACAATGTCACCATGCCGATGAAGCCCGAGGCGACACCGATCGTTCTAGGCGGAGCGCTGGAGGGCTTGTCGTTCGATCGGCCCTTGCTGGAAGGCGAAAAGAACAACCCGATGATGCCCGTTGCCTGGACGCACACCTATGAAGCCGTGCCTGGCAAGAAAGGCCGGGCATTTGTTACGACGATGGGGACGTCGACAGACCTTCTCGTTGAGGGGACCCGCCGGATGATCATCCAAGGCTCGTTCTGGGCCATGGGGATGGAAGACAAGATCCCGGCCGAGGGCCTGAAGGTCGATCTCGTCGGCGACTACCAGCCCAACGACTTCGGGTTTAGCCGTGGCGACAACAAGGCCTACAAAGCCGGGCTCAAACCCAGCGACCACGAGATGAAGCCGTAACGATTCATTTTGTTACCCTATGGCCTTCGCACACCCGCCTACAGAGACACATGAAAACACAAACACGACTGACCGTCCTCGCTCTGCTGCTCTTGTTCTACGCCCCGGCCGGCTTGGCCGACGGCCATGCCAAGCAGTGGGTGACATACCCCGGCGGCGATGGCCCGGGGAAGGGCAAGCACATCGTCCTGATCTCGGGTGACGACGAGTACCGCTCGGAAGAGGCCCTGCCCATGCTGGGCAAGATCCTTTCGGTGCACCACGGCTTCAAGTGCACGGTGCTCTTTGCAATCAACGACAAGGGCGATATCCAGCCGAACTTCCAGACCAACATCCCCGGCCTGGAGGTGCTCAAGGACGCGGACCTGGTCATCATGGGCCTGCGTTTCCGCAACCTGCCCGATGAGCAGATGGACCACATCGACGCGTATTTGAACACGGACAAACCGATCATCGGGCTGCGTACATCGACCCACGCGTTTGCCACGAAATCCGAGAAGTACAAGAAGTACCACTGGCAGAGCAAAGAAAAGGGCTGGGAACAAGGCTTCGGCAAACAAGTGTTTGGCGAGACCTGGGTCGCTCACCATGGAGCTCACGGCCGTGAGGCCACACGTGGCGTGATCACGGAGGCTGCGGCAGCCGCGAACCACCCGGTCGTCCGCGGGATCACGCCCGGCTCGATCTGGGGGGACAGCGATGTCTATACCATCAACCTGCCGCTGCCCGGCGACAGCGAGCCGATCGTGCTGGGCGCCGTGCTCACCGGCATGGGTGTCAACGACCCCCCGGTCGCCAACCAGAAGAACAAGCCGATGATGCCCGTCACCTGGACAAAGACCTACAAAGCTGAGAGCGGCGAGGTCAGCCAGATTCTGACAACCACGATGGGCGCGGCGACGGATCTGGCCCACGAAGGCACACGACGCATGGTCGTTAACGGTGTGTACTGGATCCTCGGCATGGGCGATCAGGTTCCCGCCGAGGGCACCAATGTTGAATTCGTCGGCGAGTTCAAGCCGACCCCGTTCGGCTTCGGCAACTTCAAGAAGGGCACCAAGCCCGGCGACTACGAGCTCAATCACTAGGCTCTGCCAGAAGGCGGTGAATAACAAGCAAAGCCTATTTAATCGACCAACAACACCCCGATCACAACTCTATGAAACAACCCCATACGCTTATTGCATTTGCCTTGCTGCTGCTCAGCGGGCTGCCCGCTCGTGCTGCGCTTGAACTGAAGCAGGACGATTGCATCGTCGTCGTCGGCAACACCTTCGCCGAGCGTCTCGCGCTCAGCGGGTACCTCGACGCGATGATCCAGGCCGCGAACCCGGGCAAGAACATCGTCGTCCGCAGCGTGCCCAACTCGGCGGACGAGGTCGATGACCGCCCGCGGGAAACCAACGTCCCACGCATGGACTTCTACCTCAATCGCCACGGCGCGGACGTCGTCATCATGTGCTACGGCATGAGCGAGTCCTTCGACGGGCCTGGCGCGGTGGGTAAGTTCGAGAAGGACCTCGCGGCCCGCGTCGATCACCACCTCAAACAGAAGTACAACGGCGAATCAGCGCCGAAGATCGTGCTCATCTCGCCGATCGCGCATGAAGACCTTGGCGCCCCGCTGCCGACGGGTCCGGCGGTCAAGCAGCGCAACAACACCCTGCGCACGTACACCAACGCGATGCGGCGGGTGGCGCAGGAGAAGAAGGCGGTCTTCGTCAACCTCCACTCGCCCGCGTTTGTGCACCGCGACGAGGACGACAAACGCCCGCTGACCAACAACGGCATCGCCCCGACCGAGTACGGCTGCTTCCTCTACGCCGGCGAGATCGCCCGGGAGCTGGGCTGGTGGGACGGGCTGCTGGCGGTGGGTGGCGAGCGTGAGGCGGCCGAGCTGCGCCAGGTCGCCTACGACAAGCACTACCACTTCCGCCACCGCTACCGCGCGACCAACACGGAGTACGTCTGGGGCCGCCGGCACAAGCCTTTCGGCAACGTCAACTTCCCGCCCGAGCTCGACCAGCTCGACAAGATGGTCGCGGCCCGCGAGGCGGCGCTCTGGGCGATGAGCAAGCCCACGCTCGGCCAGCTCTTCGCCAAGGCCCCCGGCGAACGGGCGATCTGGGAAACCACCCCAACGACCTACGACTACCCCGAAGACAAGTGGGATGGCGTCGACATCCCCGCGCAGGACACCAAGCGCGCGGTCGGCGACGCCAGCGGGATCAAGGCCCCCGAGGAATACCTCAAGACCTTCAAGGTCGCCGAGGGCTACCAGGTCAATCTGTATGCCTCCGAGCGCGAGTTCCCCGAGCTCCAGAACCCCTTGGCGATGACGTTTGACGCCAAAGGCCGGCTCTGGGTGCTGTGCTCGCCCACCTACCCGCACCCCTACCCCGGCGAGGTCACTGACTGCAAGCTGATCATCCTCGACGACACCGATGGCGACGGCAAGGCGGACAAGTCCACGATCTTCGCCCAACACATGAACATCCCCACCGGTTTCGTCGTGGACGGCAACGGCGTCGCCTACATCGGCCAGGCGCCCGACCTCTGGAAGATGACCGACACCGACGGCGACGACGTCGCCGACAAGAAGGAGATGGTCTATTCCGGCTTCGGGATGCCGGATTCGCACCACACGATCAGCGCGTTCGCCTGGGACCCCAACGGCGGGATCCTGATGCTCGAGGGCGTGTTCACCCGGACCAACGTTGAGACGCCCCACGGCACGCAGCGCACGCGCGACGCGGCGGTCTGGCGCTACGACCCGCGCACCCACAAGCTCATCGCGATCTCCCACACCGGCCACCCCAACCCCTGGGGCCAGACGTTCGACCCCTACGGCCAGTCGATCCTGATGGACACCTCCGGCGCAAACCAGTTCAACTTCTCATCGCTGATCGCGCCTTACATCTTCCCCGAGAAACCGCCCAAGGGCCCCGCGGTGGTCAGCCGCGGCCGGCCGACCGCGGGCAGCGACATCATCTACTCCGCGCACTGGCCTGAAGACATGCAGGGCGTGTATGTGCACAGCCAGTGCATCGGGTTCCTTGGCACGCACATGGACCGCTTGAAGGCCGACGGCGCGAACAACTCGGGCTACTTCTCCGAGCCGCTGCCGCCGATCCTCTCCAGCCCCGAGGGCAACTACCGCCCGGTATGCTCGGAGCTGGGCGCGGACGGCGCGTTGTACATCGCCGACTGGGTCAACCCGCTGATCGGGCACATGCAGTTCAACCTGCGCGACCCGCGTCGCGACCACACGCACGGGCGGATCTACCGCGTGACGCACAAGGAGCGCCCGCTTGCTGAGCGGATCGATCTGACCGAACTCGACCTCGCAGGCCTGCTGGAGGTGATCAAGACAACGACCGAGCAGAACACGCGCGACCGGGCCCGCCGGCTCTTGCAGAACATGGACAAGGACAAGGTCGTCGCGGCGACGAACAAGTGGGTCTTCGAAGACCTGGACCCCCGTGCGCGGGAGTACGACTACGAACTACTCACGCTCGAGGCGCTCTGGGCCCAGCAGGCCCACGGCGTATACGACGTCAAGCTGCTGGACGAGGTCACGCGCGCCCGTGAGCCGCTGGTGATCGCCGGGGCGATCCGCGCGATCCGCTACGGCCTGCAGTTCGGCGACATGGAGCCGAAGGACGCCCAGTCGTTCATCCAGCAAGCCATCATTAACCGCGATATGCGTGTCCGGCTCGAGGCCGTCATGGCCTGCGCGTACCTTGATTCACTCGATGCTGTGAAGATCGCGGACCAAGTCACCAACCAGAAGATGGATGACGTGATCCGCAACGCGCACAAGCAGACGATCAAGGTACTCAAAGCCAAGGGCTACGAGAGTATCTCGGGCATCCAGAAGTATTACAACGAGGACGAAACCTCTTCTGAAGCGCTGCTGGCGCTGCAAAAAAAAAAGTGACTGATCCCGATGGCCGGCTGATTTCCCTGGCGACGATCGCCCGGCCGGACATGCCCGAAGAGGTCCGGCAGGCGGCGCTGGAAGCGCTTGCCGAAACGCCCGAGCAGCGCGGCCGGGTGCTGATGCAGGTTGTGGGTATCAACACGTTCTTCCCCGCCAAAACCGCCCGGGCGATCACCCCGCTGCTGCTGGGCCTGCCCAACGAAGCGCTCTTAGCGATTTCGGACGACCTCGACGCCTTGCTGGACAACCCCGAACCGGCCTTGCGCAGCGCCGCGGTGATGCTCAATGTCCGCTCGGGTGCCCCGCTGCCCGGCCTGGCCAAGCGCGACCCGGCGGCGCTGATGCGGGCCGTCGCAGGCCTGCCCGCCGACCAGGCCCCGGACAACCTCTCCGAGCAGCTGATTGAGTTGGTAGACAACAAGCAGCTCGCGCCGGCCACCGCGCTGCGGCAAGCGGTCCTGAAGAGCCGGGACCTCGATACACATTTCGATCGACTCGCCAGCTACATCGACGCGGTGAAGGAGCTGGGCTACGACAAGTGGAGCGACAAGCACGTGCTCGGCATGGCGGCGCTCAGCGCGATGCATGCGGTGCCTGACAGCGCCTGGCCCGCGGGCTATGACGATTACCGCATCGAACGCGGTGTGGACATCATCCTGGGCAAGGACGACGAAGACGAGCCCCTGACGGTGATGGACATCGGCCACGAGATCTACCACGAGGCGGAGAAGGGCTGCGTCAAGTGCCACGGCAAACAAGGCGAGGGCGAAGAGGGCTTCCCCCCGCTCGCCGGCTCGCCGACGCTGCTGGGCAACCCCGAGCGGGCCGCGACGATCGTCAAACACGGGCTGGTGGGCGAGCTCACGCACACGCTCAATCCGGCCGACGGCAAGCCGTATAGCGCGCAGATGGAGAACCTCAGCTACATGACACCGGCGCAGATGGCCGCGGTGCTGACCTATGCCCGCCAGAGCTGGGGCAACTATGCCACTCCGATCAGCGCCGATACCGTCACGGCCGCGCCCGCCCCGCCTGATGAGGCCGACACGTGGCAAGCCGATGTCTTGCTCAAGCGGTTCCCGTTCAAACGCGACCGGCTTCTGGGCTCGCTGCCGGCGCCGCAATGGCATATCACGAAATGGCCGCCGCCTAAGAGCGGGCTGGTCCTGATGCTGCTGGCGGTCGGGGTGGCGATGGCCGCGATCGGGCTGCCGACCTACTTCATGGCCAGGCTGCCGGTTCCGAACGTGCATGAAGCTTAAGCATTGCGTGTAGCACCGGGCAGACCTGCGAGCTTGCGCCAGAGTTCTGCGGAAGTGCGATGTCCAGTGTTTCCCCGGTGGCGTCGGCTCTCAGATGGTGTAGACGCGCTGGCGTGCACGCAGGATTCCGTTGAAGAGTCGCTCGCGCAACAAGGTGTCCATACCTCCTAAGCCGTGTTGGCGCTTTAGGCTCCATCATTGATTCTCGGCCAATGTGATTGCCCCTACGCGGGACGAGGCTCGGGGCGCCTTGTCCGTCTTACCGATGCCGGGGTTGAACGTGTTGGTCGGGTCCAGCTGCTCATAAAACCGCCGCAGCGTATCGTCGGCCTCGTACAGGTGCCCGACGTTGTGCTCGGCTGGGTACTTCGCGTTGGCCGCATCCAACTGATCCAGCAGCAGCCGCTTCATCCGGCCCAGGTCCGTTCCCTTGCGGAAGATGTAGATCTCGTGAAAGACGTAGCAGAAGAAGTGCCCGTACCGCAGCAGGCGATCTAGGCGCTCCGCAACCTCGGGCGGGGGTGGCCGGGTCCAGGTGTCGTCGTGGCTCAGCCGCGCGACGTCCAGGGCCAGTTCGTCTTCTGTGGTCGCGCTGTGCATCGTTTGGTAGCGGAGCCCGGCCCCCGCCGCGGCGAAGCGGTGCCGCAACCCTGCCGCCTGCTCTTCCGCGTCGCACTCAAAGTAATCGCGCCCGGAAGTGGCCTTGCCATCACCCGGCCCCGCCCCCGGAACGGCCCAGCGCTCGGCCAGGTACGCCCGCGCCTCTTCGATGGCGTCGTCGGTGGTGTCCAGCAGCAGCAGGTGCTCGAACCGGTCACGGAACGCCCGCAGCCGTTTCGGCAGGTGTTGAGGGAACAGCCGGCTCGCGTAGTTGAGCACCCGGTCGGGCAGGTACTTTGGCAGCAGCGGCACGCGATGAAGTACATGTTCGGCGTACGCCTTCATCTTGTACGCCTTCGGCAGGCGCGGGGTGCCCAGGTACTTGATCGTCAGAAACACGTCCTTCCCGTACCGCTCGGCCGTGTCAAAGGTCTCGCGGTTCATGTACTCGCCCATCTCCGGCAGCGCCTTGAACTCGCTCAGCACGTCGTGCCGCAGCCGCATGAAATCGGCCGGGTCGTTTGTGCCGAGGTAGAACACCGCTCTTCGCTCCGGGGCCGCGAAAGTGTCTACCCGGACCGCGAAGGCCGCCACCTTCCCCGCGCTGCCGCTGACCTCGAAGAGCCGCCGCGGGTCGGTGTTGTAACGGTTGGGCACGTCGGCGTGGAGGTCGCGGATCCGTTCCGCGTAGGCTTGGTCGGACGCCGGCACGTCCCATGCCTTCACATCCCCCGCCTCAATTCCACCCTCCTCCAACCGCCGCAAGATCGCTTCCGGGTCGTCGCCCAGCCCCTCGACCCCAAGATGGTTCACCAGTTCAAGCCTGCCCTGTTCGTTCACACGCGCGTACATCGCCAACTGCGTGTACGACGAGCCCCGCTTGCACAGGGCGCCTCCCGCGTTGTTCGCGATACCGCCCACCACTGTCGCCCCGATTGACGTCGACCCAATCACCGAGTGCGGCACCCGGCCGAGCGGCTTGAGCATCTCCGTCAGTTCGTGAAGCGTCGACCCGGGAAACGCGATCGCCTGTTTGCCACCGTCCAGCAGGATGATCCGCTTAATGCGTGTCACATTCACCACCACCACAGGCCGGCCGTAGTCGTTCCCGCTCGGACACGAACCCTCCGTCAGGCCGGTCTTGGCCGCCTGCATCACGATCGCCGCACCGTGCTCAACGCATACTTTCAACACACGCCACTGCTCGAGCAGTGACCCCGGGAACACCACCGCCAACGCCTCCCCCATGCCCGACCGGAAACCTGTGCAGTAGTAGGCCTTTCGGCCCGCTTCGGTCAAGACGTGACGCCGGCCTACTACCGCAACCAATGCTGTCTGAAATAACTTATTCATATATTTAGATAGTACGTTGTAACCGTTTACGCCAGCAACGCGGGTGATTCCCACCCGCTGTGGTGAGCTTCGAGAGCCTGCACCTGTTGACGGTCTTCCTCCTCGTGCAGATCGAGCATCAGCTTGGGTTGCTGGACGCCGACCGAGGCGTGGTATCGAATTCGGCAATGCTGCCATCACTAAGCAAAGCGCAGGGCCGGCAAGCGATTAATCGTCATACAGAATACGCCCAAGCTTATGCCGCCGGAGCAGTTGATCACGGTCCTGAGACAAGGCGACAAGATACCGCGAAACACTAGCTCGCCGCACGCCTTGGCCAGAGCCCCAGCAGCAGCATCAGCGCGCCGAACCCCGCGACCCACGGCCGGTGCTCACCGGTCGCCGCGAGGATCAAGCGGGTCTCGCGTGGGCGTTCGAAATGGACGTCGATCACCGCCCGCTGCTTGAGGTCCGGGCGGCTCAGTTCGTTCTCGATCGACCGCATCAGCGGCCGGTCGGCCAGGGCGCGGTCGATGGCGTCCGGGCTCGGCTCGCTGACGAGCGCGACGGGGTCGAACGCGGCCCGCTGGGCCAGGCCGGTGCCCGCGGGCTTGAGCCGCAGTTCGCTCATCGCTAGGCGTTCGATTAGGACAGGGTCGTCCTCGGCCAGGGCCTGGTGGAAATCGACGTAGCGCTGGCGTTCCTCGGCGAGCATGTCGGCCTTGGCGGCCTCGATCGCGCGGGCCTCCTGGACGTTGAGCGTGTCGTAGTAGGCGGGGATCAGCGCCGCCGCCGCCAGCGCTAACGAGCCGACGGCGATGAACAGCCAGCCGAGGAAGCCGCCGATGACGGTGTCGGCGGGTGTGGGCGCGTGCGGGTTGTGTGGATCTGAATCCATCCGTGCTGTGAACATCGACCATAGGCTGGGCGGGGCTGCAAACTTGTATGATGTCGATCACGATTCGGTACCCACGGCGTGCCACCGAGCCGGCATGCTGTGAGCTGGGTGCGAATCGATTCATAGCACTGGTTGCTCAATCACACTTCCCAACCGATCATGCCCGCATGCCGCTTGCCTACGGCCTAACCGAGCCGGTTGACCTCGCGATCGCGCACCTGCCCCACGCGCTGGACCGTATGCGCCTGGCCCACCTCTCGGACCTGCACCTCACCGGGCGGACCAAGCGGCTGGACCGGCTGATCTACCAACTCGCCAAGATGCGGCTGGACCTGGGCCTGCTCACCGGAGACTACGTCGTCCGCAACTGGCCGATTGAACACACTCTGCCATACCTCGACGAGCTGACCCGCACGGTCAAGCCGGCGCTGGGCTGGTACGGCGTGTTTGGCAACCACGACACGCCCGAGCTGATCGAACAACTCCAGGCCCTGCCGGTTACCTGGCTGAGTGATGAAGCGGTCGCGCTCAGCGACAAGCCGGTCGAGATCGTCGGCCTTCGCTGCACGCGTCAGCGGCGCGAGCCGGACCCGGTCGCCGCGGCGTTGTCGGTCGCCGAGCTGCCCACGACGCACGCGGATCGTGACGAGCGTCTGCGACTGGTGCTGTCGCATCGGCCAGACTTCATCCCGCTTGCCGTCGATCTGGGTGCGGACCTCATCCTCTCGGGCCACACGCACGGCGGGCAGATGCGGCTGCCGTTCAACCTTCCGCTGTTCAACTCCTCGGACCTGCCGCTGCACCTGACATCCGGCCTACTGCGGCATCGCGACGCGCTGGCGGTCGTCTGCCGGGGTCTGGGCAACACCGACCTGCTCGGCCTGCCGCTGCGGGCGCGCCTGTTCTGCCC
>JANQKT010000070.1 GCA_028280965.1 Phycisphaeraceae bacterium
TGCTCGTCCGCATGCACAGCCAGAACCTGCTGGGCGATGTGTTCGGAGACGCGACCCAGCCGTCGGGAAAAACGCTTGAGGCGGCGATGCGCATGATCCAGCGCGAGGGCCGGGGCGCGGTTGTTTACCTGCGGCACGAGGGCATGGGTACGGGCGTGCTCAAGCGGCTGCAGACGCTGGCCCTGTCGGCGGACGAGGAAGCCGCACGCGTCGAGACAGTCCGGCCCGGCGATTCGCATGAGAACCCCGGCATCAAGCCACGCGCCGACAAACGTGGCTACGGCATCGGCTGCCAGATCCTCCGCGACCTGGGGCTGACCGACCTGCGGCTGATCACCAACCACCCTTTCCGCCCGCAGGCGCTCAGCGGGTTCGGTCTGTCGATCAATGAGTTTGTGCGGATCGATGCGGGCTGATCGGGTTCACGACTTGCCCATGTCGTTGCTGTACCCGCTGCTGCTGTTGTCGTCGTTGCTTGTGTTGTTCGCGGTGCTGTCGGGCGTGGGTTCGTTCGCCGGCGGGTCGGCCGTGTCCTCGGTCTCCGGGGCGTCTGTTTTGTGGGCGCTGCGGGAGAGGTTGGCGCTGTTGCGCTGGGCCGAGCGGTTGCGGGCTTCGTTGACGGTCAGCGGCCGGCCCTGGAAATCCTTGCCCGAGAGCTCCTCGATCGCCTTGTGGGCTTCGTTGTCGTTGGGCATCTCGACGAAACCGAACCCGCGTGGCCGGCCCGTCTCGCGGTCGGTGACGAGCGCGGCGCGGTTGACCTCCCCGAACTGTTTGAACAGTTCGACCACGTCCGCTTCGGTTGTATCGTAGGGTAGGTTGCCGATGTAGACGCTGATCACTGTGACACCTCGCCAAGTCGAGCGAGTCCGAGCATGCGTCAGAATCACCCCAGGAAGTAGGCATGCTTCCGGGCTGGCTGTACGATCCGTGAAACGTGATCCATTCGCATTATAACACCTCCGCGCTGCGGTCAAGCGGACCTGTGGTGATCGGCGGAATCTGATACTTTGTTTCAGGCAACACCTTTCTTCCTCCGGAGATAGACGATGAGCCAGTTCCCGCCCCCGCCTCCGGGCGGTCACTACCCGCCGCAGGATGATGCGGACCAGTCCACGCCGGGCGTTGCGATCGCGGCGCTGATCTGCGGGATCAGCGGGATTGTGATCTTTTTCATCCCGCTGATCGCGATCGCGGCGTTCGTCCTCGGGATTATCGGGCTCAATAAGATCAGCAACGGCCAGCCCGGCCGGGGCATGGCGCTCACCGGGGTCATCCTCGGCGCGATCGGCAGTTCGATAGGTGTCATCGCCATGCTGATCGCCATCCTGCTCCCGGCGCTCGGCGCGGCCCGGCGGACGGCCGAGCGGATGGAGGGCACCGCTCAACTCCGGGACATCCACCAAGGCATGGTCGTCTACTCCAACACCAACAAGACCAGATTCCCCGGCCTCAACAGCAAGGGGCAGGTCCTGGCCGACGGCCCGATGACAGGCAACAGCGGGGATGGCGACGCGCCACAGGCCCGGTACTGGATTCTGTTGGATGGCGGTTTTATCTTGCCCGAGCAATTGACCAGCCCGAGCGAAACCCAGGCGATCTACGACTATCCCGGAACCGGACCGGTGCAGGCCGACCACTACTCCTACGCGGTCTTAAGCTTCAAGAATGGTGGCCCGGTCCCAGGCAGCCAGGCGTATCGAGTAGATTTCGCCTCTGCTCCGCGTGCTGCGGAGTGGAGAGTAAGTTTAAATAGCCAGGCCGTCGTGGTCTCCGACCGCAACACCGGCGCGAACACTAGCACCACGATCCAGAGCATCCACACCGACCCCGGCGAGTGGCGCGGCAGCATGGTGTGGGGTGACGGCCATGCGGGCTTCGAGCAGTCGCCGATCGTGCAGACCAAGTACGGCAGCGGCGCGATGAACACGCAGGACCACCTGTTCGAAGACGAGCCGCCCGCGGGCAGCAACGCGCTGATGCGGCACAAGTAGTTTGTAAAGGTGTACTGGTGACAGATTGGATAGCTGCGAGGCTATGCCCCGCCGGCGAAGTGCGACTCGCTTGTTCTTGCTATACGTCCGGCTGCCTATTGATGTGTTCAAGGGTGCTTGCCGGCGACGTGTAACATCGCGGCTGCAGGCAAAGCGCTAGCTCAGCAGCCGCTCGAGGTCCTCGCGCGTCAGGTTGGCGAGGATGTTGCCCTCGCCGCCGACGACCGCGTCGGCCAGGTCGCGCTTGCGGGACTGCAGCTCGAGGATCCGCTGCTCGACCGTGTCCTCGCAGATCAGGCGGTACGCGAACACGGGCTTCTGCTGGCCGATGCGGTGGGTCCGGTCGATCGCCTGGGCCTCGACCGCGGGGTTCCACCACGGGTCCATGATGAAGACGTACTCGGCGGCGGTGAGGTTGAGCCCGACCCCGCCGGCCTTGAGCGAGATCAGGAACACCGGCAGGTCCGGGTCGGTCTGGAACCGCTGGACAACGTCCTTGCGGTTGCGGGTCTGCCCGTCGAGGTAGGCGTACTTGATGCCGCGCTGGTCCAGCCGCTTGCGGATCAGCGCGAGCATCGAGGTGAACTGGCTGAACACCAGCGCCTTGCTGCCCTCGTCGATGATCTCATCGAGTCGCTGCTCGAGCTCGTCGAGCTTGGCGCTGGGCACCGCGTCGCGGTCGATCTGGACCGCGTTGGTCTTGTCGATCAACGCCGGGTGGCACGCGGCCTGCCGCAGGCGCAGCAGCGCCTCGAGCACCATGAACGTCGCCTGGCCCAAGCCACCCCCGGTCCCGGAAGTCTTTGTGGAACTGCTGTTTGGCGTGTTTCTAGAGCCGGGGCCATTTCCGGGGGCGTCGAGCTGGTTGAGCAGGTTGCCGCGGTAGTAGGCGCGGAGCTGGTCGTAGACGCGGCGCTGTTCCGGCTCCATCTCGCAGATGATGGTCTGCTCGGTCTTCGCCGGCAGATCGGTGAGCACCTGCTGTTTGGTTCGGCGGAGGATGAACGGGCGGATCGCCGAGGCGACCTGCTTGAGCGCGTCCGGGTTATTCGCGCCCTTGGCGTCTTGCGCATCGCCGCCCGAGGCGAGGTCCGCAGCGGTTTCGGCATCCAGCCCCTCGGCGTCGAGGTCCGACGGCACCGCGATCGGCAGGCGGTCCGCCCGGCGCGTCACGCCGCGCGGCGCGGTGGCGCCGCGGATCAGCTCGGCGAAGCGTGACGAACTGCCGAGCATCCCCGGGTTCAGGTACTCGAAGATCGACCACAGGTCGCCGAGGTGGTTCTCGATCGGCGTGCCGGTCAGTGCCAGGCGGTGCTGCGCATTGAGCAGGCGCGCCGCCTTGGCGGACTGGCTCTGCGGGTTCTTGATCGCCTGGGCTTCGTCGAGCACCGCGTAGTCGAACGCGGTCTGGCTGAGCAGCTCGATGTCCCGGCGCATCAGGCCGTACGACGTCACGATCAGATCAAACTCCCCGAACCGCCCGTGGTGCTGCTCGCGGTCCGGCCCGGCGTAGGGCAGCACCTTCAGCTCGGGTGTGAACTTGCGCGCTTCATCGACCCAGTTAAACACAACGCTGCGCGGGACGACGATGATCGATGGGCGGCGCAACTTGTCGTTGCCCTGGCCGGTCGTCTGGCCGCTAGAGGCCGTGTCTGTGGGTGCGAGATCCAGCTCATCCAGATGCGCCGCGACGCCCAGACGCCGGCCCTGGATCATCGCCAGGACCTGCACCGTCTTGCCCAGGCCCATGTCGTCGGCAAGGATGCCGCCCATCGCGAACCGGCGGAGGAACGAAAGCCAGCCGAGCCCGTGGGACTGGTACGGCCGGAGTGTTCCGCCGAAGTCCTTGGCCGGTTCGATCGCGTGGATGCCATCAAACGCGCGCAGCCGCTCGCGGATGCGCTCGAACCGCGCATCGATCTCGACCAGTTCCTGGTCGTCCAGCAGCGCGTCGAGCATCGCCGCCTGCGAGGTGCGGAAACGCAGGTGGTCGCCCTGCATCTCGCCCAGCGCGGTGAGCAGGCCGTGCTCCTCGAGCCACTGCGTCGGCAGGAGGCCCTGCGACCCGTCGCCGAGCGTGACCATGTTGCGCCCGGCCCGGGCGGCGGCGAGGATCTCCGGCATCGCGACCTCGTGCTGCTGGCCGTCCGTGCCCTCGAACTTCACGCCCCCGCGCAGCTCGAACCAGTCAATGCCGGATGTGATCGAAAGGCTTGGCGGCCCGGCGGTGCGGATGAGCTGCTGGTCCGCCAGCACCGACCAGCCGCGGTTGATCAGCTCGTTCACGACCGGCGGCATCAGCTTGCTTGCCAGCAGCATCGTGTCGCCCGACGGCGTGTTGATGTGACGCAGGCCCAGCGAGATGCACGTGTTAATCGCCTGCCGCTCGGCCCGGCGGTTGCGCCGGATCAGGTGCCCCGCGTCCGCGGCGAAGCCGTTCTCATCCAGCTCAACCTCGGCGTAGGACGCTTGGGGGTCCTGGTTTTCTGCATCCGATGTCTGATCAAGACCGTCGGCCCGGTCCGCAGCGGCTTGTTCATTCTGCTCTGTATCGCCTTGCGCCACCGGCACAAACCTGCCGGGCGCGATCGGGCTGACGCGCTGCTCGCCGTACGCGAACCACAGCCGGGCGACGACGTTGTTCTTTGCGGTGGACGGCGCGAGCTCGACCGCCGGGGCAGAAGTCGGGCTGAACAGGTCCAGGTGCGGCACGGGCTGGATGTTCTGCTCCGCCCGGCCGAGGCCCTCGGGCAGGTCCAGCTCCGGCAGGT
>JANQKT010000148.1 GCA_028280965.1 Phycisphaeraceae bacterium
GGTGAACGCGGCGAAGGCCAGGCCGAAGTCCGCATCATCGGTGTCGTTGTCGCCGTCCAGGTCTGCTGCGGGGTTGCTCGTGGGCACGCCGGGGCCGGAGAAGGCGGCGAAGAACAGACCGAAGTCCGCGTCGTCAATGTCGCCGTCGCCGTCAAGGTCTTCGGGATCGAGTAGCTGGCGCGTGAAGCCGGCCTCGGCGACGAGAGTGCCGCTGGTGGCGACGCTCGCCGAGGTGTCTGCGTCGATGTCGATCGTCTGGTTGAAGGTGAAGGGCGCGGTGATCGCCGCGGTATAAAAGCCGACGCCATCGATGATGTTGTCCAGCGTCACGCTGATCGCCGAGCTGCCCACCAGCCCCGCGGTCAAAGGCTCGGCGGTGAAGTCGAAGGTCTCGTTGATGCCGCTCACCAGCCCGCCACCCGTCGCGGTCAGTGAGCCCTCGTTGATGCTCAGTTCGTGCGGGGTGAGGTCGAAGGTGCCGCCATTGATCGGCGCGGGCCCGCCGGGCGTGAAGAGTTGGCCCGCGAGGCCCGTGGTATCGATATCGACGCTCGCCAAGCCAAGCGCAAACGAGAGATCGAGCGACAGGTCGTCATCGAACTGCACACGCCCGCCGGTGAACGCGATGGTGTTGAGTGTGGTCGGGCTGCCGTTGCTATCAAAAGACACATCCAGGTCGACCAACGCGTTGCCGCTGACGGTGGACGAAGCAGAGTCGCTCGCGCTGACGACGCCGACCAGCGGGATGCCCGTGTCGAACGATGCGCTGACGCTGATCGGCACGATGTTCTGGTTGGCGTTGGGCGCGGCGAGGTTGAAGTCCAGCGACAACGGCTCGGCGGCGGCCGGCAGCCCGACCAGGGCGAGCAAAAGCACAAATGGCCTCAGGTTCGCGTATCTCATCTCTGCCTCTCTTTATTTCACAATTCTTCGCTCAGACACCATGTTATCGCTAGGTGTCAACAATCGGTAGCAATCACCGCTCACCTCAGGGCCACTACATGCGGGCCCACCCAGGCGTCCGGATCACTACCGCCGTAAACCGACAGACGACCCGGGATTTAGCCGGACGATCCCGGAAAAGGCCGGAGGGCTTGTAGCAGCAAAGACTTAGGGCAATCGCGGCCCAGCCACGCGGCGAAACACGATCCGGGATTCCGGGCGGACCCGTGCCAGCAAGTTGGGATTTGAGCGGCCCTAACAAGGTCGTCAACGCGGGGTCGCGCGCGCTTCGAGCGCGCGCGCGTGCGCCCAGCGCGCGCTTTGAATGCAACAAACTTATAACTCGTAAGAGTTATGAGTAAGCGTAATTATCTGAATCTTTGCCTTTCAGCCCGCCCTGATACCCGCCCCGATCCGGGCGATGGGAACCTAATCGCCCAACGCATCTAGCCGGCCCTGAACCTCAATTTGTTCCGTGGACCTGACCTGTTCTTTGTCAAAACTAGAACATGCTCTTCGGTTCAAAGGATACCTTTCGATCCCACTGTTCAGCCTTAGAGTACGCAATTTTAGGATCACCAATGTCCTTGAGTTTCCCATCCTTTCGCATGGTCTTCATGGTATTGGCGTGTTTGACCATAGGTGTATGCTCAAGAACATACCGCCGTACAGCCCCTACGGTTACAACTTCACCTGCGAAGTGATCGACCAGGTCTCGCGCCAAGCACTCTTCATCAAACCCCTCAAATAGAGTGATTTGATCCAGCGAGTCACCATCTGCATATGCAAAGTTCCCGCTAATTCGACGCATAGCAGTTTTCATCACCTCTAATCCACGATCACTGTTGGTTCCGAAGAATAGCCAGCAAACTGGTGTTCCACTGTCATTGAGCATCATAAAGTCCCAAACCAAGTCCGCACCGCCGTACTTCTTCATATTCTCACGATAGATTTGTCTCAATCTGATCGAACGGCGGCCAGCCGGCTCGTTTACGGCGTCTTTCCATTCTTCACCACCGAAAGCCGCCGTTCTGCCCGCGTCTTTCGCGGGATCTTCAAGGAAGCGGTTGAGATGGCCTGCTTCGATGAATGTAAAAACTTCGCATTGTGGATGCGACAGGATCTGCTTAACCAAGTCCATCGGTACTGAGCCGTATCCAAACTGATCCAAGAATATGAGGGCTGGGCCAAATGGATTGTTTTGGGTATCGTAGCTACCGAGAGTATCGCGAAGTATTTGAGTGCATTCCCCCTGCATTGGGGGATGAACAACCATGTGCTTTGGCCAGCCTTCTGAAGGGGTCGCCGCTTTTATCTCCTGAGTGAGCCGCTGCCAACGATCCGCGTCCTGCTCAATGAAGTGCATATTGATAGGCGCTCGCAAGGCTGAATGCTGCGCTACAGACTGCAATGATCGAATTGGGCTGCCAGGATGGAGTGTGTTACCAAGCTCAACGACACCAGGTCCAGCAAAGGCATCGACGAATCGGATAGGACGACCAGAACCAATTTTTGCCGCTTGCCGGCTCATGATTGGTGCCCACCCATCTAAGTAACGGCTGAGAATCTCGTGCTTAACCTTAGTGTGCGGCTTAGCTTGCCAGACGCAATTTTTGATGTTGCTCACGCTCACGACTCCCGGAGACAGTGTCTATTCCTTGAGGCATTTCATCCCAAGTACGGCCATCTAGTGTACGACCTGTCGCCTTCTTGTTCACGCCACCCCATTGCTTAAAAAAGAATGGCACACCGCGTGTAACGCAGCGATCGCGAATCTGCCGTACCCAATCAGCCTCTATAGGCCGAGCGCCAGGACCAGATTCACCACCAACAATTACCCAGTGGATCTTGCTAAGTGCCAAGTTAGGAATCGGACCAATCAATGGTTCCACAGACAAGAAACGCACTACCGCAGGAACCTTCTGCAACTCACCCACGCGTCCACGGACTGTAGCATCTTCTACAGATGTACCCATCCAGATGTTTGGTGTCCAAGTCAGTTGGTTGCCAATCGCTGCTGCACGTTCAGGACGCTTAGTAAGTACTTGAAAGGTGTGCTGCGAACACGCATTCATCGTTGCAAAGACGCTCTGGATGAACGTGAGTGGTACGTCTTTATGAAAAAGATCGCTCATCGAGTTGACAAAGATCACTCTAGGGGTTGACCACGATCTTGGGGCATCAACCGAAGACTCATCGAGGTATACCTTCCCATTCCACCGTCCTTTACCGTTGAGGACCTGAAGATAGTTCGCTTTCTTGCCTGCAGACTGGCCGGCACTTTCAGCAGCTACCGCCATCGACGCGAGTCGCTTAGCCATACGCTCGGCGTAACAATTCTTGCAGCCAGCAGATACTTTTCTGCACCCCACCACCGGGTTCCAGGTCGACTCGGTCCATTCGATTGAAGACCCACTAGACATCAAAAAGTCCTCTGCGTAGAATACCTAACATAACCTGTACACACATCAAAATCAAAGCTCTTTATCTGATTCTTACGTGCACATCATCGTCCGTATGCGTTTACTGACAACGGCAGTGCTACGCCGTCCGATAGGCTCTCTACCATTCCAGCGGTCTTCTTAGTGCGTGGCAAGCTGACTGCCAACCAAGTCGATGATGTCCTGAACAGTCTCGCAGTCGAACCACTGAGCGTCATCAATAGCCTGTTCGATCTCATCCTCCAGCGTCATCAACATCTCGGTCATGTCCACTTCGTCTAATCCGAGGTCCTCTTCGAGGGTGTTGTCGAGCTGGAGGCTGGCGCTGGTGCAATTGGCCTGCTCGGCGATCATTTGAATGATGGTGTCTTTCATGCTACTTCTCGGTAAACAGAGAATTGATTTCGTGCGAGGCATGCCCGCGGCTCACGTGCGTGCTTCGCTCGCGGTGGATTACTCAGGTCGGTGTCGGATTCGGTCTGCATTGCAACAGCGAGCAGAGAGACGAACGCATAAGCTGCAGCCAGAGGAACCACCCCGTTACCGCCGAGTCGAAGGCGGTCCACCCGATTGGCCATCCCATCACCCATTCCACAAATCGCGGGTTCAAGCGTTGGATCGAGGGCGAGGATTCGTTGCCACTGCGGATCGTCGGGGCCAGGGGCGAAGACGTTAATTGGTGCTCGACAAAGTTCACTAATTGAGCGCCTTTGTTCTTCATCTTCTTGCGCCTGCGCTCTTCCGACGCGGCTGAGTTCGGCGACCGGTAGTCCCGCGCTGCCGGCGTCGGCCACTCGCTCCGCATGCTCCACGTGTTGCGGGCGATCCAGGCCAGACCCTGATAGTGATTGCCCGGACTCCCGTTGCCGCAGTCGAACACGACCGGCGTCGGCCACATCGAGTTGTGCCTCACCAGCCAAGCAAGGCCACGAACCGATGAGTTCGGGCCACCGCCTGCACCACTGTCGAAGGCGATCGGAGTAGGCCAGAATAAAGAGCCTGCGCCGCCGGTGGCTTGCGCCGACTTCAGCCGCTGTGTAGAGTCCCGGCGTAGCGCGGTAGCCCATTTTTTGTAGGTCGCGGATGACCGTCTCGAACCCCATCGACAGATGCCCCTCGACGTTTTCGAGAAAGCAGATGAGCGGCTGAGTTTCGTTAGTGATCCGAGCGACTTCGGGCCAAAGGTGCCGAGGATCGTTCTCACCAGCGCGGCGGCCAGCGGTGCTGAACGGTTGACACGGGTAGCCCGCAGTGATGATCTCCACGAGGCCACGCCACGGCTTGCCGTCGAAGGTACGAAGGTCACCCCAGACAGGCGCTTGATCCAGGGCCGCGTCTTCCATCCGTGCCACGAGAGCGGACGCAGCGTAGCTTTCCCGCTCAACGTAACAAACAGTTCGCAGTTGTTCTGCAAATATGATTTTAAGTGCGACGCCCAGCATTCCGGTACCGGTGCACAGGTCGAGGTGATGGAGGGTGGTAGGTAGAGCCACACAAGGAGTCCTTTCCAACTTAAACGCAGCCGTCCGTAGCCGCAGGTCTGATAGCTGTCTTTATGTGCAATCCGAGGCAACCTGTAGGTTGATTGTGTTCATGCCGCCCCTCGCTTCCCGACCGCGGTCATCGCATCGATCGCTTTGCCCAGCTCGTCCTCGTCGAGATTGGCCAGCAACGCATCGAACTCGCGGCCAATGGCCTTGTTGACGATGCCGACCCAGGCAACCCCGGCGTCGGTCAACGCGTTGCTGAGCTGGCGGGCCTTGTAGAGCAGCCGCCCCTGCGGGCCGTTGTCGTACTGGTCCTGCCAGTAGTAGGCGGGCTTGCTCATCAGGCGGCTATCGCTGGCGTAGCTCTCGACGTAAGCCATGAACTTCTCGAAGTCGGCCTGGGTGAGGCGCGGGCTGGTCGAGGTCGGTTGATCGTTTATCAGAGCGTGCCCGCCGAGCTGGCGCAGGATCAGCTTGCGCTGGTCATCGCCAAGGCCGATCGACTTGCACGCGCGGACCGCCAGGGCCTTCTGCTTGTTGGTCCAGCCATTGGTACGTGTCATGCAGCCACCGCCTTCAGGGTCCTGCCCCCGGCACTGATGAATGCGTTAATGCGTCGCTTCGCGTTTTCGGCGCGCCGCGCGTAGATCTCGGGGTGGTCACGGAAGAACTGACGCAGTGAATTGGCGCTGATCATCAGCGTGCCTTTTGCGTCCGCCATACGGCGAGCGCGCAGCGGCGGGTCGCACTCCTTACACCAGACCCGCAGCACACAGCTGCGGCTCACGCCGCATAGCCGCGCGACCAGCGGCGGTGTCAGCTCGCCCTGGGCGTTGTACTGGTTGACCCCGTGATACCGGGCGCGCTGGGTGATGGCCTCGACGCTCCGCCCCATTACCGTGGCGAGGCGGTCGAGCGGGACCCGGCCGATTTTCTCAAGCAGGTAGTCGTCGTCGGCGGGTCGCCACTTGCGGTTGCCGGTCCAGTAGCGGCGCGCGGCAGTGATCGCCTGGTCCAGCGGCCAGCAGGTGACGCGGCCGTTGTTGGCCGCCCGGCAGTTGGGCACCCGGAAACGCAGCGGTGTGATCCAGCACGCGCGGATCCACATCGTTTGGTGGCCGGGTGTGACACCGATGATCCGTGCAGCGACCGACGCGCGGACGTAGCGTTTGCCGTCGTCGTGCTCGGCCGATGCGTCAGTGAGCTGGCGCTTGAGCTTGTTGAGGTTCGGAATGTTGAGTCGGGTCGCGTCCATGCGAGTGGTTGTTGGGTTCGTCCGTGGTGATGAGGCTACGCAGCGGCTTTCCTGAACCGCTGGCGGTGCTCCTTGGCCCGGGCGATGACCATTCCGGCGCGGGTGCCGAACAGGCTGCTGAGGATGGCCTCGATCTCGTCCAGGCCGACCGCCTTGCGATCGCCGAACGATCGGTAGGCGATGTCGAGCACGTCCTTGGCCGTGCCCAGGCAGCCGCGGTCGGGCAGGCAGGCGATGGCCCAGAGCATCTCCAGGCCGGCGTCGGTGAGCTTCAGCGGCATGTGGGCAAACAGCGCCCGGACCTGCTCGATCGAGTACAGCGGCTTGCCGAGCTGGCTCGACGAACCGCCGCCGGGGTCCTCGACGTTGGCGAAGTACTCCAGCGCGTTCCACTGCAGCGTGCGCCGCGACATCTGCCCGCGCCCCGTCGAGCGGTCGTCCACACGGTTGAGGATCTCGTAGGCCCCGAACATGATCACCGGCAGCTCGGCCTGGTCGTAGATCGACCGCAGACGGCTGAACACGGCCGGGCGCAGCAGGTGCGCCTCGTCGATGATGATCGGCCGGCCCGAGCGCAGCAGCTTCTCGATCACCGCGGACTTGATCGCGTCGATCGATGTTGCCTTGGGCGTGGCCTTGGTCAGCTTGGCCAGGCGTTCGAGGAAGCTCTTCACCGTCACGTCCTCGTCGGCGTACAGATAGAAGCCGTTCATCTCCTCGGCGAGGACCTGGGCGACCATCGACTTGCCGCACCCGGCGGGCGCGACGATCGCGGCCATCTTCACGTGCTCGCACGCGGTGTGAGCGATCGTCCGCATCGCCTCGGCGACGTCGGTGGGCATGAACGGAAGCTCAAGCCGGATGTCGCGCTTACGCGCTTCCATCTCCATCCAGCGGTTGACCTGGCGGGTGAGCTTGTCCACGTCGCCGCGGTAGCTGTCACTGATCCACTGGCTGAGCGTCGAGGCCGCGCAGCCGATGCCACGCGCCGCTTCCTTGTTCGAGATGTCGTAGCGGTAGGTGAACTTCTGGAAGTTCGACCGCACCGATCCGTGGTGCTCTGTCATGAGTGCCCCTTCCGTGGGGAGGACCACGCCGAAGCGCATGATCGTTGCGTCCTTGCCCATCCGGTTCACGAGGTCGCGTTGCTGCTTATCCATCAGCGCATCCTCCTGAAGATGTCCAGCGGGTCGTCGGGTTCGTCCTCTTGCGCCAGCTCCGTGCATGGCGGCTCATCGATCGGTGCTGGCCCGATCGATGCGAGGGGTTCAGACGCCCCGGAATCCAAGCTGTCATCCGCGAGTGTGTCGGCGACGTGCTCGGCGCGGCCCATCAGGGCGACGATGTCGGTGACGCCCTTTTTCTTGGTGGGCTTGGCCTTGCCTGGCTGATCTTCCGGGGGCTGGTGCTCGGCACCGGCGGCCTGCTTCATCTCGTGCTTCTGCCGGTCCTTCGCCGCCTGTTCAAACCCGGTTTGAACGGGCTTGATCGACTTGGTCGCGGGCTCGGGCGCGTCGGGCAGGTCGCCGACGGCGAGCTGGTACTCGAGGACACTTAGCTTGGGCAGCGCACCGCCCAGGCCCGCGGCCTGCAGGTCCTTGGTGTGCCCGCGGATCGCGCGATGCGATTCCGCCACGCGTTGACGTCCCCCGGCACTTCCGGGGCCAAGGTTGTTAGGTGCGATGCAGAGCAGGCGGCCATCGGCGTCGTCGTAGACGTAGACCGAAGAGAGGTCGCGCGGGTCGTATGCCGTGCGGACCTTCTTCTTGGCTCGGCCCTGGTAGCCGCGCAGCTCGGGCATCAACACGCCGTGCTCCAGGCCGAAGTAGACCTTCTTGCCGGCGACGGTCACGCCCACGCCCATCTTGCCGACCGACACCGGTCGGTCGTGGTGCATCAGCAGCGTGTCGAGGACCTGCCGCTCGTGCGTGTCGTCCTCGCCGAACATCCGACGCGTGTCGCACCACGCCGCCATCGCCTGCATCGGCGAGACGCGGATGCCGTCGTCCTTGAGGTCTTCGATGCTGTGGTCCGCGCGCCGGTTGTACCCATCCACAAAATCACACAGCCGCTCATGCAGCTGCTCATAAGTGGGCACCCCCGGAAGGTTCGCCAGGCGTTCTTCAAGCCCGGCGGGCTTCGAGCTCGTGTCCTTGCCGCAGTAGGTCGGGAAGCTCCGCTCGAAGTTGTCGTGCAGGTAGCCGTACCAACGCTCCTGCCGGGCCTTGCCGTTGGGCGCGTATGCGATCGAGAAGTGCGGCTCGATATTGAGCGCCGCGAAGATCCCGCGGAAGGTCGAATCGCTGAGCCAGTCGTTCTCGACCTTGCGCCTGCGCTGCTTCTTGGTCCGGCCGTCGAAGAACCAGCTGTCGAAGTCCTTGCCGTTGTCGAAGCAGATATCCTCCGGCCCGCCCATGTTGTCCGCGTCGAGCATGCCCTCGCGCAGGGTCAGCAGGATCGTGTCGCTGTTGGGCGTGATCGTCAGGCACCAGCCGACGATCTTGCGCGTCCGCCAGTCCTGGGCGGTCGTGAGCCAGGGGCGGAAGACTTTTTCACCGGCGCGGATGAACACGTCCATGCGCGTGTGGTCGAAGACCCAGCAACGGCCGGCACGGAAACGCTCGGGGTCCTGCTGGATCGTCGGCAGGAATTTGCTCTTGTATTCGCCCTCGCGGTCGCGGTGGAACGCCTGGAGCGATGGCGCGATCCGCTCGTCCAGCTGGCGATGCACGGTGCGCAGCGACGGGATGTGCTTGGTGCCGATCTTCTCGGCCCGCATCGCCAGGCGAACGCGCTCGTAGCTGTGCTTGACCTTCGGCTGGTTGGGGTCGAGGAAGTCGGCCTGGAAGCGTTTCCAGAAATCGGCGTAGCGGTCGTGATACTGGTCGCCCCCGCGCCCGTCCGCCAGCTCGACCAGGTCGGCGGGGGTGCGCACCAGCTTGTCCCATTCATAAAGGCGCGACCGGCTGACATTGGCTTCGGGGAAGTCGGCGCGGAGCTGGTCGATCAGCTCGGGCAGCCACTGCTTGACCGGGCGCGACTGCTCGGCGCGCGCCTTGCGGAACTGGTCCAGGCAGGCTTTGCGTTGCAGCACGAGGTCGCGGTTCTTCGCCGTCATCACGGCCAGGTCGGCGGGCTGGTGCTTCCGCCCCGGTTCACCGCGCCAGAGCCGCGCATCGTATTGACGCGCGATCCACCACACCGGGCGTGACTGGCCCGGCCCCTGGGCCTTGACCGCCATACCCTTGACCGCGAGCGAGGGCGCTTTCCCGCGCAACCTTCCGGGGGTGATGCCCAGCTTCTTGGCGGCTTGGTCCAGCGGCAGGTAGTCCGCCCAGCCCCCGGAAGTTGCCCCTGCCGGGGATGCAGACGGATCGGGTTGTGAAATGCGCAGGGCGGTCATCGTTGGCGGTGATCCTTGAAGCGGTCCAGGTCCATGAACAGCGGCGCGAACGTGAACACGGCGAACAGCACGATCAGCAAGCCGAACAAAAAGCGCGAAACCACGTAGGCGATCAGGCCGGTCATATCTGCTCGACCTCCTGCGCCTGCGGGTAGGCGCTTAAGAAGTGGCGGATGTAGTCGTCGCCGGACGACAGGCCCGGGCCACTCACAACCTCGCCGGTTGGCTTGCCGTTGAAAAAGACCTCGCGCCACTGGATGACATGGAAGCACGGGTCGCAGTAGGCGGCGCGGATGCCGACCATGCAGCCCAGGTCGAAATCCCAGTCCGGCTGCTTCGTGGTGACGACCGCGCCGGGCGCTTTGAGGCTGCCGCAGCGCGGGCACTCGACCCGCCTGCCGGAGCGCAGCGCCTGGCGGCGCTGCTGGTGCATCGTCGCGGGCACGACACCCGGGGGTTCGTAGGTCAGCTCTCGTGGTGGTTGCAGCGTGCTCATGCGACGGCGAGCTCCTTCTTGAACGTCTGGGCCTGCTGGTCGGTCGCGGCGAAGTAGCCTTCGAGCCAGTCCTTGCGCCGGTCAAGCAGGAGGTCAGTCGCTTCTGCCTGGTCGGTGCTCCTGCCTTTGATTTCGCCCTTGGCGCTCACGATCAGGAACTCGCCCTCGCATTGGCGGATGCAATGGCCCTGACGCATTTCGGTGAAGACACGTTTAAGCACGCGCGGCCTCCTCCTGCTGGGCGCGGTCTTTTTGGCGCTGGGTGTAAGCCATGCGGTGTTCGATCAGGCGCTTGACCGCAATCGACTTGGTTCTCATCTCACGGCCGACCGCCATGCCGCCTTCGTTGAGCAGCACAAATCGGTTTCCGATCGGCTTCAGCCGGTAGCCATCGCGCAGGGTGGTTTCGTCGGGCTCAAGCATCAGCAGCCCACCCCCGTTCCTTCGATGGTCACGGCGTTACCCGGCATCGATGCGTGCAGCTTGATTACTGCGATCCTGCCGTCGGCCAGATGGCGTACCGCCAGCTTGCAGCCCTGCTCGACGGCGATGGGTTTAAGAAGCGCCCGGGCCTGGCTGGCGAGCCGCTCGCGCGCCTTGCCCACGCCACGCCCCACCAGCTCGGTCAGCGTCACGGCGCACCGTAGCGCGTGCCAGTCGATCAGGGTCAGCGCCCGGTCTACGGCGGCGTAGACCTCGTCGATGTAGAGGTCGGTCGTCGGGGCCAGGGCCAGGGCCGAGCCGAGCTCGAGGTCCCAGAACGCCTCGACGAGGTCGTGCTCGGCGCGGGGGCTGAGCGCCCGCCGGTTGTCGCGCAGCGTGTTCGCGTCCGCGACGTGCTCGATGGTTTCGAGCTCGAGGAGTTCAGGCACGGGCCACCCCCCTCCCGCGTGCGTGGCCGTTGAGCTTGTTGCGTTTGGAGTCGTTGGCTTCGAGAAAGTCCAGGATGCTGACGGATGTCAGGGCGTGCTCGGCGGCGGACTGCATGGTGTGCCGGGCATCGGCATAGCCGACGCGCTTGCCCTCGGCCCGCCGCTTCACCACACTGCGGAGCACGGTGTTTGCTTGGGCGATGACTTCGGAAGCGCCCGCCAGCGCGTCATCCGTATCGACATCGCCATCGCCGTCCAGGTCTGCGGCCACGGGCAGCTTCATCGCGGTGAAGCCGCTTCCGGGCAGCAGGTGCTTGAGGATGATCTCACGGACGCGGTCGGACTTGGCCAGGCGGAAGAGGCGGATGATCTGGCCGGCCTTGAGCTCGGTGCGGATCAGGTAGTCGTAGCAGGCCGACTCGCTCCTATCGAGCAGGAGCGCGAGCTCCCCGATGGTTGCCGCGCCGGACTCCTTGATCTCTCGCATCATGTCGATCGACATGGGCTGGTCGCTTTCTGGCGTCGCCGGGAAGTTGGTGTCCACGTTCGCGTCCTTGCGAGTCGCCGCTGGGCGATGATGCCGGGCATGACGACCGTGTCACGCCTTCGAGTCTCAAACCCGGACGATGCGCCATGGCGGACACCGCCCGAGTGAAGGAGGTCAAACCGGGGCGGCCGCGTGAAGCGGCACGCCCCAGCTTCCGGGGCAAACTCACGGGCCGGGTGTTCGCCGGCCGGTGAGGGTTCAGGGCTCACGAAGCCCTCTCACAAAACCGCCGGGCTACGCTGCCCGGCCAAACCAAAATCACGCGGCGTCGGCGTTGGCCGAAACCGGGGAGGTACACTTCATGGATGCCGAAGCGATCCAAGACCAAGAAGAAAGCAGCCAGCAAAAAGAAAGCGTTAAAGCGTCCTGGCAAAGCTCAGAAAGAACTGGTGGCTCGTTTGGAGACCATTCGAGCTCGTCTTGTTCCTCCAGCCGTTTTTGCCACGCTACACCAAGGTCCGTTGAAAGCGGACATTCCAACTCTTCACGAAGAGCAGCGACGAGCACTTCGCCACACCATCGTTCTTGTGGCAAAAACGAAGAGCATCGATCAGGCTGCCCGGTACACCCTGGACACGGTCCCGCCGGTGCCGCTTGGGCTAATGCTTCAATTCTTCGCGTGTCTGATTGCTGTGCTTCGCCAGAAGGTTCAGCCGCCGGAACGAATTCAAGCGGCGATGCGTTGCGCGGATCACGAGCTGCTCGTTGGTTGCCTGCAATGGTTCGAGCGTCGTACCAGGCCCGATCCACCAAAACCAGCGGGGCCGCCAGACGACTACCCAGGGCCTTTAGCGCAGAGCGCTTTTGCGGCTTAGCCGAAGCGCTCCACTGGCGAACCTGTAGATCCGTCAACTTGCGAGAAAGGCGATCGACCTTCCGTTCGAGTCGGGTGGGGTATCGATTGCTCATGCCGCGTTCGCCTCCTTGCCCTGCTGGGTGTGAGGCGACGGCGTGGCAGCATCGTCATTCGCAAAGACCCGGTTCCGATCCGTCCAGACTGGAGGCCAGTCCTGCTCGTCGTCCAGCATCCATGAGACTTCAACACCGAGAGCCTTCGCAATACGCACCGCAACGTCGTAGCGAGGGCCATTGCCTCGATGGATGTAGTTGCTCATGGACTGAGCGCTAATGCCCGCTCTCTCGGCAACCACTCCGATCTTGACGATCCCTTTGATCTTCTTGAGTTTCTGCTGGAAGTTCATTTCGGGACTTTCGGGCGAATACCGGGACTTTACAGTACACCTTTCGGGACTTCAAGTCCCGTTGCTTGAATATAGGGAAAATTTTTGTGCCGTAGCGTCCCAAACTCATGTATTTGGCTCAACAAAACCCTTAATCTGCACCAATGCACCTAGCTGAGAAGCTCAAAAGCCTGCTGGAGGGTCGCAACAAAACGAACCTCGCCGAGGAGTTGGGCGTGTCGCGGAGCGTGCTGAGCAAATACGCGAATCGTGGATCCACCCCACCACTTGATGTGGCGCTCAAGCTCGCTCGTATCCTCGACGTCCCGCTCGACTGGCTGGTGGACGATGAGGCCGACTTCCCGCCGCCCGAGGTCAGCGGCCGGCAGCTGCGCGACTATTCAGATGTGGAGATCATGACCGAGGTCGCCCGACGCCTCGCGCACAGCGTCTTCGCCCTGCGTCAGGACC
>JANQKT010000161.1 GCA_028280965.1 Phycisphaeraceae bacterium
GCTTGTGCCCGGCGTCGCGGGCGTGGTCGATGGCGGGATGCTTCCGGGTTATTTCGGCTACGAGACCGGGCAGGCCGCAGTCGGCGACGCGTTCGCCTGGCTGCTCAGGCTTGTTGGCCACAAGGACTTCAAGCAGATCACCGAGCAGGCGATGAAGCTGCCCGCCGGCAGCGAGGGCGTGCGCTGCATGGACTGGTTCAACGGCTGCCGGACGCCTTTGATGGACGGCAACCTCCGCGGCGCGTTTACCGGGCTGAGCATGTCGCACGGGCCGGGCCACCTGTACCGGGCGCTGCTCGAGGCCTCGGGCTGCGGAGTGCGCTGGATCATCGAGCGCATGGCCGACGGCGGGGTGCCGGTCCGCAAGCTCATCGCGACAGGCGGGCTTCCGCACCACAACCCGCTGATGGTGCAAACCTACGCCGACATCATCGGCAAGCCCATCATGGTCCACCCCTCCACACAGGGCCCGGCGCTGGGTGCCGCGATCCTCGGCGCCGTCGCCGCGGGCAAGAAGCACACCGGCTTCGGCTCGATCGCCAGCGCGATCAAGACGATGTCCGCCCCCGCGGCCGCCGGCGGCAAGGTCTACCAGCCCGACCGCGCGCAGATGAAGGCCTGCGATCGATTATTTAACGACTACCTGCAATTAGCAGACTGGGCGTCGGGTGGCAAAGCGCTCTCCTGAATCAGTCACAATCAAATGTAGAGCCGAACACTACCGTTTAATCAGGGGCTTACCGATGTCATGCGAACCCAATCAGTGCGGGTGCACAAGCCAAGGCCTTCAACCCACACGCCGTGAGTTCCTCGCCGCACTCGGTACCGCGGCACTCGCGACGTCGCTGCCCGTCATGGCTGGGCCGTTTGACGCTGCGTGTGAGGATGACGGCCCGATCCCGTTGGACAAGAAGCTCCATCCGGACTGGGTCCGGTCGCTGACCGAACGCGGCGAGCCGACGGTCTACCGCGGGTGGGACCAGCTCAAGCACATCGGCATGCCCGTAGGCGGGATTGGCTGTGGCACGGTCTATCTCGGCGGGGACGGG
Source organism: Phycisphaeraceae bacterium (assembly GCA_028280965.1). GTDB lineage: Bacteria > Planctomycetota > Phycisphaerae > Phycisphaerales > Phycisphaeraceae > JAHQVV01. Next base: position 1,050 of record JANQKT010000161.1, read on the forward strand.
CGCCTGTGGTGCTGGGACATCTTCAACGAGCACCACGAGGGTTGCGTGCCCAACCTGACCACGCCGCCAGAAGGCCCCGGCCGCGTCCGCGAACGCGACGGCTCGAACTACGTTAAACCGACCGATGACCAGTCCTCGCCCTGGGCGATCGAGCAGGGCTTCGTGCTGACGCTTGACGGCAAGCCGCGCCCGCTCGACAGGCGGGGCTTCGATGACATCGCGTTCAAGGGCCAGTACCCGGTCGCGACGGTGAACTACAAGGACGGCGGCTACCCACTTGAAGTCGAGCTCGAAGCCTTCACGCCCCTTATCCCGCTTCACGCCGATCGTTCGAGTTACCCGGCGGCGGTCATGCGCTTCACGCTGATCAACCACGGCAACAGCGCGGTCAAGGCATCGCTGTCGGGCTATATTGAGAACTGCGCGATCCGTCAGAACAAGCCGGCCGCTCAGGGCCTGCAACGCCGTTTCAACGTGACAGGCGACGATACATCGCGGCGGCTGACCGGGCTTGTCGAGCCGCGTCCGAAGCAGGGCGACAAGGAGAAGCCGAAAGAAGACATTGTCTTCGCCGAGTTCGAAGGCCAGGACTGGGGCGCGTGGAACGCGGAGGGCAGGGCGTTTGAAGGCGGCCCGTTCCACCGCAACCAGCTCAAGCCCGTCCAACCCTCCTCCGGGTTTACCGGCGACAAGTTCGTCAACACCTACAACACCCGCGTCGCCAAAGAGGGCGAGAACCCCGATGTGCTGACCGGCACGCTCACGAGCCCGGCGTTCAAAATCACTCGGAAGTTTGTGAACGTGGCGATCGCGGGCGGCGACAAGCCGGACAGCGCCTTCGTCGAGGTCGTGATCGACGGCAAGACCGTCGGCCGGGTGACGGGCCACGGCGACAATCAATTGCGTATCAAATCGATCGACGTCTCAGCGTTCGCGGGCAAGCAGGCAACGGTCCGCATCGTCGATCGGGAGACCGGCTCCTGGGGGCAGATCGCGGTGGATCAGGTCGTGTTCTCCGACCGCCCGGCCCCGTTCGCCGGGGCTTACGATGCGCTGCCCGACT
>JANQKT010000163.1 GCA_028280965.1 Phycisphaeraceae bacterium
GGCTCGGCGGGAGCCTCGCCCTCCCGGCGTGCCGACGTATCGCCCGGCCGTCATGTCGCGTTTGGTGCCGAAGCCGGACCGTTTATCAACCTCGAATCCCGCCGCTTCAAGACCGCGTCTGACAAACCCCGCGGCGGTATAGGTTGCAAAAGTCGTGCCGCTCGCAGACAGACGCGCGACCTGCTTAAACACCGCTTCGCTCCACATATCGGCGTTTCGTGAGGGCGCAAAGCCGTCAAGGAACCAGGCGTCTACGCCCGCGTCGATCGATGCCAGCACATCGGCCGCTTCCCCCAGCAGCAGCGTCAATCGAACCCGCCCATGCGCAAAGCGGAAGCGGTGTATACCTTGCCAGATCGGCCCCCACTGCTGCAGCAATGCTCCGCGCTGCGGCACCAACTCCGGCCAGGGCGACAACGCCCGCTCGATCATGCCTGCGCCCAGCGGCGTGCCCTCGACGGAGACGAACTCGAGCCGCGCGTCGGCGGGTGCGTGTGTCTCGAAACAGCGCCAGGCCGCGAGGAAGTTCAGGCCGGTGCCGAAGCCGGTCTCGCCGATGGTGAAGGCCCTGCCAGGTTCGAGCGCGGCAAACCGTGGCGCTAAATCATTGCCCTTGAGAAAGACGTGCTCGGTCTCGGCCAGGCCGTCCTCGGCGGAGAAGTAGACGTCGCCGTACCGCGGGGCGATCAGCCGGCCGTGTTCATCGAAGCGTGGTTGATCGTCGGTCATGGCAGGGCCAACAATACCCCCGACAGGACTCGAACCTGTAACCTGCGGATTAGAAGTCCGCTGCTCTATCCAGTTGAGCTACGGGGGCGGGGACACCACTATAAATCACCCGTGCCCGCCGGGCCCGAAACCTGCCCGCGCAGGGTGTAACGGGCCGGCCCGGATCGAGTCCGGTGAGGTAACGGGCCGATACTTTGGGTGCTCTCCCTGCGCTGATGAAAGCAAGTGCCTCACAACTCGTCGGCGGGCTGCTGGTCGTCTTGCTGATCGGCTCGGCGGTGCTGTCGGCGTGGGCCGATGAACGCGAGACCAAGCCGGAGGAGCCGCCGAACGACCAGACGCACGCCGACACGCTTGCGCGCGGGGCTGAGATCTACGCCAAGCAGTGCGCCGAGTGCCACGGTGACAAGGGCGAGGGCGTCGAGGCCGCGTACGAGAAGCCGCTGGGCGGGCAACGCGATGTCGCGTGGCTGACTCGGCGGATCGAGCGGACCATGCCCGAGGGCGAGGCGGAGCTGTGCGTCGGCGAAGATGCGGCGGCGGTCGCGGCTTACCTGTACGAGCAGTTCTACAGCCCCGAGGCCCGGCGCGCCAACCAGCCGCAGCGCACACTCCAGCGGCTCACCGCCGAGCAGCACCGCCAGAGCCTCGCGGACCTGATCGCCTCGTTCCGCGATTCCAAACCGATCGGGGACGAGCGCGGGCTGAAGGCGCGCTACTACGCCGGACGGAAGATGAACGGCAAGCCGCTGGCCGAGCAGGTCGATCACGTGATCGATTTCACGTTCACACCCGAACATCCGCTTCACGAGCAGTTCGACAAGCACGGGCACTCGGTGCGGTGGACCGGCTCGCTGCTAGCACATGAAACCGGCGAGTACGAGATCGTCCTTCGGACCGACCACGCGGTGCGGCTGTGGTTCAACGACGGCAGAGCGCGCGGCAGCCGGGCCCACAACGAGATCACCGACAACGAGCCGGCGTTCATCGACGGCTGGCTGCAGTCGGCGGAGCAGGAAGAATTCCGCAGGCGCATCTTCCTCGTCGCCGGGCAGGCCTTCCCGCTCCTGCTGGAGTTCTCATCGCATTCCCAGGGCGTGGGCAACGAGAAGGACCAGGACAAGCAGCGGCACGCCGGCACAAGCACGGTCGCGCTGCGCTGGGTCCCGCCCGGCGGGGTGGAGCAGGTGATCCCGCAGCGGCACCTGTCGCCCAGACGGCTCCCCGCGGTCTTCGCCGCCTCCGCTCCGTTCCCGCCGGATGACGCGAGCATGGGTTTCATCAGCGGGGCCGGTGTGTCCGACGCCTGGCTGGCCGCAACGACGCAGGCGGCGATCCAGGCCGCGGATTATGTGATCGCCCATCTCGATGAGTTGGCCGGGACCCGCCCGAAAGCAGAGGACCGGCGTGAACGCGTCATTCAGTTCTGCAGGCAGTTCGTTGAACGCGCGTACCGCCGACCGATCAGCGATACCGAGGCCAAGCGCGCGGTCACCCGGCACTTCGCCGATGACGTCAAACTCGACAGCGCGGTCAAGCGCGTCGTTCTAGCCGCCCTGATCTCGCCGAACTTCCTCTACCCGGCTGTCGATACGCAGGCCAACAACGGCTTTGCGATCGCGTCGCGCCTTTCGCTTGCGATGTGGGACGGCCTGCCCGATGAGCCGCTGCGACAAGCCGCGGCGAACGACGAGCTCGACAACCCGGACAAACTCGCCGCCCACGCCCGGCGGATGATGGACGACCCGCGTGCGCGGGCCAAGCTGATGCGCTTCTTCCACCACTGGCTCGAACTCGAGCGCGCCGAGTACGCCGACAAGGATGCCCGGCTCTTCCCCGAGTTTGACGAGCACCTGCTCGCCGACCTGCGCATCTCATTGGACTTGTTCCTTGAGCACACGGTCTTCAGCGAGCGGTCGGACTACCGCGAGCTGCTGCTTGCAGACTACCTGTACGTCAACGACCGGCTGGCGGCGGTGTACGGCCTCGACCCCGGTGAACAAACGGACAAAGGATTTGTCCGTGTCGCGGTGCCAAACGATCAGCGCAGCGGTGTGATCACGCACCCGTACCTGCTGACGGCGTTCGCCTATCACAACGACACCTCGCCGATCCACCGCGGGGTGTTCCTGACGCGCAACATCATCGGCAGACAGCTCAACCCGCCGCCGAACGCGATCGCGTTTGACGACGCCGAGTTCGACCCTTCGCTGACGATGCGCGAGAAGGTGACCGAGATGACGCGCGCCTCGGCGTGCATGGCCTGCCCCGCAACGACCAACCCGCGGGGCTTCTCGCTGGAGCACTACGACAGCCTCGGGCGCTGGCGCGCGACGGACAAAGACAAGCCGATCGACGCGGAAAGCGACTTCGCCGGCGATGATGGCCAGACGCTGCGGCTCAAGGGTGCGCGGGACGTCGCCGAGTTTGCCGCGGGGTCGAGTGCGGCCCACCGCGGGTTTGTCCGCCAGCTCTTCCAGCACGCGGCCCAGCGTGACCCGTCCGCGCTCGGGCCGGGCACACTGGATCAGCTGAGTGCCCGCTTTGAATCATCGGACTACCACATCCGTGAGCTCTACATACAGATCGCGCTCAGTGCCGCGACACACGGCCTACAATCGGATGAGGCCGAATCATCTTCCGCCAGCACGACGGAGCAGACGCCATGACGATGCACCCGATCAACCGCCGACGGTTCCTGCGTGACTACGGCCTGCCCGCCGCCGCGGCGCCGTTCCTGTTTGGCCTGCCTTCGGTCAGCGGGGCCGTGCTCGACCCCGCGCCCCGCCGACTGATCATCGTGTTCTCACCCAACGGGATCGTGCCCGATGCACTCTGGCCGGACCAGCCCGGGCCGATCGACAAGTTCAAGCCGATCCTTGAGCCGCTTGAAGCTTTCCGAACACGCGTGTCCACGCTCCGCGGCGTGTGCAACCGTGTCCGCGGGCTCGGTGACGGGCACATGCGCGGCATGAGCTGCCTGCTCACCGGCAACGAGCTCTTCCCGGGCAACATCGTCGGTGGCGGCGGGACCACGCCCGCGGGCTGGGCCAAGAGCCTCTCCATCGATCAGCACATCAAGAACCTGCTGCAGCAGGACGAGCAGACGCGCACGCGCTTCGGCTCGCTGGAGTTCGGCGTCGCCGTGCCCAACCGCGCCGACACCTGGACCCGCATGTGCTACGCCGGGCCGAACCAGCCGGTCGCGCCCATCAGCGACCCGCGGCAGATGGTGGACAAGCTCTACGGCGAGGTCAAAGACAAGCAGTCGCTCTTAAGCATCGTGGACGGCGTGAAGGACGACCTCAAGCGCGTCTCCGGCCGGCTCAGCCCCGAGGACCGCGAGCTGCTCGAGCGCCACCTCGAGCTGGTCGCGGACATGCAGGCCAAGCTCGAGCTCGCCGACGCGAACGACTCACGCCACCACCCCGTGCCGGATATCGACCCCGAGATCGAGCTGGTCAACGACAACACGCCGCAGGTCTCGCGCGTGCAGCTGGACCTGGTCGTCAGCGCGCTGGCGAACAACATGGCCCGCGTCAGCACGGTCCAGTACATGCGCTCGGTCGGCATGGCGCGGATGAAGTGGCTGGACGTCGAAGAGGGCCACCACAGCCTCAGCCACGAGCCGGACAACAACCAGGACGCACGCGACAAGCTCATCCGCATCAACCGCTGGTTCGCCGGTGAGATCGCCTACCTCGCCAAGCAGCTCGCCGACACGCCCGAGCCCGGCGGCGTCGGCGGGTCCATGCTCGACAACACGCTCATCGTCTGGACCAACGAACTGGGCAAGGGCAACAACCACACGATGAACGACATCCCGTTCGTGCTCATCGGCGGCGAGAACCTGGGCGTCCAACAAGGCCGGGCGGTCAGCTTCGAACCCAATGTGACGCACAACCGCCTGCTCATGGCGCTGGCCGGGGCGATGGGCCACGAACTGGATCACTTCGGTCTCGAACGCCTATGCCAGGGCGGCGCATTAGATTTGGCTTAAGCCAGAAAACGCCCCGTTGACCGTCGCCTGCAAGGCGATGCGAAACCAGCCGCCACCCCAATGCCCGCTAGAGGATTCGAACCTCTGACCTGCGCTTTAGGAAAGCGCTGCTCTATCCAACTGAGCTAAGCGGGCGGATTATCATTCAGATTCTAAATCGGTTGCCAAAAACGTGCTATGCGTCGCTCTCGTGTCCAGCGACCTACGGACGCCGGACGCGCGGACAGCGCATTCAACCTCGGTTACGCTTAGTGTATGAGTTCATCCGATCTGACCTACGCGATCATCGGCAGCGGCGCGCTCGGCGGGTACTACGGCGGGCGGCTGGCGCACGCCGGGGCCGAGGTACACTTCCTCCTGCACTCGGACTACGAATATGTGTGCGAGCACGGCCTAGCCGTCGAGTCCACACAACACGGCGATATCACGCTGCCCAGCGTCAACGCCTACCGGCGTGTTGAAGACATGCCGCGGTGCGATGTGGTGGTCATCGGGCTGAAGACAACGAGCAATGCCCTGCTCCCCGCCCTGCTGCCGCCGGTGGTGAAGGACGACGGCGTTGTACTCACGCTGCAGAACGGGCTGGGCCCGGAGGACGACGCGGCGGCGGTCGTCGGGGCCGGGCGCGTGCTCGGCGGGCTATGTTTCCTCTGCTCGAACAAGGTCGGGCCGGGGCAGATCCAGCAGCAGCGCTTCGACCACATCAAGATCGGCGAGCATGCGGAACGCGGCGTGACCGACCGGATGCGACGTATCGCATCAGACTTCGAGGCCGGCGGCGTGCGGGTCGCGCTTGACGACGATCTTCCGGGGGCGCGTTGGCAGAAGCTCGTGTGGAACGTGCCGTACAACGGCCTGGCCGCGGTGCTGGGCGTGGACTGCACCGTCTTGATGAGCCACGCCGAGCCGCTGGTCCGCGACCTGATGCTGGAGGTCGTCGCGGGGGCGAAGGCGGTTCTTGACCTGGACATCCCAATCGGCTTTGTCGAGAAGATGCTGGAGAACACGCGGAACATGCAGGCGTACAAACCCAGCATGATGATCGACCGCGAACTCGGCCGGCCGATGGAGGTCGAGGCGATCTACGGCGAGCCGATCCGGCGGGCGGAGGCGGCGGGCTGCGCGCTGCCGAAGATGCGGATGCTATATGAGCAGCTCTGCCTGATCGATCGTGATAAGCGTGTAGACGAGGGCAGCCCCCCTGTTTAGAGGGGCTTGTCCCCTTGTACTTGGACCGCTACTCCGCCAGCTCAACCGCGTCGTTCGGGCCGGCGTCTTCATCCGTTGCGAGCGCATCTCCGGCTTCAAGGCCTTCGAGCTGCGCGAGCACGACCGGGATGTAATCGGCCCGGGCCTCGCGTTTCGCCTCCGTGACCATCTCGACGAACTCGGCCTTCGTGACCCCGCGCTCTTCGAGCAGGTTCAGCGCATCCAGCACGGTGAGCCCCTTGCCGACGCTCGTGGCGGGGATCGCGGTCACGGTGCTGCCGGTCACATCGACGATGACCAGCTGGATCCCCTCCTCCGCGGCCTTGCCCGCCGGCCAGCGCGCGTCTTCGGTCAGTCGGTCGGTCTTGTAGCCGATCACACGCCAGGTGGAACGGGCAAAGGCACGCCCGCGTTGGCGGTCGGCGGCGGCCTCGCGGTCGGCAAAAGCCCACTCGATCGCCTCGTTCTCCGCCCGGCGGCGCTCGAGGATCCCGTCGCCGCGGTTGCGCCGCTCGCTGCGCCCGCGGTCTACCAGCGCGTCCTCGATGTCGTCCATCAGCCCCTGCATGACCTTCTCGCGGAACGCTTTCTTATCCTCCTGCATCGCCTCGGCGTCGAGCAGCCAGACGTCCTCGAGCTCGGCCGTCTTGTCGTCAACGATCCGCTCGATGTTGCCCGAGTGGATGTAGCCGTACTGGCCGACCGCGACCTCGGGGATCATCTGCACCGCCGCCTTGACCTCCTCCGAAGGCTTGGTCTGCGTGCGCGTGCGCTCCTTGCCGCGCTCGTCTTTGTATTCCTGCTTGAGCACGCTCTGCTTCTTGTACTCGGCTTCCGACAGCCCGACGCTGCTGGGCAGGCGTTTGTCGTAGTCGGGCACGCAGACGTACCGGCCGTCGTGCTTGACGTAGTAGGGCACGATCCGCCGCCACTCCATGTTCCACAGCCGGTCGATCCGCGCCTGCTCGCGCTTGGCTTCTGTCGTGGCGGTGTCGGCCACGTCTTCGGCGGGCTGGGCTGATACCGCTGCCATGGTCGACAGCCCGGCGAGCGCACAGACGCCGACAATCGTTGCGGTGAGCTTCATACCAGTCATGTCGGCCTCATCTTCCAGCGGAGTTGATAGGCGCCACGCCCCGGGCATCCAGACAGGAGCCAAACGCGGAGATCGGCGGGCTATTGCAGCGGTACCGCTCGTGGATACCCGCCTCATACGGCGGGGTTGCGGGCTTTCTGATTTGACCGCCCTGCTCGCATCCGCGACACTACTCGGCCCGGTCGAGATACCGTCGCACGCGTGTGGGCGCTGCGGCAGGCGTGGGTCGACCGGGATCGAACACCTTCCTCCCCACGGAAACCGCACACAACCGCCCCACAGCGACCTTGCCTTAAGGAGGCAACGGCGATGGCTGACGAATCAACCACTGTTGAAGAAACCGAAGACGCGCTGAAGTTTGATGTCAAGATCGAGGACGCCGGCCCGGCGTGCAAGGCGTTGACGATCACGATCGCCGAGGACCAGATCAGGTCACGGATCGAAGACAGCTACGGATCGCTTGAGGACGAGGCGGTGCTGCCCGGCTTCCGCCGGGGGCGCGCGCCGCGTCGGCTGCTGGAGAAGCGCTTCGCCGGCCATGTGCGGGACGATGTCAAGAACAACCTGCTCAGCGAGAGCTACACCAAGGCGCTCGAGGACAACGACCTGGACCCGCTCAGCGACCCGCAGGTCGAGGACGCCGAGAACCTGGAGCTGCCCGAGTCCGGCGACCTGACCTTCACCGTCAAGGTCGAGGTCACGCCGGATGTGGAGCTGCCCGCGTTCGACTCGATCGAGGTGACGCAGACCAACCGGTCGGTGTCCGACAGCGACATCGACGAGGAGATCGAGCGCTTCCAGCAGCAAGGCGGCCGGCCGACCACGCCCGAGGGTGCGAAGATCGAGGAAGGCGACTACGCCGGCGTCGAGGTAAAGATCCTCGCCGGTGAGGACGCGGGCGACGACGCGGAGGTCCTCCAGCACGTCCCGCAGGACCACGTCCTGATCAACGGCAAGTCGGCGGAGTATAAGGGCCACGTCGCGGGCATCGTCGTCGACGACCTGGGCAAGCAGCTCAAGGGCAAGACCGGCGGCGACGTCGTCACTGTCTCGATGACCGGCCCCTCGGGCCACGAGAACGAGGACATCAAGGACAAGCCGATCACGATCCAGCTCACCGTACAGTCGGTGCACCGCATCGAGCCGGCGAGCGTCGAGGACATCACCGCGCAGATGGGTCTGGGCAGCGAGGACGAGCTGAAAGAGCGCGTCCGCACGATGCTCGAGCAGCGCAACGAGCAGAACAGCAAGGCCGACCTGTACCAGCAGGTCACCGACCAGCTCGTCGAGAAAGTCGAGCTCGAATTGCCTACGGGCATCACCGGTCAGCAGAGCGCCCGCGTGCTCCAGCGCCAGGGCATGGAGATGCTCTACCGCGGGGTGCCGGAGGAAGAGGTCCGTGCCCAGCTCGCGGAGATGCGGGGCGCCAGCGAGGAGCAGGCGGTCCGCCAGCTCAAGCAGTTCTTCATCCTCGATAAGGCCAGCAAGGACCTGGACATCGACGTTGATGAGCAGGAGCTCAACGGCCGGATCGCGATGCTGGCGATGCAGCAGCAGCGCCGCCCGGATAAGCTCCGCCAGGAGATGGCCAAGCAGGGCCAGATCGAGCAGCTCTACCTGCAGATCCGCGAGCAGAAGACGCTGGACAAGATCCTCGAGCAGGCGAAGGTGACCGAGGTCGAGGGCACTTCCGGGGGCGAGGCGGAGCCAAAGGCCGAGAAGACCACGAAGAAGAAGACCTCCAAGAAGAAGTCGAGCAAGAAGAAGGCGTCTGCGAAGAAGGCGGACGGCGGCGAGTAAAAAACGTCCACAACTTGCTTGAATGACAAGTTGACTTAAAGCCCGGCGATGGCCATCGCCGGGCTTTAACCATTGCAAGGCTGCCACCCCGCCGTTGGCAGCCTTGTTCACAGGTGACTCCCGGTAAGGAACTGCGCTAAAATGGTTCGATGGCTATGAACTCTTCCACGCTCGCCCCGATGGCCCTAGGTCTGCTCGCCCAAAACCGCAAGGGCTTCTCCGGCGAGGTCATGATGTGGCTGGGCGTCATTGTTGCGCTCGCGATCCTGCTGGCGGTCGTGGCGCTGGCGCTGCGCAAGCGTTTGTTCAGGCAAGACGACGCCTCGCCGGTCGGCTTCACGCTGGCGGACCTGCGGCGGATGCACGCCGAGGGCCAGCTCAGCGACGAGGAACTGGCCCAGGCCGAGGCCAAGACGCTCACCCGCAGCCGGTCGCACTACTTGGGCGACAACCAAGCGGATGAGGCAGACGAAGCGGGCGAATCAGCCGATCCCGACGATTCTTCCACAACCGATCCACCGCGGGATCAGAACGGGGCCGAGAACACCGGCGACGACCCCGATAAGAACCCCGGCGGCGGGACGATGGCTTGAGTGCCCGGATTTGCCGTGATTTTCGGTATCTCTCGCTGGGATCGGGCGGCGACTTGGGTTATGATCCCTGCATCGACTGGCGCGTAAGTGGTGCTGTGGGTGCCGGTTGGTCGGCCGGATTGCTCGGAGCGGGCTAACGGCCGATCTGTATCTGGACGATGGGTCTCTGGACGGACCGGCCGGCCTCCGCGGGTGCGGCTGTTAGGATTTCACTCGGAGGCGGCGACGGCGTCGCGGACAGGGCAACTCTCTCATGGCGGATCGTGACGGCAGCAACGGATCGGGCGGACCCACGGACGGCGGCTCGGGCGAAGGCTTCAAGGGCCGGCGTGTTACCACCTGCTCGTTCTGCGGCAAGAGCTCGCGCGAAGTCGGCCCGATGGTCGAGGGGCCCAACGACGTCTACATCTGCTCCAACTGCACCGAGCTGTGCCAGAACATCTTCAAGCAGGAACGCCGCCGCGTGCACTCGGGCCGGCCCGCGATGGGCTCGATCCCCTCGCCGCGCCAGCTCAAGGAGTTCCTGGACCAGTACGTGATCGGCCAGAAGACCGCCAAGCGCGCCCTCTCCGTCGCCGTGCACAACCACTACAAGCGCCTCAGCGCCGCGGAGAAGGACACGCCCGTCGAGCTGGACAAGTCCAACGTCCTCTTGATCGGGCCGACCGGCTCGGGCAAGACGCTGCTCGCCCGCACGCTCGCGCGGACGCTGAACGTGCCCTTCGCCATCGGCGACGCGACCACGCTGACCGAGGCCGGCTACGTCGGCGAGGACGTCGAGAACCTGCTGCTCAAGCTGCTGCAGGCCGCGGACTACGACCTGGAAGCGGCCCAGCGCGGCATCATCTACATCGACGAGATCGACAAGATCGGCAAGACCTCGCAGAACGTCTCGATCACCCGTGACGTATCGGGCGAGGGCGTGCAGCAGGCTCTGCTCAAGCTGCTCGAAGGCACCACCGCGAACGTCCCGCCACAAGGCGGCCGCAAGCACCCCGAGCAGCAGTACATCCAGCTCGATACCAGCAACATCCTGTTCATCTGTGCCGGCTCGTTCGTCGGCCTGGAAGACATCATCCGCCAGCGGCTGGGCCAGAAGGCCATCGGCTTCACCGCCGAGCAGACGTCGGGCAGGAAGATCAAGGACGACGAGGCCGTGCTCCAGCACGTCACGCAGGACGACGTGCTGCACTTCGGCATGATCCCCGAGCTGATCGGCCGGCTGCCGGTCATCACCCCGCTGGACCGGCTGACGCCCGAGACGCTGGTGCGGATCCTGACCGAGCCGAAGAACGCGCTGGTGCGGCAGTATCAGCACTTCTTCTCGATGGAGGATGCGGAACTGGAGTTCACCGAGGACGCGCTGTACATGCTCGCCGAGCGGGCGATCGAACGCGACACCGGGGCCCGGGCCCTGCGGTCGGTGATGGAGGAGGTCATGCTCGACCTCATGTACGACCTGCCGGACGAGAACAACAAGAGCATCAAATACGTAATAGACGGGTCGGCGTTGCGGGAACCCCGCCCGCTCAAAGAGCTCGGCGTGTCGGTCCAGAAGGAATCGGCATAACCGGCCCCCGCCGACCGGCGGCCATGGAAACGCTCCAACCCGCCCAACCCGGCGGGTTTTTTGTTGCCCCCGGGGGAATCGGCCCGCCCCGCCAAGCGTCCCTATTATGCTTACCCTGAGCCCGTACGCCCCCACCCCACACCGAGGTGCCCCTTGATCCGATCCGGCAAGCTCTCGCTGACGCTCCGTACCACCGCCGCCCTGCTCCTGGTTGCCTGCACGAGCACGGCCCCCGCCGCCGGCCCCGGCACCGCGCCCGCCGACGCGCCGCACGCCCGCGTGGCCGCCGTGGATGTGTCTGATCAGATCGCCGACCTGGCCGAGCGCGGCAAGTTCGATGAACTGGGCCACGTCGTCGCCAAGCTGCCGCAGAGCGACGAGACACGCTCGCTGACCGAATCGATCAAGACGTACCAGGAGCACCTCCAGGCCCGCCGGGAAGCGAAGCAGGCCGCGTACGACGCCGCGGTCGAGGAAGCGATGGCCAAGCTCGAGGAGGGCAAGGTCGAGGACGCGATGGTCAAGGTGATCGAGGCGCACAGCCTGACCGACCACCCGGACAAGCTGCTGAATAAAGCACACGTCGCCGAGCTGATCCAGACGGTCGTTGAGAAGGCGGAGAAGGCGCATGAAGAAGCGCGCTTCGTGGACTCGGTCAGTCTGTACCGCCTGCTGGACCTCTTGTACGAAGACAGCCGCAAGTACCACGAGCATTACCTGGATGCCGCCACACACATCCGGGTCTTGCAGCTCTACGACCCCGCCGGCCTGCGTGAGCTTTACAAGGAACGCGCCAAGCGCCTGGGCGACGAGGAAGACCTCAAGCTCTTCGCAGAGGCCGACGACCAGGAGCTCGAGGACTGGACGATCAAGCTCGAGGGCATCCAGACCGAGATGATCGCGCAGGTCTTCAGCCAGGCCGCGACCCGGCACATCGACAAGGAGGGCTACGCAACGCTCGTGCGCGGCGCCGCGGACGGCCTGAAGATGATGGTCCGGACCGAGGGCATCGAAGGCGTGTTCCCTGGGCTCAAGGACGAAGACAAGGTCACCGCCCTGCTGGCCAAGCTCGACGCGGTCAAGCAGGACCTCGACCGGCCCGGCCGACGCCTGACGCGCTCGGCGGCGATGACCACCATCGTCGAGATCATCCAGGAAAACCGCAACACCGTCGGCCTGCCCGAGAACGTCGTCGTCTACGAGCTTGCCACCGGCGCGACCGGCGAACTCGACCCGTTTAGCGCGGTCATCTGGCCCGAAGAGCTCCGACAATTCAGCCGGTCGATCAGCGGCAACTTCGTCGGCGTGGGCGTGCAGATCCAGAAGATCGACGGCAAGCTCACGGTCGTCACCCCGCTCGAGGGCACGCCCGCCATGAAGGCCGGGCTCAAGGCCGACGACGTCATCGGCAAGGTCAACGGCGTCGCCACCGGCGCCTGGAGCATCGACAAGGCCGTCCGCGAGATCACCGGCCCCGAGAATTCGACCGTCACGCTCACCATCCTCCGCGAGGGCGTCGAGCCCTTCGACGTCGAGATCGTCCGCAAGCAGATCAACATCGAGTCGATCAAGGGCTTTAGCCACCGCGACGAAGGCGGCTGGGACTACTGGGTCGATCAGGAAGCGGGCATCGGCTACATCCGGATGACCCAGTTCCTCCGCCAGACCACCGAGGACATGGACAAGGCCGTCGCCCAGCTGCGGCGCGAGGGCGAGCTCAACGCGATCGTGCTCGACCTGCGCTTCAACCCCGGCGGGCTGCTGTCTACCGCGATCGGCGTCGTGGACCGGTTCGTCGATGAGGGTCGGATCGTCGCCACCGTCAACGCAGAGGGCATCGCCACCTCCAGCCACTCCGCCAGCCGGCGCAACACCTACAACGACGACCTGGACCTGGTCGTGCTCATCAACCAGGGCTCGGCGTCGGCGTCCGAGATCGTCTCGGGCGCGCTGCAGGACTACGAACGCGCCGTCATCCTCGGCGAGAACTCGTTCGGCAAGGGCAGCGTGCAGGACATCTTCCCCATCGGCCGGGGCGACGCGCTGTTCAAGTGCACGACCCAGCACTACCAGCTACCCAAGGGCCGGATCATCCACCGCGAAGACGACTCCAAGGTCTGGGGCGTGCAGCCGGACCTGGAGATCGCGATGACCAACGAAGAGGTCGGGGACTGGCTCGAGGCGAGGCGGGACGCGGACGTGCTCATCGCCGCCGAGGACCGCGACCCCGACAACCCGCAGACCGACCCGCGCGACATCCTGAACGACGGCCTGGACCCACAGCTCGAAGCCGCGGTGCTGCTGCTCAAGGCCAAGCAGGTCGCGAGCAAGACGGAGCTGGCGCGGAAGGGTGAGTGAGCAATAGCATCAGACCAGCATCATCAGTGTCGCGGGTGACGCGTAGCGTCCCGATCTCGAGCTATACAGATGCTTCGCGTGCGGGACGCTAGCGTCACCCGTGAAACAGACTAACGATACACACACGTGCTCACCGTATATCCCAGGCGCCCCACGCGTTCGTCCCGTCGGTTGTCGTCCACTGCAGGTTGGCGATCGCGCCAGACGGGGCCTTGATACGCCAATGGATCGGCTTCGGGCCCAGGCTGTCGATCTGCCCGACATAGGCGTGCATCGACCCGTCGATCGCGAAGTAGTTGCTGCTGAGGTTGGGGTGTATGCTGGCGATGCGGTCGTTGCCCGCGTGGCCGGGGTCGGTGTTCGGCGTGCCGCCGAACTCGTCGGGGTCTTCCTCGAGCACGATCGGGACGAAGGCGTCGATCAGCGTCCTGCGGTCGCGTTCTTCGGTGTACTCACACTCGAGCGGGACGCGGTCGGTGCGCGCCCCCGTGAACGCGTAGACGCCCATGTAATCGAACCGGCCGTTGGAACCGACCCCGTTCGCACCCGCGGAGCCGGTCCGCAGCTCGGGGCAGCGGTAGATATCGATGCTCCCCTCATCGCTGGCGCGCACGACCGGCACGCCCTTCGATCCCAGGTAGTCCAGCAGGATGCCGTCGTGCCTGACCCCGCCGATCGAGGCCGGCCACACCTCCTGCCCGATCCACGAACGGTCATCCGGCGAGGGGCCGAGCATGTTCACCCAGCCGAAGTCCTTGCCCGTCGCAGGCAACCGGTCCTTGTGGTCGGTGGCGAACGCGACGAAACAGAAACCGATGTTGCGCATGTTGTTCTGGCAGGACAAGCTGCGCGCCGTCTTGCGTGCTGAGCCCAACGCCGGGAGCAGGATCGCGATTAATAGCGCGATGATCGAGATCACCACCAGCAACTCGATGAGGGTAAACGCGCGGGTTCGGATCGTCATGAGATGTCTCCGAGGTGCCAGCAAAAACCGTGCGAGCTATGTATCAGAAATGACGTGTAGATCAGATAAATACGATCGTACCATAGCGGGTGCGCGTCTCCAAGCCTGGGAACGTGCATGGAATCTGCACGCCCCCAAAGCGGCACGATGAACAAGGCCGCTGACGCCGTCGGCGGTCTTCAACCAATAACCATCCTCAATCAAGACCACAGAGCCCATCCGCGGGTTGAGGAGGCGATGGCGGAGGTTTGCTGCGCCGGTTAAAATCGCTGTTCTATGGCAGGCTCCACCTTCGGCACCCTCTTCCGCGTCACGACCGCCGGCGAATCGCACGGGCCGGGCAATGTCTGCATTGTCGACGGCTGCCCCCCCGGGATGGAGCTGTCCGCTGAGGACCTGATCCCGGACCTGCAACGGCGGAAGCCCGGGCAGTCGCGGATCGTGAGCCCGCGCAAGGAAGACGACACGCCCGAGATCCTGTCCGGCGTCTTCGAGGGCAGGACCACCGGCACGCCTATCGCCATCCTCATCCGCAACGAGGACCAGCGGTCGCAGGACTACGGCGACATCAAAGACAAGTACCGCCCCGGCCACGCGGACTACACGTTCGACGCCAAGTTCGGCCTGCGCGACTACCGCGGCGGCGGGCGCTCGTCGGCGCGTGAAACCACCGTGCGTGTCGCGGCGGCGGCGATCGCGAAGAAGCTGCTCCGACTGACCCACGGCATCGAGGTCGTCGGCTACGTCGATCAGGTCGGCGAGCTTCGCGCCACCGGCATCAAGCCCGAAGAGGTCACGCTCGAACAGGTCGAAGCCAATCCGGTGCGCTGCCCGGACGCCGACATGGCGGCGAAGATGGAAGAGCTCATCACCGATGTCCGCAAGCGGCAGGACTCCATCGGCGGGGCCTCGACGATCGTCGCCACGAACGTCCCCGCCGGCTGGGGCGAGCCGGTCTTCGACAAGCTCAAGGCCGACCTGGGCAAGGCGATGTTCTCCCTGCCCGCGGTCATGGGCGTCGAGTACGGCCAGGGCTTCGGCGTCGCGACCGCCCGCGGCACCGAGCACTGCGACACGTTCGTGCCCGACGCGGACAAAGCGCCGCCCATCGGCACGGACACCAACCGTCACGGCGGGATGCTCGGCGGGATCTCATCGGGCCTGCCCATCGTCCTCCGCTGCGCCGTCAAGCCCACCAGCAGCATCCCGCAGGACCGCCCGACCGTTGACCGCAACGGCAAACCCACGACCATCGCCACGCGCGGCCGGCACGACCCCTGCCTGCTGCCACGCTTCGTCCCGATGGGCGAGGCGATGATGGCGCTGGTCCTCGCGGACCACATGCTGCGGCAACGGGCCATTCATACCGCAGACCAATCAGGATGATTGAAACAATCATCAACACAACGCGGCCGCTAAGCAATATCAATCGGCCTTGGTATGTTTGCGGCGGATAGGCGATCGACCTCTTTATCGGCCGACAGACCAGGGCTCACCGCGATCTCGATATCGCAATCGCACGCCGCGATCAGCTCCCCTTCCAGCGGCAACGCCACGGTTTAGGGTGGCACTGGACCTTTCTCTCCGGCGGCATTGAATACGATTGGCCAACAGGTGACTTTCTTGAAGCACCGATCCACGAACTCTGGGCCTGCCCGGCCGGTAACAAAACCAGCCGAATCGAGCTGTTGATCAACGAGGTCGATGACGAAACGTTTATCTTTCGGCGCGACCATGAAATATCTATCCCAATCGAACAAGCCTGGTTTTCGGCAGCCCCTGGCCTGTGCGTTTTGGCGCCGGAGATCGTGCTTCTTTACAAGTCCA
>JANQKT010000233.1 GCA_028280965.1 Phycisphaeraceae bacterium
CGGTGCCCGACAGCACTGTCGGCGTGTTCAACACCGGCGCAATGGTCTGCGCGCTCGGCGACGGCGCGCCGCGCGATCGCGCCGCGTTTGAGCCTGGCACCGCCCGGCAGATCATCGATAGGCTCGCCGGTGTCGGTCAGCCTATCGATGATCTGCCGGGCGGTGCCAGGCTCAAACGCGGCGCGATCGCGCGTCGCGCCGTCGCCGAGCGCGCAGACCATTGCGCCGGTGTTGAACACGCCGACAGCGCTGTCGGGCACCGAAGCGATCGGCCGACGCGACTCGCGCCAGCCGCGCCCGGTGCAGGGCAGGATGAGCGCCCCCGCCTCGTGGGCAGCGTGCAACGCAGCGCGGTTCTCTCCGCTCACTTCACCTTCTGGACAAAGCAGCGTGCCATCCAGGTCGATCGCGATCAGGCGGTAACGCATAACGGGATGATAGGGGCATCACAAATGACGCGCGTTCAAGCGGGATCGACAAAACCCACCACGCCATCGGCCCCCGGAAGCGCCGGCACGATCCCCGCCTCGGCGCCTTCGGTGAGTAGTTGCTGCACCGCGTCGCGTCCGCGGTCGCCGTAGTCCAGCGTCCACTGGTTGACGTACATCCCGACGAACTCGTCAGCGAGGTCGGCGCCCATGTCGCGCGCCCAGTTGAGCGCGAACTTGACCGCCTCCTCGCGGTGCTCAAGCGCGTACTCGATCGAATCCAGCAGCACTCGGCAAACCGCGGGCATCGCGTCGCCCAGGTCTCGGCGGATGCAGTTGCCGCCCAAGGGCAGCGGCAGGCCGCGCGACCGCGTCCACCACTTGCCCAGGTCAACGACCAGTTCGAGCCCGCTGTTCTTGTAGGTGATCTGCCCCTCGTGGATGATCAGGCCCGCGTCGTACGAGCCGTTAACAACCTTCGGGATGATCTCGTCGAACATCACGTTCTCGAAGACGACATGGTCCTTACTCAGGCCGTGCTCTTTCAGCCAGAGCTGGGTGGACAGCCATGCGGTCGTCTGCTCGCCGGGGATCGCGAGCTTCTTGCCTTTCAGATCAGCCGGCGATATGCCCGCTGTCTTTGAGATGATCATCGGCCCGTAGCCGTCGCCCATCGACGAGCCGCAGCTGGTCAGCGCGTACTTGTCCGCGACGTACGGGTACTGGTGGATCGAGATCGCGGTGATCTCCAGTTCGCCCTTCGCGCTGCGGACGTTCAGCGACTGGATATCTTCCAGCACATGCACGAACTCGTAGCCGCGCGTATCGATCTTCGGCGTGTAGCGGTGGCCGTCGGGCCCGACGAAGTTCGCCAGCGGCCACCACATAAACGCGTCGTCGGGGTCGGGGCTGTGCCCGATGCGGAGGGTCGTCGTGTCGGTTGCGGTCATGGGGATAGTGTAGTTCGCCCGGCGACGCGTAGCGTCGCGGCTGTTCAAAACTGCAATCATGACAACAACAGCCGCGATGCTGCACGTCACCGGTACTCAAACACATCGACCACGCTATGATGCCGCGTTCTGATGCGCGTGGACCTGCACACCCATTCGACCGCTTCCGACGGGACTGATGACCCCGCCGACCTGCCGCGCCTGGCGAAGCAGGCCGGGCTCGATGGCTTCGCGCTGACCGACCACGACACGACCGCCGGCCTGGCGGCCGCGGAAGGGGCCGCCAACAAGCTCGGCGTCCGCTTTTTGCCCGGTATCGAGCTATCCGTCGTCACCGACGCGGTTGCCGGCGAAGCGGTCGATCCCGATAGCGACGCGCCCCTCGGCGCGGTCCACCTGCTCGGCTACCGCATCCGCACGGGCTCGGCGGAGCTCCTAGCGCTCGAGCAGCGCATGCAGGACGCCCGCGCGACGCGCAACCCGCAGATCCTCGACAGGCTCCGCGGGTTGGGCGTCAGCATCACCGAGGACGAGGTCCACGCCGCCGTCGCAACCAACGGCGGCGGCGAAGTGTCGCGCACGCTCGGCCGGCCGCACATCGCGCAGGTGCTCTTGCAGAAGGGCTACGTCAAGTCGATCCACGAGGCCTTCGCGCGCTACCTCGGCCAGGGCGCCGCCGCGTACGTGGCGCGCGACCTGCCGACCGCGGCGCAGGCGATTGATGCGGTCCACGCCGCCGGGGGCGTCGCCGTGCTGGCTCATCCGGTGCACCTGCGGCTCGGGGCGGACGCGCTGGAGCACGCGGTCGCCAGGCTCACCGACCTCGGGCTGGACGGGATCGAGACGAAACACACCGACCACGAGCCCGGCGACGTCCGCCGGCTGACCGCGTTGGCCGAGCGGTTCGGCCTGATCACGACCGGCGGCAGCGACTACCACGGCAGCCGAAAGACCATCACGCTCGGCTCGGTCACCGCGCCGCCGCTGGCGCTCGAGGAGATCGAGGCCGCGGCCGAGCAGTACGCCTAAAATAGTTGTTCACGACCGAGAGGACCCCCAACCATGCACATGAAAGCCTCGGGCGAACAGCTCGGCCCACGCAACATCCCGGTCACCTTCGAGCTCGAAGACCCCGAATCGCTCAACCAAACCGAGTCCACGGTCGAGGTCAAGGGCGCGCTCGGCCAGTCCCTGCTCGAACTCGCGCTGGAGAACAACATCGCCATCGAGCACGCCTGCGGCGGCGTCTGCGCCTGCTCCACCTGCCACGTCATGCTCGACGAAGGCGAGGACGCCTTCAACGAGGCCGAGGACGAAGAGCTCGACCGCGTCGAAGAGGCCCCCGGCAACGACATCACCTCAAGATTGTCCTGCCAGGCGAAGATCCAGACCGCGAACGAGAAGATCGTGGTCCGCGTGCCCGCGTGGAACCGCAACGCGGTGAAGGAAGTGCCGCATTAATCATTTTCAACAATCGATAATAAATAGTGTTTCCAAACGTATGAGCTTCTGGATGTCCTCGACCGTTGAACTGGCGCCTATCAAGGAGACCCTGTGATGAAACCGTCGAAAATAGTCGCTTTTGCTTGTTTAGCTACGCTCGTCACGGCGATTATTGCGACCCAAGCAATGGCCTGGGCAGGCAAGCTGAGCTCCCCTGATGTTGCCCTGCCATCGGATTTCTCCGAGGCCGATCGCGAGAAGATTAGTACGGCTCTCAATCGCGATGACTGCAAGTTTGTAGGTGGTCATTTCATCAATTCGTTTACTTCCCTGAGATACCAAGGGCAGACCCAAGCCCTGAATCTCATGATCGATGATCTAACCAAATGCCCGGGTGCTTCCGTCGCCGTTCGTTTCGATAATCGCGAATTCGAAGGCGAAGCCGATTGGCTGATTGCCCACGATGTGCGCGTGTCCAACCAATTCACCGTCCACATCAGCCTGAACTCGCCGCGGATCAAGCTCGACGAACTGGCGCTACCCGAGTTTAAGCAACAAGCAGATGAAGGAGAGGCAGCCAATAAACATGTAGGTGACCCAAAGCCCGCCCCATGACGGAGTAGGCCACGAAAGGCAGACCCGGCGCGGCTCTTGATGACGATCAGAAATTCACACCGATCGTCTTCGTCCCATTGATCCCATCTGATTCAACCCCTTTCAGCACCTGCTTCGACTCCCCCTCACCGACCTCGATGGTGTACTTGCCGCCTTTGAAGACCTTGGGCTTGAACGTGCTTCCTTTGATCCGCATTGCGTAGACCCATTCACCGGTTGCCTCGTCGATGACCTTGATCAGCGGGTCGGTCTGGCCGGTGACCTTCAGCATCGGCAGGTAGGCCACGGCCTTTCGGCCGTAGTTGTCGGTCTGGTCGATCGTCTTGGGCCAACCGGGATACTGCCTGGTGTTGGGGTCGTTCACATCGACGTTGCGCGGGAAACACTGCATCGTGATCTGCCGGGTGTCAGTGTTGAGCCGCAGGACGCCGAAGCCCGCGGCGCGGGTGGTCAGCTTGTCGCCGTTGGCGGGCCGGTCGTCGGGGTTGGCGGCGGCGTAGCAGGTCAGCTTGTTGTGGAACCCGTCGAGGTGGTCACCGGTGTACTCGGGCGCGCCCGGCAGGCGGTTCGCGCCGGGCTCGAGCGGGCGCCACCAGCGCAGGTAGAGGTTCGCGATCGACGGGACACAGAACGAGTAGTTGCCGTCGCCGAAGTCATCGATGCCGTGGTGGAAGATCGTCGCGAGGTGCTGGTCGCCCGCGAAGTGGACGGCGAAGCACTTGCGCATCGCGTCGATCGCGCGGTTGCGACCGGCCTGGGGCCAGCCGTTGGAGTCGAGGTCGGCGTGGAGCCGCCCGCCGACCTTGCCGTGGATGTGCGCCCCGCCGGCGAAGATCGTCTGCGATAGCGCAACCTTCATGTCGGCGTCCGTCCAGTCCTGCCCCCACGCGTCGAGGAACTCGAGCTGCCGCTCGCCGAGCAGCACGGCCTCGGGCACGTTGACGCTGCTGGGGTCGTAGTCGGGGTTGCGGATGTGGTCGGGGCGGGGCCCCTGCTTGGGGATCAGGCCGGCGGGCCCGGTCTTGAACTTGCGGTCCTCGATGATGGCGAAGCTGACCCGGCCCCAGGTGAAGTGCGTGTAGTAGACGCCGATGCCGCGCTGGATCGGTGTCGGGTCAAACGCGTCGGGCAGGTGACTGGTCTGAGCACGTTCGACCGACTTCACGTAATCGATCGGCCGGGCGTACCCGCCGTCCGACGCGCCGCCGATCGTCGACTTCTTGCCGCTCGCGCCCCAGATGTTCGGCTGGCCGACGTCGTGGTCGTCGGGGATCGTGATCGTCGGGCGGTCCTTGATGATCTCGCCGAAGTCCCGACCGAACTTCAGCCAGAACTTGTAGTGCTGGGTGTGGCTGTAGACCTGGTCGCCGGAGAAGAACAGGACGTCTGCGTCGATCTTCTTGATGTTGTCGATGAGGTCCTGGCGTGAGATGTCGCCGCCGTGCCGCGCGTTCACCGAGTTGCCGGTGAAGCCTGCGATGACGATCTCGTCCTTGTCGACCGGGTTCTTGCGGATGGTGCCCTCGTAGAACGCCGAGTCGCCGTGGGCGACGCGGTAGCGCACGTCCTTGCTGTCGTCCCAGTCCTCGACGCGCAGCGGCGCGGTCCAGCCGTACTCGATGACCTCGGTGCGCGCGACTTCTTTCCACGTGTCGCCGGCCTTCACTTCCAGCCGCACGGCCCGGTCTTCGCCCGCCTTGAGCGGGTAGAGCTGCGCGGTGAGCTTGAGCGTGTCGTCCGAGACGGTGTAGAGCGCGAAGCAGATCACCTCGTCGCGCGGCACGGGGTACTCCTCGAACGTGCCCGACCCGCCGGGAGTGTTGGCGGCGGCGTAGAGGGCGATCGCCGCGGTGATGAGGATCGCAAAAACGTAAAGAAGTGATGAAGAGAAAGGTTTGTTCATGAGAGGCCTTCTTTGCTCCGGCGTTTTTGACAACCTGCGTCTGGATACAAGGCCCGACACTCGGCAATTCAATTCTAAGCAATCTGGCCCTCGAAGACAGGACGCGCGTAAATTGAAAAACCCACGCTTTCTCGGCGTGGGCTTCACGTCTTGCTGAGCTTGACCGACGGCTCACGCCAGCGCCTTCACCGCGTTCGCGATGCCTTCGGGGTCCAGGCCGTGGAAGCCCATCTGGCGCCACAGGCCGGACGGGCCTTCCTTGTGGATGCCGATGTGGTTGTATTTGCCGGCGAAGCCGCGCTTCAGGAGCTCGCTGCCGAAGCGCGAGCCCAGGCCGGTCTTGACGTTGAACTCCTCGGCGACGAGGACCCACTTCGCCTTCGCGAGCCTGGCCATCACTTCTTCATCGTAGGCGTTGAGCGTGGCCTTGCTGACGACGCCGGCGACGATGCCGTCCTGCTTGAGGTTCTCCGCCGCGGCGACAGCGCGGTAGAGCGCCGAGCCGAAAGAGACGATATACCCGCTTCCGTCGCCTTCGCGGACCAGGTCGTCCTTGCCGGTTTCAAACTTGTAGTCGTCGTCGTAGAAGCGGCTGCCGTCCTCCTTGAGGATGTACGGGATCTTGCTGCGGTTGGAGAAGACGAAGCGCAGGCCCTTGTCGTGGAAGACTTTTTTGACGCAGGCGGCGAACTGGGCGGGGTCGCCGGGGAAGTAGACCTTGGTCGTGTCGCCCTCTTCGATCCCGCCGTCGGCGAAGAGGTTGTTGATGCCGTAGTGGCAGGTGTTGTCGGCCATGTCGTCGACGCCGGCGTGGCTGAAGTGGGCGAGCACGTTGGACTGATTCAGCCGGGCCATCGTGATCTCGGAGACGCACATCTCCAGGAAGGCGGAGAAGGTCGCGAAGACGCCCTGCTTGTTCTCGTCCATGCCGAAGCCGGCGGCGGCGGAGTAGTTGCCGCGTTCCATGATCCCGCCGAGCACGTAGATGTCCGGGTAGGCCTTGCGGATCGCGGCGATGCCGGTCGAGCCTTCGAGGTCGCAGTCGAAGACCTTGACGGTCTCGTTGCGCGTCTTCTCGTCGAGTTCCGCGAGGACCTCGCACATGACGGTGCCGAACTGGGCGCGATTGGCGACGGCCTCTTCGGACCCGCCGGGGTAGTGCGGGCGGCTGTCCACCTTCGGCGCGTTCTTGATCAGCTCGATCGCGTCGGGGTTGCCCCTGGCCTCGAAGTAGGCGATCGCGGCGTCGGCCTTGAAGACGTCGTGGCCGTGCGTGGTTCCTTCAACACCCGGGATGCCCGGGGCCATGGGGCGCTTGCAGATCAAAGCAACCGGACCATCGACCTGCAGCGCGGTGCACATGTGCTGGTAGAGCGCATCGATGTCTTCGCCCTGGCAGGTCGAGACATCCAGGCCGTGGCCTTCGAGGGTCTTGGCGACGTCGTAGCCCTTGAGGTAGTCGCTGGGGTGGCCGGCGATGGTGACGTCGTTGTCATCGATCAGCAGCTTGACGTTGAGGTTCTGGGCGACGCAGAGGCGGGCGGCCTCGGCGTCGTTGCCTTCCTGCTGCGAGCCGTCGCTGCCGAGCATGAAGACGGTCTGATCGGGGTTGGCCATGGCGACGCCGTTGACGTAGGGCCACATGTGGCCGAGCCGGCCGGAAGAGAACTTGACGCCGGGCGTGAACCCGCGTTCGGGGTGGCCGGGCAGGTGCTGGTCGAACTCGCGGTAGTGGAAGAGTTTTTCGACGGGCAGCGCGCCTTCGAGCACGGCGAGGAGGTACTGCGTCGCGACGCGGTGGCCCGCTTCGTCGAAGAAGATGGGCAGGACGTCGGGTGTGCCGCCCTGCTTGGCGTGCTCGATGAAAGCTCGGATGATGACGACTTCGGGGACGGTGTCGAACGGCCCGCCGGAGTGCCCGGAGAGCCCGCGGGCGCCGGCGAAGGCGGTGAAGAAGGTGATCGCGTCGCGGCAGAGGTCGATGTTGTGCCTGAGCGCAGCCCGCTGGTCGTCGGTCAGTTTGGGGCTGCTCGGGTCCAGGGCGATATCCTGATACGTATCCAGGTCGATGGGGAAGGTACGCTCGGCGGTGGCGGTGGTCATCGGTGCGGTTCCGTGGTTGTTTATAAGCGAGTGGCGAGGGCCCGATCGAACGCCGACCCGTCTATAAAGATCGGGTCGCTGCGGGTGCCTGGTTGTGATGGTACCGGATCGGGCGTTCTCGGACGCGGGCAGGTGAGGTGGATGGACTGATCGAGCGCTCGGGCGCGTCGCCTTGCAGGCAACGGCTAACGGGTGACTGCCAGGGTTACCGGGCGTGTTGGCGGATCGCGTCGGTCAGGCGGCGCTCGAGGTGCGGGTCGCGCGTGAGCATCTGGGCGTAGGGGCCGTCGAGGCCGCGGTCGCTGAGGTGCGTCGGCGTGGCGGCGTACTCGGCGGAGAGTTGGCCGGTCGCCGAGTGGGTCAGGTAACGCGCGGGGCGTTGGAGGCGCTCGACCAGGACCTCGACGGTGAGCGTATATCGCGACTTGTCTTTCTCGACCCGCACGCGCACCGTCCGCTGGTGCGCGTTGAGCGTGTCCGCGCTGTGCTGGGCGGGTGTCGTCGGGTCGTCAATCCAGAACTCGGCGGCGGTCGGCGCCTCCTTGGGCTTGGTGGTGATCACACCGAAGCGGTAGTCGTTGCGTTCGATCTCGAATCCGCGGTCGCGGAGGACCTCGATAGCCGAGGCGTGGACGGCGGGGCGCTGGTCGGCTCCAAAAGCGTAGGGCGCGATCTGTTTGGCCGCATCATCCTGTTGATCTGCATGCACAGATTCGCCTGCAGACCGGCAACCGGTCATCAGGCAAAGGCACACCATCATGACGATCGTAGATTGAATGGCTTGCATGGACGTAGTGTATCAGTTGGGGGTTGATCCCACGGCGTTGGCAAAGCCAACGCCGTGGGCGTAGAGTCTTGGCTGATTTCCTAATCCATGCTCCCGCACTATGTACATCACGCGACCCGCCATTGTTGAAGATGCCCAGACGATCGCCCGCTACAACCTGGCGATGGCGGAGGAGACCGAGGGCAAGACGCTCGATCTTGAGACGCTGACGGACGGAGTCCGCCGGGTGTTCGCCGAGCCGGGCCACGGGCGGTACCTCGTCGCCGAGTCGGAGCAAGGCGAGGTCGTCGGCTGCCTGCTGATCACCTACGAGTGGTCGGACTGGCGCAACGGGCAGGTGTGGTGGGTCCAGAGCGTGTACGTCCACCCCGGGCACCGTCGGCGGGGCGTATTCAAGAAGCTCTACGCCGCGGTGCGCGCACTCGGCGAATCGACGGGCGGGGTCTGCGGTTATCGGCTTTACGTCGAACGCGACAACGCGCGGGCGCAGCAGACCTACCGGGGGCTCGGGATGTCGGCGACGCCGTACCTGATCTATGAAGACATGGATGGCTAGGCGATGTGCCCTGCCGCTTAATCCGTGCAACCGCCTGACCGATACGTACCCCATGCCACTGTCGGCGGCGGCGCTGTTGCTGCATCCATCCCGATGGCTTGTACAAGTTGGGGGCCCATGTTCGAACTGCCTGCGAACCTGAACGCACTCGATGCCGGCGATCCGCTAGCGCCGCGCGTGCTGTTGATTGAGCCCGACGGGCAGTCCGCAGGCGACATCGAACAGGCCATCAACGGGTACTACAACCAGCCCTGCGTCACCCGCGCGGTGTCGCTTGAGGAAGCGCTGGCCGGCGACCTCGATGCGTTCAGCCTGGCGCTGAGCGCCACGAGCCCGGACGGCGCGGACGGCCTGGCGGTGATCGAGGAGCTGCTGCTGCTTCGGCCGGACATGCCGATCATCATGCTCGCCAGCGAGTACAGCAAGGTGCGCGCCGCGGAAACGATGCGCGAAGGGGCTTACGACTTTGTTGTGAAGTCCGGGGGCTACCTGGCGGCGCTGCCCGCGGCGATCGAGAAGAGCCTGGTGCTGCACCAGGTCAAGCAGGAGAACGCCCGGCTGCAGGTGCAGCTCACCGCGACGCTCGGGCAGCTGCGCACGCGCAACGAACAGCTCCAAAGCCTTGTGCAGGAACTGAAAGCGATCGCGTCCACCGACGCGCTCACCGGGATCGCCAACCGCAGGGCCGTGACCCAGGCGCTGGACCAGCAGTTCGCCCACGCCCAGCGGCACGGCAGCGAGCTGGCGCTGATCGCGATCGATCTGGACGGGTTCAAGCAGCTCAACGACACCTGCGGCCACCCCGCGGGCGACCGGGTGCTCATGCTCGTCGCGCGCGTGCTGACGGCCAACGCGCGGGCGGCGGACGCGGCGGGGCGCATCGGCGGCGACGAGTTCACCCTGCTGCTGCCGGACACCGACCCGCAGGAAGCCCGCCAGGTCGCGCAGCGTATCCAGTCGGACTTCACGATCGCATATACGGACCTCGCGCAGCGCCTGGGCTGCGGCTCGCACGTCACGATCAGCGCCGGCGTCGCCACGCGTCGGCAGGCCAAGGCCGCCTCCGCCGGCGACCTGCTCGCCGCGGCAGACCGCGCGCTTTATCGGGCGAAGAACGCCGGGCGCTCCTGTGTCGTGATGCACGGCGAGTCGATCTGACCGCCCGCCGGCTAACCGGCTTCGCCGGCAAGTCCGCCTTTTCACCCCAACGGCCGGCCCCCGCCTAAAGCCGCGGGGGGCCCGCGTCGATGAGCGATACAGCGTTGACCGGCCACGCCGGCTACCGGCACTGAGCCATCACCCCCGCGGAGCATGCCATGTCTGAATCGATCGAACCCACCACCGACAACGTGAACGCCCAGCAGTCCGACCAGGACCTGCTGCAGCTGGTCAGCTTCGTCGTCGGCGCAGAGGAATACGCCATCTCGATCCTCGCCGTCCAGGAGATCAACCGGATGATGGCGATCACACGCGTGCCCCAGAGCCCGCCTTTCGTCGAGGGCGTCATCAACCTGCGCGGCAAGGTGATCCCCGTCGTTGACCTGCGCAAGCGCTTCGGCATGCCGGTCGGCGAAGACACCGGCGACGAACGCATCATCGTTGTCGAGGTCCAGGGCGAGACCGAAGCACGCGTCATCGGCTTTACCGTTGACAAGGTCAACCGCGTGCTACGCATCGGCAGCGACATCGTGGAGCCGGCCCCGGCGATGGCCTGCGGCACCAACAGCGAGTACGTCCAGGGCGTCGGCAAGCTCGACGAGGGCCTGCTCATCCTCCTGTCACTGGAAAAACTCTTCAGCCCCAGCGAGCTCGAGCAGGCCGCGGCCGCCGCAGGCAACAGCACTACCACCGCTCAGGCGGCGTAAACCAGACCGTAAGCGGGGGCTAGGAGGCAAGATGCCCACGACCATCAGTATGTCCGACGCGCAGTTCAACCAGCTGCGGAAGATCATCTACGACCGCGCCGGGATCCACTTCCAGGACTCGAAGAAGTACGTCCTCGAGAGCCGGCTGTCACGGCGGGTTGAGGAGTTGGAATTCGACGACTTCGACCAGTACCTCATGTTCCTGACCGCCGGGCCCTACCAGTCCGACGAGTTCCAGGAGATGTTCAACCGGATCACGATCAACGAGACGAGCTTCTTCCGCAACGAGCCGCAGCTGCGCACCTTCGAGGAGCGCATCCTGCCCGAGCTGCTCGAAGCGCGCAGGGCCGGCAAGACCCTGCGGATCTGGTCCGCCGCATGCTCGTCCGGCGAGGAGCCCTACACCCTGGCGATGCAGATCCACCGGTCGATGGGCGTGCGCCTGATGGACTGGAAGATCGAGATCCTCGCGACCGACATCTCCGAGAAGGTGCTCAACCAGGCGCGCGAAGGCAAGTACCACAACTACGCGGTCCGCGGCGTGGACGCGGGCATCATGTCGCGGTACTTCACCGCCGACGGGTCCACCTTCCAGCTCGACCCCGAGATCATGTCCATGGTCCACTTCGAGAAGCTGAACCTCAACGACGTGTTCGCGGCCCGGCGGTTCGGCACGTTCGACATGATCATGTGCCGCAACGTCATGATCTACTTCGACGACGACATGAAGAAGAAGGTCGTCAAGATGTTCCACAACCAGCTCGCCGACGACGGCACGCTCTTTATCGGCCACAGCGAGTCGCTGCGGAACCTCGACGTCCAGTTCACCCAGCTCGACCTCCCGCAGGCCTTCGCATACCGCAAGTCCTGACCACAACGCACACCGGCGCGGAGCCGCCGAGGACCCTTTAGATGAGTGACTTTGACGCCAGCCTGATGCAGGACTTCCTGACCGAGTCGGGCGAGCTGATCGAGCAGCTCGACGCGGACCTGGTCAAGCTCGAGTCCGCGGACGACAGCGAACAGGCCGACCTGCTCAACGCCTCGTTCCGCGCGCTGCACACGATCAAGGGCGCGGCCTCGTTCCTGGGGCTCGAGAGCGTGATCCGCTTCGCGCACGTCGCGGAGGATGCGCTCAACCGCCTGCGCAAGGGCGAGATCGCGATGACCACCGAGGTGATGGACGCGCTGCTCCAGTCCGCGGACGTCGTCCGCAACCAGATCGACCAGCTCGGCTCGGGCCTGGACGCGCAGGAAGCACCCGAAGAACTCGTCGCGCAGCTCAAGGCGATCATCGAAGGCAAAGAAGCGGCCGGGGCCGCGAGCGCGGACACAAGCTCGGATACAGGCACAAACGCCGGCGCAGACCCGGGCGGTGAACCGCCCCCGGCCGTAGACGAAGACAGCGCCACACCCGACGACGGCCTGCCGGGCAGCCCGCTCGAGCTGCCGCCGCAGAAGCAGGACCTGCTGGAGTTCATGGTCGCGGACATGCGCGACTACGCCGGCCAGCTCGACGAGACGATCGGGCAGATGAGCAACGACGCGACGCGCGAGGAGGCCGCGGCCCAGCTCGCCGAGATCGCCGACAACCTCAGCAAGACCGCCGAGTTCTTCGAGCTCGACGGGCTGAACAAGGCGATCCGCCTGCTGGTGGGGATCGCGGGCGGCATCGCCGAGGCGCCGCACGACCTCTTGCCCGAGATCGTCGTGCGGATCAAGGCGATCAAGTGGCTGATCGATGAGCAATCGACCTGGCTCGAGCAGGGCCGTGCGCTGTCGTGGCAGCTCGACACGCTGACACGGAACATGGAGGCGCTGGGCCGATACGAGGCGCTTCCCGCCGAGTCCGCCGGCTCGCACCAGGGCGACGCGCAGGCCGTGCTCGCGCTCGACGGCGTGCTGGCGGACGCACCGGCACCGCAACCAACTGAAACGCCGCAGGCGCCCGTTGAACCCGAGACCCCGGCCCCGGACGGGGCCGCTTCAGCAGCCGGGCAATCTTCAGCGCCTCAGCAACCCGCAGACGAGCCCACGCCGACTACAACACCCGAATCGGCACCAGCCGTGCCCGCGAAGGCCGAAACACCCGCTAAGCCGCAAACGGCTGAAAAAGCGCCCGCCGCGGCGACCGCCGCCAAGCAGGCGCCCGAGCAGACCATCCGCGCCGAGGTCGGCCGGCTCGAGT